>JBARYG010000133.1:0-20187 GCA_049647745.1 Mesorhizobium sp.
CGGCCCCGGCGGCCGTTTGCTGCTCGCCTGGCGGCGGCTGGCAGAGCGGCCCGCGGCGGACCTTTTGACCGAAAAAAACCTTGCCGCGATGCTGGAGGCGTTTGGTCACGCCGGTGACGGCGAGGCGGTGTCCGATCTGGCGGCGGAACTTCGCAAGCTTCACGCCGGCACCGGGACGGTCGAAGCCCTGACCGGCGCCTTCGCGGTCGTCGAACGCCATGGCTTCGGGCGCTTCGTCGGGGCATGGCTCGCCGACGCGCTTTTGGCGCAGCTTCTGGGCTGGAGCCATGCCGTTCCGCTGCTGGGTACCGAGGCGGTGCCGGGGGCAGGCACCGGCCGGCCGAGACGGGCGGAAGCCCCTGTTCCCGCAACCGGGCCGGCGGGGATCGAACGCGCCAGAAATCTGCTCGCTGCACAGGCGCGCGCCGCGTTGCGCGCCATCGATCTGTCCGCCGAGCTTGAGCGCCGCGCGCAAAAACTGCTCGCCGTCGCGCCGAAACTCAGGGCCAGGAGTGCAGACACGGCCGTGCAAAAGCTGTTGTCCGGCGACGCGATGGTCGCGTCCGATCCCGTCGCTGGCATGAGCGACCGGGCCTTGCGCCGCCTGTTCGACCGGCTGATGGAACTCGGCGCCGTGCGCGAACTGTCCGGGCGACCGACGTTCCGCATTTATGGACTTTGAAAACTATGGCGGAGAGTGCGCCCAAGCGACGGAAGGAAGGGCAGGGAGGCGACCGCCGACCAGACGACGGTCTGTTTGATCGGGAACTGGATCATCTGCCGCCGGAGGCGCGCTGGCGCGAATGGATGAGCCGGGTCGAGGCGGTCATTTTTGCTGCCGGCGAGCCGGTGACACGCGGTGTGCTGGCTCGCGTGGTCGGCAAAAACTGCAACCTCGACCTGCTGATCGACGATATCCGCGAGGAGCTGCGCGGCCGCCCCTACGATCTGGTCACCGTCGCCGGCGGTTTTCGGCACCTGACCCGGTCCGCCTATCCTATACCCGAAATTCGCTCTCACCCCCTACATCGCGATGTTCATCTGCGCGCTCATTCGCAAAGAGAAGTCCCGCTTCAACTGCGGGAGGAAGTGGCACCTTGGGCGCATGAAAGAATCGATTCTCCGGCTCCCGGTGACGCCGAACGGTGAGCCGGACTGGGCATTCATGGAAGGCTACATCAAGTCGCTTCCCCACGCCGGGAGCATATAGAACTGCCTATGACAGAGAAGCCGAAGGCCACGCGAGGCCGCCCCGTCACAAACCAGATCGACCCGCTACCCGGCACGCCGGAGGAAATTGCGAAGGCGATTTTTCGCGCAGCCGAGAAGAGCGCGGCGAAGGCGAAGCCGGTTAAACGGAAGCCGAACTAGGGCCGCTGTCTAGTTTCGTATATAATTCCCATTCTTATCCGCCGCCAAATGTCACAAAAAACTCCCCGATCCGATTGCGGTCGGCATTCGCTGCGAGCAACAACGAAAGTGCGATCCGAGCTTTTCTCGGTGCCAACCAGCCGGAACGAATGAGACCACGCCTGGCTAGGTCGATTTCGCCGCCGCTGTAAGCGTAAGTCGATGTTAGTGTTGTTCCCCCGCCGGTCCGGCTGCCGATGATGACTGGCATGCGAGCCGCTAGCGCCTCCAGCCGATCCGCCATGGCGGGCGATACATGCCCTCCGCCCATTCCCGCAACAACAATACCCCTGTAGCCGGCCTGCTCGACGAATTCGATCAATTGCCCCGCTTCGCCTATTGTCGCTTCAATAAGTGCGACCGGAGACGGTTGGGCGCCATCCGACACTTGAAATTGCGGCATTTCTGGAAGGGATGCGTAAAGCACTATGCCGTTGTCGGTGACTTCCCCGAGGGTGACCGGACCTGAATCGAAGGCGGCTGCGCTGGTTGTGTGTTCTTTTCGGACATACCGGGGCGCATGAATAGCTCCGTCCATCACGACGACCACACCTTGTCCTGCATCGCATGACGCTGCAACCCGCACTGCATCAAGCAGGTTTGCTGGTCCTTCCCCGCCAGGCTGAGCCGGATTACGCATCGCACCCGTTATCGCGACGATCGCCGACCGACTTAGGAGAAGTTCCAGGCCAAAGGCGGCTTCCTCCATTGTATCGGTGCCTTGCAGGATAACAAATCCGTCTGCGCCATCCAACTGCATCTGCCGTATAGTTGCAGCAATTGCCATGATGGAGCCAATGTCCATGTGTGGACTGGGCGTCTTTGACAGCGTGATTGTTTTCAAGTCGCATATTTCGGCAACGCCAGGGACAGCCTCCGCCAAAACGTCGACGTCGAGTTCGGGAAGAACCGCCACGCCTTTCGGCCCGATCATAGTGATGGTTCCCCCGACACCGACAAGCACTATTCGGGGGAAGGGACGCCCGCTCATTTTCTGCTAACCAGTGCGCGTTCGAGCGTGCATTTCTGCAACCGCTGCATATTTGGACTGAAACCATGGCCTGGTGCGGACGGAGCAACAATTTGCGATTTCCCACTTAGGACGATGTCAGGTTCACTGACGTCCTGTTGATACAGCCGCTCGCTCGGAAAAATATCACAGGGATACTTGATGTTCGCCAACGTCGAAAGCGCGATTGCCGGTCCCTGACCCACGGCCGATTCAAGCATGCCTCCCACCCAGCACGGAATGTCTTTCTCAGCACAATAGTCGTGAATGGCGATCGCCTCGGTTAGCCCCCCAACGCGGGAGGGTTTCAGATTGATCCAGCCACAGGCACCGATACTGATTGCCTTGCGAGCCCGATCGAGAGACGTAATGCTCTCATCCAGGCAGATCGGCGTTTGCAGTTCCTGCTGAAGGCGAGCATGGTCGATCAAGTCGTCATAAGCTAGCGGTTGCTCGATCATGGCGAGGTTGAAGCGGTCAAGCTCCTTGAACATGGCCATATCGTTCAGGGTAAAGCCGCTGTTGCAATCAACATGCAGGACGGCGTCCGGACAGGCTTCGCGCACGCGGGCCACCATCTCGACACCCCATCCATGGCGGAATTTGAGCTTGACCCGACGAAATTCGGCTTCGACCGCCTGCTCCACCGCGCGGACAAGTTGATCCAGGTCGTCCATGACGGCGATATCGGCACCGACGCTCACATTGGGGCTGTCGCCGCCAATGACCTTCCACAATGGCTCGTTGCAAAGCTTTGCCTGAAGGTCCCACCATGCGTTGTCGAGACCCGCCTTGGCAAACTGATTGCCTTTGAATTGCCTCAGCCGATCGGCAAGAGCCACCCCTGACTCTATCGATTGCCCAACCAGTGCGGGGGCAAAAGCATCCCTGAGCAAGGCGAATGCACCCGGTGCCCATTCTGGCGAAAACTGCGGGAGCCGGTAGGGTGCGGTTTCTCCCCAGCTATCCTGTCCCTCGCTGCGCATGCGCACGAAAATGCTGTCGATGGCGACTTCCTCGCTGAAGGAAGTTCGCCAGGGTTCCTTCATCGGCATCGCGACTCGGAAAAGCTCGATCTCATCAATACGCAAAACAAACCCTTCCAATGGTTGTTGTTGGTTTACCTTCAATTGTCGGGGTCGATTTCGCCCATCAAGTCCATCAGGTCCTCTATACGGGTCAGCATCTCGCGGCCGCTGTCACCCACCTGGGCCACGGCTTCGGTGCAGAGATAATTTGCGAGACTCATGACGCCGACATAGGAATCGAAGAGCGATATTCCCCGCACCTGACAGGCAAAGGTCCAGGTCGCAAGCTTGGGAGTGGCTACGGCCACGCGGTCGGTGATATAGGCGATAGGCACGCCCATATCTCGGATGATCTCCATTGCTCGCCGCAATTGCGGCGTTCGCCGGCGAAGGCCCACCGCTATCAGAAGATCAGCGGGATCGATCGCGGCGAGATCCTCCATGAGGACTTGGCCAGGCGCGGGCACGAGATTGACATCGGGTCGTATCTGCACAAGCTGACGGCGGATATAGGAGGCGAAAAAGTAGCTGTTTCGGAATCCGATGATCCAGACGCGTCTCGCGGAAATGATCTTTCGCACCACCGCATCCACATCTTCGGATCGGATCGCATCGAATGTCTGACGCAGATTGACAATATCCCTGTCGAGATGGGTTTGCAGACTACCGTGATCGTTGGACGGCTTGACGAAGCCGGTATTGAGATAGATGGGCTCTCCCGCGTCCTGCGCGCCGCGGACCTCTGCCTGCATTTCACGATAGTCGCTATATCCAAGCCGTTTGACCAGCCGCGTCACCGCCGCCTTCGAAACACCGGCCTTTTCGGATAGGGCAGTCGCCGAAAACAGCAAGAGATCCCCGGGGAACTCGAGCATAAGGTCGGCAAGC
The DNA here is from genome assembly GCA_049647745.1 of Mesorhizobium sp. GTDB lineage: Bacteria > Pseudomonadota > Alphaproteobacteria > Rhizobiales > Rhizobiaceae > Mesorhizobium. The sequence goes on from JBARYG010000133.1 coordinate 4,336, forward strand.
GCTCGCTCACTGGCGGGTAGGCTCTCATATACACCCCTTACCCGCCGCTCCAGTTGGCGTGGTTCGCGAGCTGTTTGGTCGTCCATCATTTCCTCATGCTCGATCCTGCTCGTGGTTCACTATTTATCTCTAAAACACATTTATCACATACTTGACAAGCTGAAATTTTTGTATCGTACTTGATGGGCACAAGGAAGGCGGTGCCGTTGGGCCGCTACCGTTGACCCATAGAATGGTCGGAAATGAAGGGGAAGATGAATGAAAGCGAACCTAACTACGACCGCGGCCGCCAGCATACTCTTTTTGCTGTCGTCAGGCGTGACGTCGATGGCTGGAGATATTGTTTGGGCCAGGGATGGCGACATTGACTCCCTGGATCCGCAAAGAGCTACCTCAACCCTATCCAGGCAGCTCTGGTACCAGATTTACGACTCTCTTCTTGAATTCAACGACAAGGGTGAAGTCGTTCCGAACCTTGCCAAGAAGTGGACTGTCAGCCCCGATGGCAAGGAAGTCGTCTTCAAGCTGAATGATGGCATCAAGTGCCATGACGGCACACCCTTCGATGCCGATGATGTCAAGTGGACTGCTGACCGCGCATTGAGTAAAGAAAATCCCAGCCTTACCAAGGCAAGTTGGGGGCCAATCGTTGCCGTCGACAAAGTCGACAGACTGACGGTCAAGTTCACGCTGTCCAAGCCATTTGGTGCGTTCGTTCCTTTCATGGCGGACGAATTCACCGGGATGTTGTGCGACAGCAATGCGAAAAGCGCCGGCTTCGGCATTTCCTCTGCTGTTGGCACAGGCCCGTGGAAATTTGAAAAATGGACAAAGGGGTCGGAGATCATCCTCGCGCGGAATCAGGACTATCGAAATTTCGGTCGTCCAGTAGAGAACCCTGGAGCGCCACATTCCGACCGGCTGATCGTTCGCACCATGCCTGAAGCGCAAACCCGCCTTGCCGGCCTCAAGACCGGCGAATTACAGGTAATCGTGCCGCCTATCCAGGACGTCAAAGACCTGCAAAACAATCCCGATGTCGATGTTCACATCGCCAAATCGACCGGTCAGAACATGTTCCTGGAGTTTAGCGTCCATCGTCCGCCCTTCAACGATGCTCGGGCCAGGCAGGCGGTTTCATATGCGCTCGACAAGGATCTGGCACTGAAGATCGTCTTCGGCGATCTGGTGCAACGTGAACTATGCCCTGTGGCGCAGGGAGTCTTCGGGCATGACGAAGAGTTCTGCCGCAAGTTCGGTCAGTCTCATGACCCGGAGAAGGCTAAGCAACTTCTGGGAGAGCTCGGTTATGGTCCTAACAATCCCATGAAGATGGTAATGGCGACCTGGCCCGGTGATAGTCGGGAAAAGGTTCTCCAGGTTTTCCAGAACCAGCTCAAGCAGGTGGGTATCGACGCCAGCATCGAAGTCATGGACATCGGCACCTTGAATGCGCGCGTCAAACAGGAAAACGAGAAGGCCGAAGGCCCCGGTTTCATGGACCTGATGGGCTGGACCTGGTTTGACCCCGACGTCCTTTATCTTCTGTGGCACTCGCCGGGCGCCTATAATGGCTACGCCACGCCAGAACTCGATAGATTGCTGGAAGATACGCGCACCGAAGTTAATCCGGATGCACGCCGCGCCAAGGTGCAAGATGTGTTCAAGGTGCTGCTTTCGGAAGCGGTCCATGTTCCGGTCTATACGCCCGGCTGGCTATGGATATTCGCGGTTTCGAAAAAGGCGCCCGGTTTCAAGATCGGACCGTTCGATCGGCCGTTGTTCAGCGACGTCAAATTCTGACGTCCTGATTTTGGGACCGCCCGGTTCCGACAATCGTATCGGGCGGTCCATTCACGATGCCAACCGAAGACCAAGGACGAGGTAAATCTGCGGATGACCAAGTATCTCGTAAAGAGAATATTCGCGGCCATCGTGACTGTCTGGGTAACGACAATTGCGGTGTCTATGTTGATACACGTGGTCCCCGGAGATCCCGTCCAGATAATGTACGCCCAATCCCAAGGGACGACGCCCGAGCAGCTTGAGAATATAAGGCGCTCGCTTGGCCTGGATCAACCGATCGTAACTCAATACTTCATGTACATGAAGAAATTAATGCGTGGGGATCTTGGCCATACGATAAGGGGCGAGCAACCAGTTATGGATCTTCTTCTCCTGCATTTGCCATATACGCTTCTTCTGGCCGGCACCGCCCTCGTGATCGCCATAGCTATCGGTATGCCCCTCGGTTTCATTGCTGCATACAAGCGGGGGAGTTGGCTCGATACCTCGCTGATGACCGCGGCCATTCTGGGTGTCTCCATGCCGAGTTTCTGGCTCGGGCTCATCCTGCTTTTTACATTCGCAGTGCGTCTTGAATGGCTGCCCGTCGCCGGCAGCGGTATTCAAAATCTGGTGCTACCGGCCATTACGCTGGGGGTCGCCAATGCAGCGATTATCGCACGGCTCACGCGATCGTCGATGATCGATATTTTTGACCAGGACTTTATTCGCACGGCCCGGGCAAAGGGCTTGCCTCGGGCGACAGTCCTTTACCGGCATGCGCTGCGTGCCGGGCTTGTGCCCATCGTCACCATGATCGGAATGCAGTTCACGTACATGATGGGCGGCGCAATCGTCGTCGAGAATGTCTTCGGATGGAACGGCGTCGGGCGGATGGCCATCCAGGCAATCTTCCAACGGGACTATCCTCTTATTCAGGGGTTCATCCTTATGTTTGCGATCATCGTGGTTATCGTATCGGTGCTGATGGACCTTCTCTATGTGCGGCTGGACCCGCGCATCAGGTATAGATGAAGAGAGGCTCCCTTATGCAGAAAAGCAACGTGGGAACGGCGCTGCTGGACGAGCGGAATCCGCCCACCCCTATGGAATACACGGACGCCCGAAGTCTCCACAACCCGCTGAGGCGCTTTGTGGAAGCGGTCTTTGCCAATCGTGGCGCCGCAATAGGGTTCGTGCTCGTCGCCTTTCTAGCTCTCGTTGCGATTTTCGCTCCGCTCCTTGCGCCATACTCCCCTGATGAAATGGGGGTCGGGGACATGCTTGGTGCGCCGTCGCTCAGCCATCCGTTCGGAACCGATGAGTTTGGCCGCGACATGCTCAGCCGTGTCATCTATGGAACGCGGCTGACCATCCAGGTAGGCGTCATCGCGGTCGGTATTTCGCTTACGCTCGGTATGCTGATCGGCATGATAAGCGGCTATGCGGGGGGATGGCTGGAACGCATCTTCATGCGCGGGGTCGATGTCCTGTTCTCCTTCACGGAAACGCTTATCGCCCTTGCGGCGGTGGCCGTGCTCGGACCAAGCCTGACGAATGCCATGATTGCGGTGGGAATAGCAGCCATTCCTTTCTATGCCCGCGTCACCTACAGTGTCACGCTCGTCGAATGCAACAAGCCTTATATCGAGGCTGCCTATGCCTCCGGTGCGGGGCATTTGCGGCTGCTGTTCCGGCACTTGCTACCGAACGTGATACCGCCCTTGATCGTCGTCGCCACGTTGGGCGTCTCGACGGCAGTCCTTGCCGCAGCCGCGCTGAGCTTCCTTGGGCTGGGCGCGCAACCGCCTTCTCCCGAATGGGGCGCGGTTCTGTCGGCCGGGCGCGACTATTTCAATACCGCACCCTGGATAATGCTCTATCCCGGCCTGGCGATCATGGTCACGGTCCTCGCATTCAACTTGTTGGGTGATGGCATTCGCGAAGCGCTCGACCCGCGGCAACGTAAGGACTGAGATGTGAGATGAATATGGCAAACCACAGCGCCGAAATATCGGCCGATCGGTATAGCGATGCGGGCGCCGCCACCCCGGTACTCAGCGTGCAGGGCCTGTCGACGGAGTTTGCGTTCCGCTCGGGCTCGATAACCGTGGTGAACGACCTTTCCTACAATGTCTATCCCGGCGAAACCCTGGCGATCGTAGGTGAGTCGGGATCCGGAAAAAGCATCTCTTCGCTTTCCATCATGGGTCTGGTTCCGTCTCCGCCCGGGCGGGTATCTGCCGGCCGCGTCATTTTCGAGGGCCGGGATCTGTTGAGCCTGCCTGAACGCGATATGCAGAAATTGCGCGGCAACAAAATCTCGATGATTTTTCAAGAGCCGATGACCTCGCTCAATCCTGTGCTTTCGATCGGGCGGCAGATGACGGAGGCGCTGGTCGAGCACAGGAAAATTTCGCAGGAAGAGGCACGCAAGCGTGCCCTTGCGATGCTTGAGCGGGTACATATCCCGGCGCCGGAAGCAAGGTTGCACGAATATCCACACCAGCTTTCCGGCGGCATGTTGCAGCGCGTGATGATCGCCATGGCTCTGTCTTGCGAACCCGCGCTTCTGATCGCCGATGAGCCGACCACTGCATTGGATGTGACCATCCAGGCGCAGATACTCGATATTCTGCGCGATCTGCAAGACCAGCTCAACATGACCATAGTACTCATCACGCATGATATGGGCGTCGTCGCCGAAATGGCGGACAGGGTGGTCATCCTCTATGCCGGGCGAAAGGTCGAGGAAGGCAGGGCAGAGGCGATCTTTGCCTGCCCATGCCACCCCTATACCAAGGGTCTTCTGGGCGCATTGCCGAAGCTCGGGGAGGCGGGTCCCGTCGGAAGCAGGGATCTCAACGAAATCCCCGGCGTCGTTCCTCCGCTGTGGTCGCTTCCGCGCGGCTGTGCCTTCGCGCCCCGCTGCGGCTACGCTACCGAGCAATGCCGGAGGGAGCGCCCTGGTCTGGAGGAGAAACGGGCCGGACAATGGGCCGCCTGCTGGCATTCCGAGCGCCTGGCGCAGGAGACAATCGATGAATAGTACAGCCCAGCCGCTGCTGCGGGTACGACAATTGTCGAAGCGCTTTCCCTTGCAAGGCGGGTTGCTGCGGCGCGTCGTCGGACATGTCAATGCGGTTGACGGGGTTTCCTTCGATGTCAATCGCGGAGAAACCCTCGGGCTTGTCGGTGAAAGCGGCTGCGGTAAATCGACCGTCGGCAGGACGATCCTCAAGTTGCATGAACCAACGGAAGGAACGATCGAACTGCTCGGCCGCGACATCACATCGCTCTCGCGACGGGAGATGCGGCCGTTCCGCAAGCAGTTGCAGATCGTGTTCCAGGACCCGTTCTCCTCCCTCAATCCAAGGATGAAGGCCGGCGACATCGTCGGCGAGCCGCTGTCAATTCATAAAATTGCTCCCGGTCGCGAGCAAAGGCGCCTGGTGGCGGAGGTGTTCGAGCGTGTCGGATTGCGGCCAGACCAGATGGATCGGTTCCCGCACGAGTTTTCCGGCGGGCAACGCCAACGGCTCTCCATCGCCAGTGCCTTGATCGTGAGGCCGCAGATCATCGTGGCCGACGAGCCGGTCTCGGCGCTCGACGTGTCTATACAGGCGTCTATCGTCAATTTGATGATCCGGCTGCAACAAGAGATGGGCCTGTCGTTCCTGTTCATATCGCACGACATGAGCGTGATCGAACATATCTCCCATCGCGTCGCCGTGATGTATCTGGGGCGCATCGTGGAGATCGCCGACAGGCCGGAACTGTTCGCTTCGCCGCAACATCCCTACACGGAAGCCCTGTTGTCGGCCGTGCCGGTGCCGAATCCCGCCGCAGCTCGAAAGAAGCGGATTATTCTCAAGGGTGAAATCCCAAGCCCGATCACTCCGCCAAAGGGATGCCATTTCCACACTCGTTGCCCCATCGCCACAGATCGCTGCCGTGTCGAATCTCCCGCTCTCAGGGAAATCCGGCCGGCCCATTGGGCGGCATGTCATTTGCGCTGAAACGAGACCCGACATGACAATTGGCATTCTGGCGGTTGGACCCTGTGCGGGGCTCGCGGTATTCCGGGCGCTTGCCGCCATCGAGAAGGTGGCGACAGGGTCGATCGGAGGCTATGCGGCTTTTGCCATCCTTGACGCCGCCGGCCGCGTCCATCGCGCAGAAACCCAGCGTGGAGGCAGCCAGACCCTTTTCATCGACGGTGAAACGACTGGCGTCATGCCGCCCGAGGAAATCTCCACGGCACGATTTGCAGCAGTCATGTCAAGCGGTCCGGACCGCCCTGCGCCGCTGAGCCAGTTCGTGGCGGCGGCAGAGAATGTTGGGCTCGTAACCGGACATCGTTTGCCGAATGCGGCCGGCGTTTCCGGCGTAGCGCTCAACCTGCAAATTATCGAAGGCCTGCGTGAAGGGCTGTCGGTGGAGCAGGCGGTGGACCAGGTGATGGACGCCAACCCCCACGCCGATGCTGGCGTCATCGCTGCCGATTATCAGGGACGGGTCTACGCCCGCAACACATCGCGCGTTCGAGCGCGGCCGGATCTCGGCCAATCGCGTCGGGAGGACGTGCGGTTCGGTGCTGTCGTGGAGATTCTGCACAATGCAATTTTCCCGACGGATTCGCTTGCCGCGCTTGCAACGGAAATCGCCATGGACACGATGGTCCCGCGCAATCATGTCTCGGGCAAGCTCCTGGTCAGTTCGGGCACGCCGTTGATGGCGGGAACATCAAACCGAGTGCTGGTCGATGGCGAAATGAGAGCGATGCGGTTGGAAGTCACCGATCTTACGATCCTGACCGGAAAGCACAATTGCGCGGCCATCTACCTCAACGCCGAGATTGTGAAGGACGGCCGGATCATCGGCTACACGCTTGTCGAACCGAACGCCATCGTGGATGAGGGCAAGATTGTCAGCCTGAGCGGGCAGGACATGTGCTGGGTCGCCTACCGGGCGATACAAGACTGACACTTGGTTTCATATCCCGGTCCGCGACCGGTCCAAACGCATGAATTGAAAGAACTGGAGGTACAATTGCGGGTCAATATCGATCGCATACAAAGGCATGTCGAGGCAATTGGTCGGTTCACGTCGACTCCCGGTAGCGGTTCGACCCGCCCGAGTTACTCGCCGGAATTCCGCGCTGCGTATGACTACATGACGCAAAAGGCGCAGGCGCTCGGCCTCCAGGTTAGGATCGACGCTGTTGGAAATCTCAGGTTGCGCCTGCCTGGACCCGACGACGCCGCGCCGGCTGTCTTCATTGGTTCTCACCTCGATACCGTCATCCTTGGCGGTCAATTCGATGGGGTCCTCGGTGTAGTTTGCGGCCTCGAAGTAATCCAGGTTCTGGTCGAGTCGGCATTCCCGCATGCGTGCCCGATCGAAGTGATAAGTTTTGTCGAAGAGGAAGGCATATCGTTCCGCTGTCCCTTGCTGGGAAGCAAGGTTGTAACAGGGCAACTTGCGATCGAGGATCTGGAGGTGCTCCGAACCGATAGCGGAGAAAGCTTCCTTGACAGGGCAAAAGCCTACGGCGTCGACCCCGCCTTCGTGACACGGGACCGCATCGAGCCCGCGAAGGTTCGCGCCATGCTGGAACTGCATATCGAGCAAGGGGCCGTGCTGGAGAGCGAGGGCCTATCGGTCGGCGTCGTCGACAGAATCGCGGGCAGCGAAAATTATCGCGTAGGTGTGACCGGGCGCGCCAATCACGCCGGAACGACACCCATGAAATTGAGAAGCGACGCCCTTTGCGCAGCGGCCGAGATGATCTGCGCGGTTGAAAGCGTTGCAGGTTCTTCAATGTCAGAACAAACGGTGGCTACAGTCGGCCGCATCCTTTGCTCGCCGAATGCCGCGAATGTTATTGCGGGTCATGTGGAATTCAGCGTCGACATCCGGGATGTCCACGAGGATAAAATTACCTACACGGCGGTCGCTATCCGTGACCGGATCGAAACCATCGCCGCGCGTCGCGGAGTGGTTTGCGAAATCGTGCTGACAGCGAAGTCCAGCCCACAAGAGCTGGCGGGTCATATTGCCGATCACATCGCCACGGCCGCACGAAGACTGGATGTGCCGCATCGCAGAATGCATAGCGGTGCGTTGCACGATACTGCCATGATGAGTCGCATCGCCGATGCTGGCATGATTTTCGTTCCCAGCCGGCTGGGGATCAGCCATTCTCCCGACGAATGGACGGACTATGCCGACATCGAGAAGGGCGCGAATGTACTTCTGCGGGTTGTCGCGGATTTGGCTGCCGCCAAGGTCATGGCGGCCGAGGGTGTCCAATCGTGAATTTGCTAGCGGATCGGAGCCAGGTGACCGCGTGGCGCGTAGAACATGACCTTCTCGGTAACCGCCGGATACCAGCTGAGGCGTACTACGGAATCCAGACGCTTCGCGCAAAAGAGAACTTCGACATTACGCATATGCGTCTGGACCATTTTCCGTCTCTGATCCGCTCGATCGCGATGGTCAAGAAGGCGGCGGCCCGCGTCAATGTAACTCTCGGCGGCCTTCAGGCGCCGGTTGCCGGCGCCATCCAGCAGGCGTGCGATGAAATTATCGACGGGCAATTCCATGATCAGTTCATCATCGATATGGTCCAGGGTGGGGCCGGAACCTCGACGAACATGAACGCAAATGAAGTTATCGCCAATAGGTCTCTGGAAATTCTTGGGGAGCCACGTGGGAATTATAAGGTCGTTCACCCGAATAACCACGTGAATCTCTCGCAGTCTACGAATGACGTTTATCCGACCTCCATTCGCCTCGCTATTTTAATAGATTGCGGCTCCCTCATCAAAGAGATGACGGCTCTTTGTTGCGCGCTAGGAACTAAAGCATCTGAATTTTCTGCCGTTCTCAAGGTCGGGAGAACCCAGCTTCAGGACGCCGTTCCAATGACCCTCGGCCAGGAATTTCTGGCTTTTCAAGCCGCGATCCTGAAGGATATCGACAGATTTAACGAGAGCACTCACTACCTGTGCAAGGTCAATCTTGGAGGCACGGCGATCGGCACGGGCATAAATAGCGATCCGTCATTCGGCTCGAACGCGGTTCACGAACTGAGTATGATCAGCGGGATCGAGTTCGGTTTGTCTTCGAACCTTATCGAAGCGACATCCGACACCGGTGATTTTGTCTCGTTCTCCGCCTTGCTTAAGCGGTATGCAGTTAAACTATCGAAAATCTGTAACGATCTCAGGCTATTGAGTAGCGGCCCTGCGGCAGGTTTCGGTGAAATCAATCTTCCCGCGGTCCAGCCCGGTTCCTCGATCATGCCGGGTAAAGTGAACCCGGTTATACCCGAAGCGGTTAATCAGGTTGCCTATCAGGTGATCGGTAACGATCTGACCGTGACATTTGCGGCCGAGGCAGCTCAATTACAGCTGAACGCAATGGAACCGGTGATCGTGCTCAACATTCTGCAATCGATTGACATGCTTCGGCGGGCGACGGGTTTGCTTTCTCGGCGTTGCGTTTCGCGTATTTCGGCAAATAGTCAAAAATGCAAGGACATGGTTGATCACAGTCTCTGCACTGTGGCCGCTTTGAACCCGCTTATCGGATATGATCGAGCATCTCATGTTGCAGAAGAGGCTCGCAAAAGTGGTCGAAGTGTCGTCGAAATAATGCTTGAGAAACGCTGGATGACTGCCGAACAAGCCAAAGAGGCACTAGAACCGGAGCGGTTAACACGCAATTTGTTAGTCGATGCGCAAAGGTGAAGCATGCTGAGCTCATGTATGATCCGAGCTCACCACTCCACCCAAATAGCGATGTTATTGGGTGGGCAAGTTGGAAATTGATCTTCATTGACCCGTGAAGCGATTTGCGCTTTTCCGAACGGGCTTGATGGTGCAGTATCTCCTGCCATGAGAGACAGTGAGCTGGGAAGCACCATATTTACGGAGGGGGAAACCATGCAACAACGCCTCTCTCTGATGCAGGAAGCGGCGGTACCGCTGGGCTTTTCTTCGCTCGTTTACGACTACACACCCGTTTCCTGCACTCCTGATCACCAACTCATTCGTCCGAACATCATGAAGACGGTTAATCTGCCCGAGAGCTTCGAAACGCTCTGGATGGAGGAGGATTATTTCGCGATCGATTTGGTGCAGCAGGTGAGCCAAATGACGTCGCGACCCTTCGTGTGGTCGCATTTCGAAGGACAAAACCATATTTTCGGCCGCGATTGGGGCCCGGAACAGCAGCCGGTGGTCCGTTATATGCGCGACAGCCGATTAACCTGCGGCCTTACCGTTCCGATTCATTCACCGCGCGGTGGACTGTCGACCGTCACCGGAATCTGTATCGACCCCGAACCTTCCTTTGTGTGGGATGCGCGACACAATATTGCGGCCTTCACCCTCTTGGCGCTCGAATTGAACGAGGCGCTCTACGCTGATTTCGACGAAGAGATACAAAGCTGCCGGCTAATACGCCTGACAGCACGCGAGACCGAATGCATCAGCCTGTCGGCGCAAGGCATGACGGCCGAGCAGATCGCCCGTCATATAAGACGCTCGCTCCCCACAGTGAACTTCCATCTCAACAGGGTCGCGCGCAAGCTTGGCGCACGCAACCGGGCGCATGCGGTCGCGCTTGCTGGCCATTATCGTCTGCTGAAATCGCTGAACTGATCTGCCGCCCAGCTGTTCGCCCGCAGAACTATCACTTCTAGTAGCTTACGCGGATCCTACCTGAGGCTCTACTATCCTCCGGGTGTGGAAAGTGCGCGGGTGCTGCTGCCATGGAACAGTTCGAGGAACGCAAAGCTGATGAAATCGTCCGCGTTAAGGTCGGTGACCACGAGGTAGCTGTCTATAGTTTCGGCACCGGGGATGAGGTACTCCTGTGCCTGAACGGCGGTCCGGGATTACCTTGCGATTACGTGCGCGATAGCCATTCGGTGCTAGCGGACCACGGCTACCGCGTCGTCATCCACGACCAGCTCGGCACGGGCCGGTCGGACCGCCCTGAGGACAAGAGCCTGTGGACCATCGGCCGCTATGTGGAAGAGGTCGAAACGGTCCGCTCGGCGCTGGGCCTTGGTAAGGTGCATCTTCTCGGGCAGTCTTGGGGCACCTGGCTCGGCTTTGAATACCTGCTGACCTATCCCGAAAGCGCCAAGAGCTTCATCTGCGCCAACGGGACGGCTGAAGTGCCGTTGCATTTGAAGGACCTCGAGCGGCTGCGCAGCGCGCTCGGCCACGAGACCGTGACGATGATGGCGCGGCACGAGGCCTTGGACAGCACCGACCATCCCGAATATCGGGGCGCTCTCGCCATCCTCGATTATCGTCACGTCTGCCGCTTGCAGCAATGGCCGGCGGCGCTGGACCGCTCCATGGCCGGCATCAACATGGACATCTACGGCACCATGTGGGGTCCCAACGAATTCACCTGCACCGGCCGTCTGAGCAATTGGGACCGGCTCGGCGATCTTCATCTCGTTTCGCAGCCGACGCTCGTGCTGTGCGGCCATCATGACGAACTCGGGCCGGTCAGCGCCGGGCGTATCATGCGCGGCCTTCCCGATGCCGAACTCAAGATTTTTCCGAACAGCTCGCATATGCCCTTCTTCGAGGAGCGCGAGGATTACCTGGCCGTCGTCCTGGATTTCCTTGGCCGGCACAGCGAGAACGGACACTGAAAAAATAAGAAAGGGAACAGGCAATGATTACCAGACGAGCTTTCACCGCCACCCTGGTGGGCGCTACCGCATTCCTGGGCACGGTCGCTTTCACCGCGGCTGCGGATGGGACCGGCGTCCTGAAGATAGCGCGCGAGCAGGATAGCACGACCTTCGACCCGATCTTCACCATACTGGCGCCCGACACATGGGTGCTGAGCCAGTTCTATTCGACGCTGGTGAGGGCCAATGCCGATGCGACCGGCATCGAGCCGGACCTTGCCGAGAGCTGGGACGTTTCGCCGGACGGCAAGACCTATACATTCCATCTGCGCGACACGACCTTTTCCGACGGCGCGCCGGTGAAGGCCAGCGACGTGGCGTTCAGCCTCAAGCGCGTGCGCGACGAAGAGCAATCGCCGATGCGCAGCCTCTACACGGTGATGACCGATGTCGCCGCCCCCGACGACAAGACCGTGATCGTCACCTTGTCCAGTGCGGCGCCATCCTTCATCTCCACCCTGGCGATGTTCGCCTCCTCCATCGTGCCGCAGCATGCGGTCGAGGCGGCTGGCGAAAAGTTCGGCGAAAAGCCGGTCGGCTCGGGCGCTTTCGTTCTCAAGGAGTGGAAGCGCGGCGACAAGGTCGTGCTTGAAAAGAACCCGACCTATTGGGAGGAGGGCCTGCCCAAGCTCGACGGCATCGAATGGATCTACGTGCCCAACGACAATACGCGCATGCTGAAGCTGACCGCCGGGGAAGTGGACGCGGCGACATTCGTGCCTTGGAACCAGATCAAGGAACTCCAGGCCAATCCGAAGATCCAGGTCCAGCTCGACAAGTCCACCCGCATGGACCACATCCTGATCAACCACAGCCATGAGCCGCTGAACAACAAGACCGTACGTCAGGCGCTGAACATGGCCATCGACCAGGACGCGATTGTCGATGCGGTGACGTTCGGCTTCGGCGTGAAGGCGAACTCCTTCTTTCCACTCGACGGTATGTATTACAACAAGGACAATCCGAACTATCCCTACGACCCTGAAAAGGCCAAGGCCATGCTGGAGCAGGAGGGTGTCTCGGATCTGACGATCGACTTCGTGATCGTCGCCGGCGATTCAGCGCATGAGCAGATCGCTGTGCTGGTCAAAGACCAGCTTGCCAAGGCCGGCGTCACCGTCAACATCGTAAAAATGGAGGGCGGCCAGCAATGGGACGCTCTGATCGCCGGCGAATACGATATCGGCCTGATGTGGTGGGTGAACGACGTGTTCGATCCAGACCAGAAAGCCCAGTTCTGCGTCTCGGGAGATGAAGAAAACCGTTCCTACTTCACCAATTACAAGAACCCCGAAGTCACCAGGATGGTGAAAGAGGCGGCTCTGGAACTCGATCCGGACAAGCGCAGGCAGCTCTATTACGACATCCAGCGCATCGCCAAGGAGGACGTGCACTGGATCGATCTCTATTACAGCCCGTTCCGCAATGCATCGCTGAAATCCGTCACCGGCTTCGTGCAAAACCCGCTCGGGCGCTACAAGCTTGAAACTGCAGAAATGCAGTGAACGGCAGCAGGGCCGGGGATGAAACAGGCGCGGGGGAGGCTTGCCTCTCTCCCGCGCCGTCGCGACGGGATGGCATCATGTGGTACGAGCGCGCCTGCGACGAGCGCATCGAGATGGATGTGGACGGCCACAGGCTGGTGGCTTACTCCTTCGGCACGGGCGACGAGGTCGTGCTGTGCCTGAATGGCGGTCCCGGTTTGCCCTGCGACTATGTGCGGGAATCGCATTCATGGCTGGCGGATCACGGCTACCGGGTCATCGCCTATGACCAGCTGGGCTGCGGCGAATCCGACTTTCCCGATGATGTGTCGCTTTGGACAGTGCCCCGCTATGCCGCCGAACTGGAGAGCGTTCGCCGTAATCTGGGGCTCGGGCGCGTCCATCTGCTGGGCCAGTCCTGGGGCACCTTCCTCGCCATCGAGCATAGTCTCGTCTATCCCGGCGGGCTGAAGACGCTGATCCTGCAAAACGGCGCCGGCGACGTCCCTCATCTGGTCACGGAACTGGCGCGCCTACGTAGCGCGCTCGGACCTGAGACGGTGGCCATGATGCACGCCCACGAGGCAGCTGGCACGCTCGACCATCCCGAATATCAGGCGGCAGTCACCATCTTGAACTATCGTCATGTCTGCCGCCTAAAGGAATGGCCCGCGCCGGTGAAGCGCTCGCTCGACCATTGGAACATGGTGATTTACCAGACCATGCAGGGGCCGAACGAATTTACCTTCACCGGCAATTACAGCAACTGGAACCGGCTGGCCGACCTGCGCCGCATTGCCGAGCCGGCGCTGGTCACCTGCGGGCTTCACGACGAACTGACGCCCGCCTGCGCGGCGAAACTGCACAGGGCATTGCCGAACTCCACGATCGAGATTTTCCAGAACAGCTCGCATATGCCATTCTTCGAGGAGCCGAGGGCCTATGCCGACACGTTGCTCGGCTTCCTCGACCGTCATCGCGGATAGACATGGAGCGTTTCAAGTTCATCCTGACCCGACCGTTGCAACTGGTGCCGGTGCTGTTCGGCGTCAGCGTCATCAGTTTCGTGCTGGTACGGTCGATCCCCGGCGATCCCGTGCGCATCCTGCTGGGCACGCGCGCCACGCCGGAAGTCGCGGCAAGGATACGCGCGCAGTACGGGCTCGACGAGCCGCTGATCACGCAATATGTGTTGTTCCTGAAGAACCTGTTCCAGGGCGATTTCGGCCGGTCGATCGTCTATAAGACCTCGACGCTGGACGTCGTGGCCGAACGGATCGGACCGACCGTCCTGCTTCTTGCGTATGCGCTCGTATTGGCGGTGGCGATCGCCTTCGTCTTCGGCACGCTGGCCGCGCGCTGGCACGGCCGTCTGCCGGACGTGATCGTGCGCGCCTATTCCACTGCCGGGCTCGGTCTGCCCACCTTCTGGCTCGGCATCATCCTCATCATGCTGTTCAGCGTGGCTCTCGGCTGGTTCCCTACCTCCGGCTATGGCGACAGCGCAGCCGACAGGCTCTATTATCTTTTCCTGCCGGCCGTGTCGATCGCGCTTGCCCTGTCGCCGGTGCTGATCCGCAACCTGCGCGCAAGCCTGATCGCAGAGATGGAGTCCGACTACGCCACGGCCGCGCGCTCGCGCGGCATGTCGGAAAGCGGCGTCTTCTTCCGCCATGTCTTTCCCAATTCGCTGGTGCCGACCGTCACGCTACTCGGCATCAATCTTTCCTGGCTGATTGGCGGAACGGTTATTGTCGAGCAGGTATTTTCCGTTCCCGGCCTCGGCCAACTCATGATCGCGTCGATCTTCGCACGCGACTACATGGTCGTGCAGTTGATAACGCTCGTCTTCGCCGTCGCCGTCATCGCCACGAATTTTGTCGTCGATGTGCTGACCGCCGCGATCGACCCGAGGGTGAACCTGTGAGGGTGGGCCGTCTGTCGTTGCGCATGGGGCTCGTCAAGGACGGCAACCTGGCGCTTGCGTCCGGCATCGCGCTGGTCGCCTGCTGGGCCGTGCTCGCGCTTTTCGCGCCATGGATCGCGCCCCACGATCCGATCGCGCAGGATGTGGCGAACGCGCTGACGCCACCGAGCCTTGCCCACCCGTTCGGCACCGACAATTTCGGCCGCGACGTGCTTTCGCGCGTCATCTGGGGCAGTCGGCTCGATCTTGCCATGGGGGTGGGCGGCGTCTTCGCGCCGCTGGTCATCGGCTGCATCATCGGCCTGATGGCGGGCTATTTCGGCGGAATCGTCGATACGCTGCTGATGCGGCTTCTGGATGTGACGATCTCCTTTCCGTTCTTCGTTTTGATGATCGCGATCATCTCTATATTGGGGCCGGGCCTCGTCAGCTTCTTCATCGCGCTGGCGCTTGTGGGCTGGGTGTCCTATGCGCGGCTGATACGCTCTCGCACGCTGGTGCTGCGCCACAGCGACTTCGTCGCTGCGGGGCATATTTTAGGCTTCGGCAGCGCGCGCATCATGTTCCGCCATGTGCTGCCAAACGCCGCGCTGCCGGTGCTGGTGTTCGCCATGTCGGACATTGTGCTTACCATCCTGCTCGGCTCGTCGCTCAGCTATCTGGGGCTTGGCGTGCAGCCGCCGCTGGCGGAATGGGGGGTCATGATCGCGGAAGGCCAGAACTTCATTTCCAGCGCCTGGTGGATCACGCTGTTTCCCGGCCTGGCCATCGTGGTGCTGGCCCTGGGCTTCAGCCTCATGGCCGATGGGCTGGCGGCGCGCTATGAGGTGCGCGAATGACCGCAACCCTCATCGTGCGCGACCTGACCGTCGAGTTGACGACGCCGTCAGGCCCAGTCCATCCGGTCGAGCGGTTTTCCCTGACCGTCC
>JBARYG010000134.1:0-7082 GCA_049647745.1 Mesorhizobium sp.
GCTAGGAACTGCACCCGGCGCATGTCGACGCCCATGCTGGCGGCGGCATCGCCGCCCAGCGTCAGCGCGTCGAGCGCGCGGCCGAGGCTGGCCAGCATTGCCCAGCCGACAAGCATGAAAGGCGCGGCAAGCCACACATGCGTCATCGAACGGTCGGTCAGCGAACCCAACATCCAGAACATGATTTCGAGCGCCGCGAACGGGTTCGGCGACAAATTGAGTGCCAGCGCCGTCATCGCGCTGGCCAGGCTCGACACGGCGATGCCGGCGAGAATGACGGTGAGCGAGCCGCCACGCAGCCCAGCCATCGCCTGAACCACCAGCACGGCGGCGACCGCGCCCGCCAGCGCCGCCAGCGGCAGGCCGAGCGGAAACAGCGCCGAAAAGCCGGTGTAGATGGCGATCACCGCGCCCAGCGAGGCCGAAGCGCTGACGCCGAGCAGCGCCGGTTCGGCCAGCGGATTGCGCAGCCAACCTTGCAGCGCGGCCCCCGACAGACCGAGCGTCGCGCCGACCATCAGGCCGAGGATCGCGCGCGGCAGGCGGATTTCCTGCATGATCAGCGCAATGGTGTCGCCCCTGGCAGAAAACAGCGCCCGCATGCTGTCGCCGAAGGCCACTGCCGCCGGCCCCACGGTGAGCGACAGGAAGAACAGGACAAGCGTAAGCATCGCGAGCGCGGCAAGCACCAGCCTGAAACGCAGCCCGTCACCCATTGTGCCGCCGGTCGTTGCGCCACTGGTCATTGCGCTTGCCCGCCTTGCCCGAGCGCTGCGCGTTGCAGCATGCGCGAGGCTTCCAGCGTGAACGGCGCGCCGCAGATAGTGTATTTGTCGGGGATCGGCACGATGCGGCCCGAAAGCGCGGTAAAGGCGGGATGGACAAAATTCTGCTTCGCCAGCGCCGGGGCGCTGTACTGGCTGTCTCCCTCGATGATGATGTCGGGATTGGCGGCGATGAGCAGTTCCAGCGGCAGCCGTGTCATGCCCTTGAAGCCGAGCGTCTCGCCCATATTGGTCAATCCCGCCGCCTTGACGATGGCGTCGGCCAGTGTGCCGGAGCCGGAGGTATAGCTGTTGGCGTAGTAGAAGGCGGCGTTTTTATGCGGCACTTTGCGGGCGGCAAGCTCGGCCAGCCCCTGGTCCAGTTCCTCGACCAGTTCGGCGGCGCGCTGCTCGCGGTGAAGCAGGCTGCCCATGCGGACAAGGCTTGCCCGCACGTCGTCGAAGGAGGTCGCAGGCTTGAATTGCTCGACCCGGAAGCCGAGTTCCTTGAGCAGGCCGACGGTGGCCTTGGCCGTATAGGTCCCGGCCAGAACGAGGTCAGGCTGCAGGAGGAAGACTTCTTCCGCCTGCCCGTGGTTGAGGCGGTAATGGGCGGCCTCGTCCACCATCATGGAGGTGCCCTTCTCGGTGGCGAGGAAGGACACCGATTTGAGCTGGCCCGGCGCCGCCATCAGCATCGCCATCTGGTCGGTGCACAGATTGATCGACACCACCCGCTGCGGGGCCGGCTCCGCCGCAGCGAAAGCCGGTACCGCGCCAAGGAAGATCGCCGCCGCAGCTACGGTTTTGATTGTCCGGCGTCTTGCCGCGGCGAAAGGCATGGCAATGCTGTTTCCCTAGAACGAGCGGGTAAAGCTCAGGTCGAGAGTCCGTCCCGGTGCCCGGTAGCCTTGCTTGGTCTGATACTGCTCGTCAAAGATATTCGCCACCGAGAACTTGAACTGCGACTGCTCGTCGGGTGCATAGAGCGCGGTGAAGTCGGCCGTGACATAGTCCGGCAGCTTGACGGTGTTCGCGGCGTCAGCATAGCGCGCCCTGCCGTAGATGACGGCCGCCGAAAGCTCCAGTTGGTCCATCGGCTTGTAGGTCAGACCGGCAGTGGCATTGAAGCGGTCGCCATAGGGAACGTATCTGCCATGGACGCCCGGGCTCTTGTTCAGCGGTTCGCGGATATCGATGCCCAGCCTGCCGCTCCATTCGTCGTTGAACTCGTGCGCCAGCGTCGCCTCGAAACCGGTGATTTCGACCTGGTCAATATTGGCCGGATGCCAGATGAAGCTACCGGGCGCTATCGGTGCCCAGTTGATCTGGTCCTTCACGCGGATGTGGTAGACCGCCATGTCGAGGCTCGTCTGCGTCGTAGCCTGCCAGTTCAATCCGACTTCGTAGGAGTGCGACTTTTCCGGCTTCAGGTCGGGGTTACCCGACAGATAGGGATCGGGATAATAGAGGTCGTTGAAGGTCGGCGCGCGAAAGCCCGTGGCGTAGGACGTGCGCGCCACCAGCCCGTCCGTCAGTTCGTAGCTTGCGCCGATATTGTAGGTAGTGGCGCCGCCGAACTGCTCGTCGTGGTCGTAGCGCAGGCCGCTGTCGATGGTCAGCGCCTCGTATTCGAGCGAGTACTGGCCGTAGACGCCCATCAGGTCACGCGACGTCTTGGCATAGGCGGCCTTGTCGATAGACGTGCCGTCGACCGAGTCGCGATAAGCTTCGATCCCGCCCAGCAGTGTATGTTTCACTTCGCCCACCTCAAACGTCTTTTGCGTCGAGGCAAGGATGCCATAGCGCTTCGTATCGAAGTCGTCGCCCTTGACGCCCGGACCGAAATTCGAGGCATAGTCGAGCGCGCTCATCAGTTCGATCGTGGAAGACCAGGTATCGGAATGATTGATGCGCGCGCCCAGGCGGCCGGAGAAATTGTTTGTATCGGCTTCGTTTGCCGGCTGACGGTCGTACTGGTTGCGGCCGCGCGCATAAAGCCCGTCCGCGTAGATACGGCCCCAGTCCATGTCCTTCGACAGCGAGAAGTTGAACGAGCCCTGCCGGAAGCCATCCTTGTCCGGCTCATGTCCGTAGGTCGTCGGCAGGGTGAAGTCGTAGCCCTCCGTCCCCAGCACCTGGGCGCCGAAGGAGTAGTTCACCCCGCTCTCGCTCTGGCCCTGCAGGTTGCCGGAGAGATACCCGCCCCAGGGGTGCAGGACGCCCACCGTGACCGAGCCGCAGCTTTTGCGTCCGTCGGCGCAGATGCCGCCCTGCTTGGTGATGATGTTGATGATGCCGCCTATGGCATCGGCGCCATATTGCGCGGAATGCCCGCCCTTGGCGATTTCGATGCGCTCGATCGAAGCGATCGGAATGGCGGACAGGTTGACAGTTCCCGAGGTTGCCGAACCGGCGCGTACACCGTTGACCAGCACCAGCGTCTGCGCCGCCGTCGTGCCGCGCAAGGAGACGCTCGAATCGGCGCCCATGCCGCCGTTCGAGGTGACGGAGACGCCGGGATAACCCCTGAGCAGGGACGGCAGGTCGGGCGCGGCCGACTGCTTGATCTCTTCCTGGGTCACCACCGTCACTGATGAGGTTGACCGTTCCAGCGACGATTCGCGGCGCAAAGGCGTGGAAATAAGAATGCGGTCGAGTTTCGTCGCGCCCTGATCGTCCGTTCCCGCGTCCTGCGCGGTGGCAATGCCGCCGGTCGCTCCCGTCAGTGCCCCCGTCAGCGCCCATGTCAGCACGCTGGTCGTAATCGATAGTCTCTTCAATTCAGCCCCCAGGCGATCGCGGGCGCATGCAGCGCCCATAGTTTTTAAAAAAACCGGACCCGAAAGCGAAAACTGGATGGCGGATGAAACTCCACCCCGGCCCGCCCGGCGCACGGCAACACAGTATGTGTCACCGCCACGGACGACCGCGCCTGAACACCCCTCGTGTCCGGGCATGGGTGACTGGAACGGCAGGTCTCCTGACTTCCGTGTCGTTGCCTGTCTTCCGCCTTCCCGATCGCGCGATGCGTCAGTGGCCAGTGGAAGAAGGCTCAACGGTTACAGTTGCGGGGGCAGTCGCGGTTTCGGCCGATAGGTCGACCTCACCGTGTTCCCTTTTCATCCGCCTCGCGGCGGAACCGGTTCCAGCTTGGAAACTAGTCGGCATCCGCCGTGGCGTCAATCGCACAAGGCAGGCCGGCTCGAACATTTCCGAAGATGTCGCCGCCAGACTTCCGGAACAGCAAAATCGGGCCGCATCTTGCCGGCCGGCTTCGGTAATGAAAGAAGGCCGTATGGATGCTTTTTCAGTTTCATGCACCGGCCCTTTTCTCGTCGCCGAATTTTCGGCACCACAGGCGATGCTGAGCTGGTCGCTCACCCGTCCCGGCTTCGTCATGGCGCGAAAGGTCGCCTGGCTGCATGTTCGCAACGACGACCTGCCGCTGGGCGTCGACCCGGCCGAATTGCTGGAGACGAGAATGGCCGCCGCCGGTCATCAGGATGCCGTCCATCTGATGACGTCGCGCGATGTTGGCCATCATCATCTCGCGACCGCCTTGTCCGGCAAGGTCACCGCCACCTGCCTGGCCACGGTGGGTCTCGGCAACGCGGCAAGAGTGGGCTCTGCGCCGATGGACGGCAGGCCGGTGGGAACCATCAACCTGCTCGCCCATGTCGACAGGCCGCTTTCTGAAGGAGCGCTGGTCGAAGCCGTTTCGATCGCCGCGCAGGCCCGCACCGCCGCCGTCATCGATCTGGATTTGCGCCTGGACGGAAAGCCGGTAACCGGCACCGGCACCGACTGCATCGTCGTCGCGACGCCCGGCATGGGGGGTGGCGAGGCTTTCGCCGGCCTCCATACCGACATCGGCGCCGCGATCGGTCGCGCCGTATACGATGCCGTCCGACAGGGCGGTGCCGTCTGGATCAGCGAAAGGCGAGAGCTGGCTGCAGTCCGCTGAAGCATGTCTGCGGAAAGCGGTTCCGATTTCAGGACAAAGACTGCGTAAAATCAAAAACCTAAGCGAATAGGGCGAATCAGGAAGATCGCGACACGCTTAGCCGTTGTCGGCAGATCTGTATCTGCTCCGTAAAACCGCTCTAAAGCCGCTGACAATCGGTATCGAGAGGCCGGGGCCGTTCGAACATTGATAGCGCGAGTATTTCCGCCGCCTTGCATGGCGACCTGATCCCGAGCCGCCTATAGGCCGGATGCCCATAACGCGATCGGGCAATTAACTATGGAATCAAACGTTCCTGTTAATAATGGCCTTTATACTTTACAGATCGTAAATAACGCAACCGGCTACAATCTATACGACAGTCTACGGGGGATAAACCGCATGTTCGGCATGACGAAGTCCAAGGTCACGAAGGGCGAAAGCCTTCCCGAGTTTGCATCGCCGGAGTTTGCTTCACTTGATATTCCGGAATTTGAGGCCGAGCTTGGCGAAGTGCTCGACGCCACCGCGGAAGAGCCGCTCGAATTCGACGAAGAGGTATTTCCGGCGGATGCGGCCGTCGCCACGGAAGATACCGACACCGCCGCCCCGACGGCGCCGGAGCCGAAGCAATCCACCGCCACCCGTACAAATCTGGCAGCGCTGGCCGCCTTCGAAAATGAGATGCGAACCGCCGCGGCAAGCCTCGACGCCATGGACACCACTTTGGCCGCGATAGGGGCGGCCCACGAGACGGCAAGCCGCTTTCTCGGCAATCTGCGCGCCGGTGTCCTCCGGGCGAACGATTTCGAGGAAGCCAACGCCGCGCTGTCGGCGGAAAACCGCCGTCTGTCGGAACGGCTGGAACAGGCCAGGCACCTGCAAAGCCAGCACGAGAGCGCCGACGAGGTCAACAAAAGGCGGATCGAACTTTTGGTCAAGGATTACGAGGAAGCGAAGGTTACGCTCGGTAAAGCCCAGATCGAACTGGTGGCGATCCGCGATGCGCTGAACGACACCGATGCGGAAAAGACGGCGCTGATCTACGAACTGGCGACCAAGTCGACTTCCGTGGAACGGCTTTCCAGGGAAACCGAATTGCTTCGCCAGAAATTTCTGGGCCAGCAGATCGCGAACAATGAACTGGAGCAGCGCTACTCGGAACTTGAGCGCAAGCTTGAGGAACTGGCCTCCATTCGCAAGGGCGAGATGTCGGAGATGGCGGAATTGCGCATGCGCTTCGACAATACGGAAAAGGAATACAGGCGCGTTCAGAAATTGTCCGACCAGTCCCAGGTGAGACTAACGGAAACCCAGGAGCGCATCATGACGCTGGAAGCTGATCTGGACGAACTCAGGGATCGCCATGGCGCGATGAACGAACGGTTCAGGTCGGAAGCCGAGATACTGAAGGCCAAGCTGGAAATCGCGACGCGCAAGAACATCGCCGATGCCGACGAGATTGCGGCACTCAAGCTACAGGTGGGCGACGCCGTTTCGGCGGCCAGCGTCGCCGGCGCCCAGCTTGCCTGCGCCACCGGCCAGATCGATGCCTGGCGCCAGACGCGCCCGGCAGCCGCCTATGCCGACGCCGCCTATGCAACTGCGGATACGAAAATTATCGGCCTTGTATCCTACGACCGGGAACGGCCGGGGAAAAAGTCCAAGACCGTCATGGCCGAAAAAAGCCGCGCAGGCAAACCCGAAAGGCCCGGTGGCCCACACTCGAAAAGAGCATAACTGAACGGCAGGTCGCTGCCGGGGATCTATCGCCCCCCGGCAGCGGTGTCGCCTCAGGCGGCAGGAACGCTCGCCGGGAACCAAAACATCTATTTACCAGGACTATCCGGGCCGCAGGCGCTCAGCACGATCGGGTCTGTCGCCACCTGTCCGAAGGTCGCGCAGCGATCGCCGCCACAAATCAGCCAGCCGCCGACCGTCGCCCCCGACGCGGCCAGCACAAGGCTCGGCTGCGGCGCAACCTCTGGCCGGTAGACCCACCAGCCATCCTGGAACACGGAACCTTCCGGCGGGTCCATCCCGGCGCCCGAGCCCTGCACGCGCGCCTCCACCACCTGCAGGCCGGCAGGCGTCAGCCGCCAGCTTTCCTGCCAGCGGGTTTTCTCCACCGAATGCGTCCATGACAGCGTGAAGGCGGCGACCGCCATCACCGTGGTTTTGCCGGCGGCGGCGATGCAAAGGCTCACCGCCCGGCCGCCGCCTGTGGCTGCCTGTTGCGATACGAATGCTGGCCGAAGAAGATCACCGCCAGCACGAAGCCAAGCTGATCCGAAATCGGGATTGCGGCGACCAGCGAAAAGGCGGCTGCCGTCGCCAGCACCCGCTCCCACCAGACGAGCCTGGTCTTCAGG
>JBARYG010000135.1:0-3476 GCA_049647745.1 Mesorhizobium sp.
CTCCATATCCTGAAAGAACGCAAGGCCGCCGCGGCCGCCAGGGCCGAGGCGCTGCTGATGGCGGACGGCAGCGGCACCGCCTGCGCCATGCGGCTTTCCCATGTCATGGACGAAATCATCCGCGCGCTTTACGGCTTCGCCGCCCCGCAGGCGGAAAATTCCGCCGGGCGCATGGCGATCGTCGCCGTCGGCGGCTATGGGCGCGGCACGCTGGCGCCGGGTTCGGATATCGATCTCCTGTTCCTGCTGCCGGCCAAACAGACCCCGCTGGGAGCCGGCGTCGTCGAGACCATGCTCTACATTCTGTGGGACATGGGATTGAAAGTCGGCCACGCCACCCGCACCGTCGAGGAATGTCTGGCGCTGGCGCGCGAGGACATCACCATCCGCACGGCTATTCTGGAGGCGCGCTTCGTCTGCGGCGACGAACCGCTTTGCGAAACTCTGCTGCAGCGCTTCGACCGTGAACTGGTGCGCACCACCGGCCCCGAATATGTGCAGGCCAAGCTTGCCGAGCGCGACGCCCGCCACGCCAAGGCCGGCGAAAGCCGTTATCTGGTCGAGCCCAACGTCAAGGACGGCAAGGGCGGCCTGCGCGACCTGCACACGCTGTTCTGGATCGGGAAATACTTCTACCGGGTGCGCACCGCGCAGGAACTGGTCGGCAAAGGAGTCTTTACGCAGGGCGAATACAACCAGTTCCGCAAGGCCGAGGATTTTTTGTGGGCGGTGCGCTGCCACATGCATTTCCTCACCGGCAAGCCGGAAGAGCGGCTTCATTTCGATATCCAGCGCGATATCGCCGAACGGCTCGGCTATACCAGCCATCCCGGCCTGTCGGCGGTCGAACGCTTCATGAAGCACTATTTCCTCGTCGCCAAGAATGTCGGCGACCTGACCCGCATCTTCTGCGCGGCGCTGGAGGAAGAGCAGGCCAAGCACGTTCCCGGCTTCGACCGCATTTTTGCCGGCTTTTCGCGGCGCCGGCGCAAGCTTGCCGGCACCAGCGACTTCATCGTCGACAACCACCGCCTCAATGTCGCCGACGATGAGGTTTTCAAGCGCGATCCGGTCAACCTGCTGCGGCTGTTCTGGTTCGCCGACAAGCACGCGCTGGAATTCCATCCGAACGCGCTGAAACTTCTCACGCGCTCGCTTGGGCTGGTCGACAGGACGCTCCGGCGCAACCCGGAAGCCAACCAGCTTTTCCTCGATATATTGACGTCGGACCGCCATGCCGAGCTCAATTTGCGGCGCATGAACGAGGCGGGGCTTTTGGGCCGGCTGATCCCCGATTTCGGCAAGATCGTCGCCATGATGCAGTTCTCCATGTATCACCATTACACGGTGGACGAGCACCTCATCCGCTGCATCGGCGTGCTGGCCGAGATCGAGCGCGGCGACGATGCCAAGGTGCATCCGCTGTCGCATTCGCTGATGCCCGGCCTGAAGAAAAGCCGCGACGCGCTTTATGTCGCCGTGCTGCTGCACGACATCGCCAAGGGCCGGCCGGAAGACCACGAGATAGCCGGCGCCCGGATCGCACGGCGCATCTGTCCGCATATGGGGCTGTCGGCCGCCGACACCGAAACCGTCGCCTGGCTGGTCGAGCACCATCTCGTCATGTCGATGACGGCGCAGACGCGCGACCTCAACGACCGCAAGACGATCGAGGATTTCGCCTCGGTCGTGCAGTCGGTGGAGCGGCTGAAGCTGCTTTTGATCCTCACCGTCTGCGACATACGCGGCGTCGGGCCGGGCGTGTGGAACGGCTGGAAGGGCCAGCTCCTGCGCAATCTCTATTTCGAGACGGAACTGCTTTTGACGGGCGGCTTCTCGGAAATGTCGCGCGCCGACCGCACCATCGCCGCGCGCGAGCGGCTGGCGGAGGCGCTTGGCCACTGGCCGCAGGCGGCGCGCGAGCGTTACGTCGCCCAGCACTACGAGAACTACCTGCTGACCGTCGATCTTGCCGACCAGGTCCGCCACGCCGAATTCGTGCGCGAGGCCGATGCCGCCGAAAAAAGCCTGGCCACCATGGTCAAGCCGCACCAGTTCGAGGCGGTTACCGAGATCACCGTGCTGGCGCAGGATCATCCCCGGCTTCTGTCGGTCATCGCGGGTGCCTGTGCGGGCGCCGGCGCCAACATCGTCGATGCGCAGGTTTTCACCACTTCGGACGGGCGCGCGCTCGACACCATCCTGATCAACCGCGAATTCGACCTCGACGAAGACGAGCGGCGGCGGGCCGAACGCGTCGGCAAGCTGATCGAGGACGTGCTGTCGGGCAAAAGCTGGCTGCCGGAAATGATCGAGAAGCGCACGCGGCTCAAGCGCGGCGCGAAAGTGTTCCGCATTCCGCCCCGCGCCGAAATCCGCAACGCGCTGTCGAACCGGTTTTCGGTCATCGAGGTCGAGGGGCTGGACCGGCCGGGCCTGCTGTCGGAAATCACCGGCGCGCTGTCCGACCTGTCGCTCGATATCGCCTCGGCCCACATCACCACCTTCGGCGAAAAGGTCATCGACACGTTTTACGTCACCGACCTGACCGGACAGAAGGTCGAAAGCCCGGCGCGGATCGAAACCATCCGCAAACGGCTGGTCGACGTGCTTGAAGGTGCTGTTGCCGAGCGCGGCAGGACGCCGGCGGCGGCCGAATAGTTAAGCGCGACAACAGGAGTCCTTTCTCTTTGAGCCTCGTGAAAAAATTCGCCACCGTCGCTTCCGGCACGCTGATGAGCCGCGTTCTCGGTTTCACCCGCGAGATGCTGATGGCGGCGGCGCTCGGCACCGGCCCGGTGGCGGATGCCTTCTATGCCGCCTTCCAGTTTCCCAACACCTTTCGGCGGCTGTTTGCCGAAGGCGCTTTCAACACCGCCTTCGTGCCGCTGTTCGCCAAGGAGATCGAGGCGGGCGGCCATGACGGCGCCAAGCGTTTTTCCGAGGAAGTGTTCGGGGTGCTGTTTACCGCCCTGATCTTCATCACCATCGTCATGGAACTGGCGATGCCGTTGCTGGTCAGCACCATCATCGCGCCGGGCTTTTCCGATGATCCGCACAAACATGATCTGACGGTGGCACTGGCGACCATCATGTTCCCCTATCTGGTGTGCATGTCGCTGGGCGCGATGATGGCGGGCATGCTGAATTCGCTGCGCCGCTATTTCGCCGCCGCGATCGCCCCCGTCTTTCTCAACGTGATCCTGATCGGCGTGCTCTATTACGCCTGGCACAGCGGCGCCGACGGGCTGACGGTCGGCCACTGGATGGCCTGGGGCGTGCTGGCGGCGGGCATCGTGCAACTGGCCATCGTCTGGATCGCGGTGCGCCATGCCGGCATTTCCATCGGCTTTCGCCGCCCGCGCTTCACGCCGAATGTCAGGCGGCTGTTGTGGCTCGCCTTTCCCGCCGCGATCACCGGCGGCATCACCCAGATCAACCAGTTGATCGGCACCGCCATCGCCTCGACGCAGGAC
>JBARYG010000136.1:0-28735 GCA_049647745.1 Mesorhizobium sp.
GGCTTGGCAAAGTCGGCATGGCCGTATGCTACGAGGAAATGAACCGCTCGATCTTCGGGCCGGCCGTGTTCAATTCCGCAGCGCCCGATGACGGCAACATGATGCTGCTGGAGGCGGTGGGTACGCCCCGGCAGAAGGAAAAGTGGCTTCAGCCCATCGTCGAAGGCAAGGTGCGTTCCGCCTTCGCCATGACCGAGCCGCACCCCGGCGGCGGTTCTGACCCCGGCATGATCGCCACCCGCGCCGAAAAGCGCGGCGACGCCTATGTCGTCCATGGCCGCAAATGGTTCATCACCGGCGCGGGCGAAGCGAACCATTTCATCCTGGTCGCACGCACGTCGGACGACCCGCGCAACGGGCTGTCCGCCTTCCTGTTCCACAAGGACCAGCCGGGCTGGCGTATCCTGCGCCGGATCGAGATCATGGGTCCGGAGGAGCATGGCGGCCACTGCGAACTGGAATTCGACGGGCTGGAGATCCCCGCCGAAAACCTGCTGATCGGCGAAGGGCGCGGCCTGAAGGTCACGCAAACCCGGCTGGGGCCCGCGCGGTTGACCCACTGCATGCGCTGGCTCGGGCTTTCGAAGCGTTGTGTGGAGATCGCGCGCGCCTACGCTGCCGAGCGCTACGGCTTCGGCCAGCGGCTCGCCGACCGCGAAAGCATCCAGCTCAAGCTCGGCGACCTCGCCATGCGTATCGAGATCGGGCGCATGCTGGTGATGAAGGCTGCCTGGGAACTCGACCGGGGCGGCTTTGCCCGCAAGGAAGTCTCGATGGCCAAGGTGCAGGTGGCCAACGTGCTGCACGACGCCACCGACGTGGCGATCCAGATCAACGGCGCGCGCGGCTATTCGAAGGACACGGTGCTGGAATGGATTTACCGCTATGCCCGTCAGGCGCGGCTGGTGGACGGCGCCGACGAAGTACACAAGATGGTGCTCAACCGCTTCCTTGAAGAAGAAGGGCGCGATTTCTGGCACTGGAATGTCGCCAAAGCCGACGAGACGAATACCAGCGCAGTTTGAGACAGGACAGGGAGCCCGCAGTGGCGCAACATCCCGAGACCGGAACCGGCGACGCCGTCGCGGAATTCGACCCGGCAGTCTTGCGCGCTTTCCTTGAGGGCCGGTTCAACGCCGCCGGTGCGCCGCTGACATGCGAAAAGATTTCCGGCGGCCAATCCAACCCCACCTATTTCGTCGATTTCGCCGGTCTGAGCTTGGTGCTGCGCAAGCAGCCGGCCGGCCCGATCCTGCGCGGGGCGCATGCCATCGACCGCGAATTTCGCGTTCTCGAAGCGCTGTCCGGCACCGACGTGCCGGTTCCCCGCGCCGTGCTTTATCACGCAGATCCCGGACTTCTGGGCACGCCATTCTACCTGATGGAGCGCTTGCGTGGCCGCGTCTTCGACGATTGTTCGCTGCCCGGCCTGCAGCCTGAGGAAAGGCGCGCCATCTATCTTGGCATGGCCGAAGCGCTGGCGAAATTGCATGCTGTCCAGCCTGACGCAGTTGGCCTCGGCGACTACGGCAAGCCCGGAAACTATTTCGAACGGCAGATTTCACGCTGGTCCGGGCAATACAGCACGTCTCCCAGCGAAAAGATCGAGGCCCTCGATAGGGTGATGGCCTGGCTGCCGGAAAACATGCCCACCGATGACGGCCAGACGGCGATCGCCCATGGCGATTTCAGGCTGGGCAACATGCTGTTTCACCCCACGGAACCGCGCGTGATCGGCATCCTCGACTGGGAATTGTCAACGCTCGGCCATCCGCTCGCCGACCTCGGCTTCTGCTGCATGCCGTGGCATACGGCGCCGGACGAATATGGCGGCATCCTCGGACTTGACCGTCAGGCGCTAGGCATTCCCTCGCGGGCGGAATTCAGCGCGCACTATTACGCGCATGCGGTTCCGACCGCGCCACTCAAGCCCTTCCACGTAGCGTTCGCTCTGTTCCGCTTCGCCGTCATCTTCGTCGGCATCGCCGATCGCGCAAGGATGGGCAACGCCGCCGGGCATGACGCCGAGCGCCTCGCTCCCCTTGCCGGAAGATTCGCCGAACGGGCGCTGGAAATCATCGGCGGCGCCCGCCCGCTATAGGATTTTACGGGCATCATTTATGCCGCCTGCCCGCAGGCGATTCCAAATCGTATTCTCTTCGGGGCATAAGCCGAGCGCACCACGGCCGTACGCAAGCGGGCCGGGGCCGGTTCGGCGTTACCCGGCCACAGTGCAGGCAAAGCCTCGCGTGCACGCAAAAATCCCACATGGAGCGCCCGCCATCATCGCATAAGGGCAGCCGCGCCGACATCTCGACATCGACCCAACTGGACAGTTCGCCCTGTTGGTCACCGCTGGCGTCCGTCTCCCGACCGAAATAAGTGTCGACAGATGTGAGTGCATTTGATAGCGTTTACGCCGCCCTCCTCAGGAGACCGTTGCATGAAGAACGCACCATCCATCGATGAACAGCTTGAGATGCATCGGAAGATGATCGTCGTGCGGCGCCTCGAGGAAAAGCTGGGCGAATTGCACAAGGCCGGCAAGACTCGTGGCCCGATCCACCGCTGCGACGGGCAGGAAGCGGTCGGCGTCGCGGCAACCGCGATGCTTTCCTCCGACGACAAGGTTGCCACCACCCATCGCGGGCATGCCTGCTATGTCGGCAAGGGCATGGACCTTCGCGCCATCGTGGCGGAAATCTTCGGCCGCTCGACCGGCGCTTGCGGCGGGCGGGCGGGGCATATGCTGATCGCCGACGCCGAAAAGGGGCTGGTCGGCGGCAATGCCATCGTCGGCGCCGGCATCCCGGCCGCCACTGGCATGGCGCTTTCGATGCAGGTTCTCGGCCAGCCGTCGGTGGCGATGTGCATATTCGGCGACGGCGCCGCTCAGACCGGTATCTGCCATGAAGCCATGAACATGGCAGGGTTGTGGAAACTGCCGGTTGTGTTTGTGCTCGAGCACAATCAGTTCGGCCTGACCGTACCGTCCTCGGTGCAGTCTCCGGTCGAGGACATTTCCATTCGTGCCAGGGGCTACAACATTCCGTCGGTCATCGTCGACGGTAACGACGCGGTCGCCGTCTACCGCGCCGTGGCCTCGATGGTCGACCGCGCCCGTGCCGGTGAAGGCCCCGGCATGGTCGAGGCCAAGACCTATCGCGTCGAAGGTTTCTCCACTTCCGACATGGGCGGCTATCAGTCAGCCGAAGATATTGCCGCATGGAAAGCCCGCGACCCCATCCGCATCTCCTTCGATGCGCTGAAGGGCGAGGTCGGCGAAAAGCGCCTCGCCGAGATCGATGCCGAAGCGACGGAAACCGTCGAAGAAGCCTTCCGTCTGGCGCTTTCCGATCCGTTCCCGGCATTCGCGGTCGATGCCGCGAGCGCCGCTTATTCCGGGATGAACTGACATGGCGGTGATGCGTTACGCGGAGGCCCTGAACGCGGCGCTGCGCGAGGAGATGGCGGCCGACCCGAGGGTTTTCCTGTTCGGCGAGGACATTGGCCGCTATGGCGGCGTGTTCAAGGTCACGCGCGGCCTGATGGAGGAGTTCGGCGAAAGCCGGGTCCGCGACACGCCGATTTCCGAACAGGCGATGACGGCCATGGCCGTGACCGCGGCGATGACCGGAACCCGGCCGGTGCTCGAGATCATGTATGCGGATTTCATTCCGCTCACCCTGGATGCGCTGGTCAATCAGGCGTCGATCTACGAATATATCTGGAACGGGCAGGTGCGAATGCCGTTCGTGCTGCGCACGCAGGGCGGCGGTGGCGCCGGCGCCGGCGCGCAGCATTCCAAGGCGCTCGATTCCATGCTCGCCCACATTCCGGGCATCAAGGTCGTGGCGCCGGCGACCCCCGCCGATGCCAAGGGCATGCTGAAGGCCGCGATCCGCGACGAGCAGCCTGTCGTCTTTCTGGAACACAAGCTGCTCTACAATCTTCGCGGCGAGGTTCCTGACGGCAACGACTTCGTCGTGCCGCTCGGCAAGGCCAATATCGTGCGGGAGGGCGGCGACATTTCCATTTTCGCCACCTCGCGCATGGTGCATGAAGCCGCCAAGGCCGCCGAAATGCTGGAGAAGGACGGCGTCGCGGCCGAAGTGATCGACCTTCGTTCCCTGCGGCCGCTCGATCTGGGCGCGATCCGCGATTCGATCGCGAAAACCCACAATGCGGTCGTCGTCAACGAAGGCTGGAATTTCTGCGGCTATGCCGCCGAGCTGTCGGCCACGATCATGGATCACTGCTTCGACGACCTGGATGCGCCGGTCGCCCGCGTGACGCTGCCCGACATGCCGATCCCGTACAGCGAGCCGCTCGAAACCGCCATGCTGCCGAATGCGGACAAGATCCGCGCCGCCGCTCTCAAGACGCTGGCTTGACGAGGCCGCCATGAGCTATCCGATCACCATCGACAGCGCCGGCGGCGAATATATGGAGACCGTGGTCGTCGTCGAATGGACGGTGGCGGTGGGCGAAGCGGTCAAGGCCGGCGATGTCGTGGTCACGGTCGAGACGGCGAAGGCGGCAACCGAAATCGAAGCCTCGCATGACGGCTACCTTACCGAGATCCTCTATCCCGTCGGGTCGGAAGCGCCGATCGGCGCCATCCTCGGCAGGATCGGCGACAGCAAGGACACGGTTTCGCCGCCGGTCGAAACCGCAACCGAAAATGCCGTTGCCGGCGACGAGGAGGTGGCGAGCCAAAAGCCGGCACCGAAGGCTGGTGCGCGCGTCGTGGCAAGCCCGCTTGCCCGCAGGCTGGCCAAGGCCGCCGGCCTCGATCTGGCTGCCATACGCGGCAGCGGCCCGAAGGGGCGCATCAAGCAACGCGATATCGAGACCGCGATCGCCGCCGGCAAGGCATCGGCAAAAGAGGCTCTGCCTCGTGCCAAGGCGACTGCCGGGGCACAGGCGGCTTCGGCGCCGGCCGTGGCCACGGAGCTGCCGCCGCTGGTTCTTTTGCACGGCTTCGGCGCCGATCGCTTCGCATGGCGGTGGGTCGCGCCTCTGCTCGACTGCGCGAATCGCGTCGTGACCCTGGAACTGCCGGGGCACGGCGGCCAGGCGGCCGATCCCGCGCGATCCCTCGATGATATGGCTTTCGCCTTGTCGGACCAGCTTGAAAGCCTCGAGATCGCACGGGCTCATCTGGTCGGTCACTCGCTCGGCGGCGCCGTGGCGCTGAAGCTGACGCAGCTCGGCCGCGTCGAAGTCCTTTCGCTCGGTCTGGTTGCGCCTGCCGGGCTCGGCCCCGAAATCAACGGTGCGTTCCTGCGCGGCTTCCTCGACGCGACCGGGCCGGACAATCTGATGCCGTGGCTCAGGCTCATGGTGAGCGACCCCGACGCCCTGCCGAACGGATTTGGCGCGGCGGTGATGCGTCAGCGAAACGGCGCCCTCATTGCCGCACAGGCCGAGATAGCCGAACGGCTGTTCGCGAACGGCACCCAGAGCTTCGATCTTCGCGACGCGCTCCGGTCGGTTAGGGTCCCGACGCGCGTCGTCTGGGGGCGCCAGGACGCGATCATCCCGGCGCACCACGCTGCTTCCGTCCCCGGAACGGCCGGCCTGCACCTTCTGAACGGCATAGGCCACACTGCGCAGATGGAATGTCCCGACCTTTTGGCAAGGATCATTGTCGAACTGGTGCGCAGCGTGGGCTGACGATCCCCTTACCCCGAACCGGACAGCGGCTCGGGCAACATAACGTCCACAGCGAGGAGACTAGAGCGATGATTTTCGATCACAGGACCTATACGGCGCGGCCGAACATGCTTCCGAGCTTCCTGAAGCTTTACGAGGACGTCGGACTTCCCATGCAGCGCCACTATCTCGGCGAACCTTTCGGCTTTTTCCAGACGCATATCGGCAACCTCTCGCGCACTGTCCATTTGTGGAAGTACGACAGCCTGGCGGATCGCGAAGCGCGGCGCGACGCCATGGAAGCGGACCCCGAATGGCAGGCCTATCGCCGCAAGGTCATCGAGACCGATTATCTCGCCGACATGCGCAACCAGATTCTCAAACCGGTATCCTTCTTCAATCCTGTAAAGTGAATGGCGCGCCGCGCCTTCGCCCAAGCGAGCTTTCATGAAGTTATTATTTGAATCGGGCGCGCAAAGCTGGTCGCTCACCTGCAATCCGGAGGCTGCTCCCCGCACCAGTTCCGCCTTGCTGGCGAACCTGCCGCAGACGCTGCAATTGCACACGCCCAAGATCGCCGGCAGCCACATCTACTGGCACGCGCCTTTCGTGGAGGACGTCGAGAACGAAGCCCATGTTCTCGACGCCAAGCCCGGAGCCTTCATCTATTGGCCTGTGCGGCAGTTCCTGGAGATCACCTTCGCGCCGCTTCAGGCCGAGACCGCCGCCGTCACCGTGCTCGGCCAA
This sequence comes from Mesorhizobium sp., assembly GCA_049647745.1. Taxonomy (GTDB): domain Bacteria; phylum Pseudomonadota; class Alphaproteobacteria; order Rhizobiales; family Rhizobiaceae; genus Mesorhizobium. The sequence goes on from JBARYG010000136.1 coordinate 6,406, forward strand.
TTGGACGGCCCCGTCGACGGGATCGTGGTGCTCGGCCAGGCGCTGCGCGAGAACCAGGGAAGGACGCGCTTCGACGGGCGGCTCTCCCTGTTGTCGCAGGGCGGCTACCGGCCCTTGCCGCAACCCGCCTCCAGCGTGCCGGCCGATATCGTGGCGGACCGCCGGGCCCTTTGGGAGAACCAGCCCGACGACCTTCAGGCCGCGATCCTGTCGCGCGGCATCATGCATCCCGCCGGCCCTGTCCTCATGGCCGAATCCGAAGCACGGGTGCTGCACGAAATCCTGTGGTGGGCGCGCGCGCGCATCGGCAGGGAAGACGAAACCGTTCTCAGGAAGATGGCGGCCCTTGCTCTCGACAAGGCGGCCGTCCGCCTGAAGGACTTTTGCCACCTCGACCAGTCTGCCCGCCTGCTCTACCGGCTGGCGGCCGCGATGGCCGACGGGCAGGCGCCCGTCCGCGACCTGCTGGAGGAGGCCATCCTGGTTGCCGGACGGCTGGCGGCCTGGATCGACCTGCTTATCCCGTGGAACGATCTCAACGAAAGTTTTCGAGCGGTCCTGGACGAGCCGGACATGCATCCCCACCGATCGGCACCGCTCGAATCGCATGGAGCGGCGCTGTGAGCAACACGATTTTGCAAGGCCCCGTCGGCATCGTCGGTTTCGGAACCATCGGCCAGCGCTGGGCAGCGGGATTTTCGCATGCCGGCCTGGAGGTGCGCTGCTTCGACCCCGACGCGACAAGATGGACACAGTTCGAGGAAAACAGGCCCGGCCTGATGACCGACCTCGACGCCCTGCGGGGAGATGCGACCGCCGCCGGTAAGATTTCTTTCTCCACGGATATGGGGGAAGCGCTGGCCGGTGTCGTCTTCGTCCAGGAGAACGGCCCCGAGAAGATCGAACTGAAACAGCTTCTGCTTGCGGAAATCGAACGCCATATCGGCGACGACGTGATCGTCGCCTCTTCTTCCTCGGCGCTGATGGTCACGCAAATGCAGGCGCTCTGCCGCAGGCCGCAGCGCATCGTGCTCGGCCATCCGTTCAATCCGGCGCATCTCATGCCGCTGGTGGAAATCGTCGGCGGCGAGAAGACGGAGGCCGCCGCGCTCGCCGCCGCCCGCGCCTTCTACGAGGCGATCGGCAAGAAGCCGGTTGTCCTCAATCGGGAAATCACCGGGCATCTCGCCCTTCGGCTGATGGGTGCGATGTGGCGTGAGGCTATCGCCATGGCGCGCGACGGCGTCGCCTCGGTCGAGGACATCGACCGGGCCTTCGTCTACGGCCCCGGCCCCAAATGGACGCTTCAGGGCGCTTTCATCTCGAACCATCTCAATGCGGAAGGCATCGAGTCCTTCATGGTCAAGTATGGACCGACCTACCAGGCCATCTGGGACGACCTTCTGGACGCAAGGCTTGATGCGCCCACGATCGAGGCAGTCTCGAAATCGCTACGCGGGGCCATCGGCGATCGAACCGACGACGACCTGCGCGCCGAGCGCGACAGCGGTCTTGTCGAGATATTAAGGAGCGTGGCAAGGCACGGAGCCTTGTAGGGAACCGCCGCCTCTGTGAACGCGCGGCAAACGGAAGCCGGCTCGCTCCGAAACGATGCGTAATCTTGTCGTCCGCAGAAGGGAGACCGTCATGGTTGCTGGACCGTACAGAACTGCCCTGGTTACCGGTGCGTCGAAAGGCATCGGCGCCGCCATCTGCCGCAAGCTCGCCCATGAAGGCCTGGAGGTGCTGGCGCTGGCCCGGAGCCGTCAGGCGCTCGAAGCGCTGGCCGGAGAATACAGCGGGATCGTTCCGCTCGTTGCCGACGTGACCGATATCGAGGCGGTCACAAAAGTCCTTGGCGGGCGCTCCATCGACGTGCTGGTCAACAATGCCGGCGGGCTCGCCTCGGTGCGTCCCCTGCACGAGCAATCCGTCGAAGAGACCGCAAGCGCGATCCGCCTGAACCTCATCGCGCCGCTTCAACTCGTCCAGATGCTGCTGCCCGGCATGATCGCGCGCGGGCGAGGCCATATATTCAACCTGACCAGCACCGCCGCCCACAATGTGTTTCCCGGCACCACGGCCTACGGCGCGGCCAAAGCGGCGTTGTCGCAGGCAGGCAAGATCCTGCGCTACGATCTGGCGGGAACGAATGTCCGCATCAGCGAGATCATTCCAGGCCGGGTCGAAACCGAGTTCTACCTGCAGGCATTTTCCGGCGACAGGACGACGCTCACCGAACGGATGTATGCCAGACAGCGCGCGCTCCAGCCGGAAGACGTGGCGGCAGCGCTGGTGGCTGCGCTGAACATGCCGCAGCATGTCGATCTTGCCCAGATTGAGGTGTCTCCGACGGATCAGGCCGCTGGAGGACAGGTCTATGGAGTAGTCGGGAAGGAGAAGTAGCCTGCGATCATCTGTCTTGCAGCTTTTCCAGAACGGCCTTGCAGGCGGCGGTCCAGGCAGACGGCACATCGCGCTCCGCCAGAACCTGCAGGCCACGCTCGGTAATGCCTCCAGGCGTCACCAGCTGACGCAGCATGTCGTCCAGCGGCGCATCCTTCTCGGCGATGAGCCGTCCGGCGGCGACAAACGTATTGGCGACCAGCTGCCGCGCAGCTGCCCGCTCCAGCCCACCGGCCGCCGACCACTCGATGCTCTGGCGCATCAGGTCCTGAGCCCATCCGTAGATGGCGGCGCTCACCGTCGCGACCTCGAAATCCTCCTCACGGGCAAGGGCCACAACCGAGCCCAGCGCATTGAGAATCGGGCGTGCCGCTCCGATATCCGGAAAAACTGGCGTCGCGCTGGCGCCGATCTCGGTCGCGGTAAGCGGCATTGCCCGCATGATCGTCGCTGCAGGTGCCGCGGCCTGCAGGGCCGCGATCGGGACGCCGGCGCAAACCGAAACGATGGTGTGCCGCGGCGTCCAGCCAAGACCGCGCAACGATTCGACCGCATCGACGGGCCGTACCGCTACCAGTACGATGTCGGCGCGCGCGACGAGGTCGCGGTTATCCTCGGCAAGAACAAGGCCGTGAAGCTTCGCCAGTTCCGGCCCCTGCCCCCGTGGCGAGAGAACGATCGCGTCCCGCTCGAAGCCCGCCCTCAGGAGCCCTTGCAGGATGGACCGCGCCAGATGTCCGACACCAAGCACTCCAAGAACCACTTGCGTCCTCCTACTTTTCCCATGCATTGCGCAAATCGTAACGATAATAGAGGCTGCCGGTTTCAAGGATTGCCGCCCCTGAGGCAAGCCCATAATCCAGAAGGTAGAATATGCTCGGTCTGAAATCCGAAGTGGAAACCCGACGACCTGCAGATAGCGGGGAACGGGCCTATCTCACCATTCGCCAGTCGCTGGTCGAGTTCAAACTGAAGCCCGAGGAGCGCATTAACGAGGTACGTCTGGCGCGCTCGCTCGGCATTTCGCGAACGCCTATCCGCGAGGCGTTGAACCGGCTGGCCAGCGAAGGTTTCCTTACCCTGGTTCCCAACCGCGGCTTCTTTTGCCGGGCACTCGACGTCGACGGTCTTCTCGATATCTATGAGTTCCGCGCGGTCGTCGAATGCGGTGCCTTCACGCTCATGTGCCAGCGCGCGAGCGATGAGGCGCTGGGCAGGCTGGATGCCTATTGGAACGAAGCAAGGGAGCGCTACGGCCACCGCGACCCGGACGAGATCCTCGGACTGGACGAAGGTTTCCATCTGCTGATCGCCGAACTTTCCGGCAACCCCGAGATCGAGCGTACGCTCTCTTCGATCAACGCCCGCATCCGCTTCATCCGCCGTGTCCAGATCGAACACGTCTCCCATAACCAGGGCATGATCGAGGCGCATTCGCTCATCGTCGAGGCCGCCCTGGCACGGGACATCGCCAAGGGGACGACGTGTCTGCGCCAGCACATCGAACTGACGGTGGCGGCGACCAAGCAGGCCCTGAAGGACGCGCTGCTGAAGCTCTACACCGCCAACCAGGACACTACGCGGCCGTCCCGAAGCCGCCAGAAAGCCTCGGGGAAAACTGAAGGCTAATTTGAACACATTATTGTCTACACTTTACTTGACGTCACCCCTTAGGTCTGCTTCGATGCGCTGGCGAATGAAATTCAAACGACAGATGCCAGCCGCAGCGTCTTACCCATTCGTGTCTGGGTCTGTGGAATAGGCTCGAAAAAAGGGGAATAAACATGAAATGTTTCGCCGCCGCGCTTATCGGGGCAACGATGCTGTCAGGGCACGCTTTCGCCGAGGAGATCACTGTCGGCATGTCGGCGCCGCTTTCGGGCGCGCAGGCCTTTTTCGGAACCACCTGGCATAACGGCTTCAAGCTTTATGTCGACAAGCTAAACGCCGACGGCGGCGTCAACGGAACCACCGTCAAATACGAGCAGGAAGACGACAAGGCCGATCCGCGGGAAGGCACGCTCGTCGCGCAGAAATTGTGCGACGACGACAACGTCGTCATCTCGCTGGTCAATTTCAACAGCGGCGTCGCGCAGTCCACGCTTCCGATCTACGAAGATTGCGGACTGCCCAACATGACCTTCGCGTCTAACCCGACGCTGGCCCAGCAAGGCTACAAATACTTCGTCCGCCCAGTGGCCAACGATACCGCCGGAGCCCTGCTGCCTGCCGAATACGCCTTGCAGGACCTTGGCCTGAAGAACGCCGTCATCGTCAACGACAAGCAGGTCTTCGGCCAGGGCATCTCGGAAATGTTCGCCAAGAACTTCACCGCCGGCGGCGGCAAGCTGGCCGGGGAGATCGCGGTCACGCCGACGGACGTCGACTTCACCGCCGTGCTGACCCAGATCAAGAAACTGAACCCGGACGCGATCTATCTCGGCGCGGTGATGCCGCAGCTTTCCCTTTTCGCGCGCCAGATGAAGGAACAGGGCGTCAAAGCGCGCCTGTTTGTCCCGGATGGCGGCTACACGCCGGACTTCATCAAGCAGGCCGGAGACAGCTCTGAAGGAGCGGTCGTCGCGGTTCAGGCCCCGCCCATGGATGCGACGCCGGCCATCGCCGATTTCGCCAAGCTCTACAAGGAAAAGTACGGTGAAGACCCCGGCACTTATTCCGTCTACGGCTATGCGCAGGGCCAGATCCTCGAACAGGTTCTCAAGGATACCAAGGGGCTGACCCGTGAGGACCTCAACGAGGCGTTGCACAAGGTCAAGGCCAAGACCGTCATGGGCGAACTGGAATTTGACGATGTCGGTGAACTGAAGGTCGCCCCTTCCTTCCTGTATGAAGTCGTGGACGGCAAATTCAAGCTAGTGAAGAGCCGTTAGGCCGGGGACAATACCGCGTTGCGGACCTTCCGCAGCGCGGTATTCCTTCTGATAGCTGCCTTCGCAATGAACTGATCCGGTCGTACTCTCGATCGGAAGCGTCCGCCATTAAGCCCCTCCACCCGGTTTGGAGCAGGCTCTGGGAAAAGATGCAGGCCATGCTAGGAACGATCGTCCAGCAAACGTTTAATGCCCTGACGATTGGCGCGATCTATGCCCTGATCGCCCTGGGCTATACGATGGTCTACGGCGTCCTCAAGATGATCAATTTCGCGCATGGCGAGATGTTCATGCTCGGCGCCTATGCCGCCTTTATGGTGCTTGCGATGATGCTGCCGGATGTCGGAGCAGCGGGCGCATTGGCGTTGAGCGTCGCCTTCGCCGTCGCGGTCTTCGCCATCGGCGGCGTCGGCGTCCTCATCGAGCGCCTGGCCTACAAGCCCCTTCGGAATTCCACGCGCCTCGCGCCGATGCTGAGTTCGCTCGGCGTATCGCTTTTCCTGGTCACCGGAGTACAGATCGCCGCCGGGCCGCAGCCGCGTGTCTTTCCGAGCTTCTTCCCGGTCGAACGCTACGAGGTGCTGGGCGGCTCGATCACCAGCGTGCAGATCGGCATTCTCGTCGCGTCGCTGATCCTGATGGGCGGCCTGCACTTCTTCGTCAACCGGTCGCGGCTCGGCATCATCGTGCGCGCCGTCTCCGAAAGCCGTCCGACGGCCCAGCTTCTCGGCATCAAGGTCGATTTCTCGATCAGCCTGATCTTTTTCGTCGGCCCGCTGCTGGGCGCGGCCGGCGGCATTCTCTATTCGAGCTATTACGGCATCATGCTGCCCACCATGGGCGCGGTCATCGGCCTGAAGGCGTTCACCGCGGCCATCCTCGGTGGCATCGGCTCCATTCCCGGCGCCATGCTCGGCGCCTTCATACTGGCCTTCGTCGAGGTCGCCGGCACGGCGCTGCTGCCGGTCCTGTCCCATGGCTATATCGGTACCGAATACCGCGATGTCTTCGCCTTCTTCATCCTCATCGTCGTCCTGCTGTTCCGTCCCGCCGGCATCCTCGGCGAGCCGGTATCGGAGGAAAGCATGGTCTACAAAAGGGAATTCTGATGGCGAACACCACGTCGCTGACCGTCCCGCAGAAGCGCTCCCTTTCAAGCCTTGCCGCTTTTCTGGTGCTCGCGCTGGCGGTGGCCGCGATCGTCGCCACGCCGTACATGCCGAACTACTACATCCGGGTGATGAACGGGCTTTTCATCTATATTCTGCTCGGCATCGGCCTGAACATCGTGATCGGCTACGCTGGCCTTCTCGATCTCGGCTTCGTCGCTTTCTATGCCATCGGCGCCTATACTTACGCGCTCCTGGCCAGTAGCCAGTTCGGCGTCCACCTTTCGCTGCTCGAAATTCTGCCGATAGCCGCCCTGCTGGGCGCCATCACCGGTATCCTGCTTGGCATGCCGGTGCTGCATCTGCGCGGCGACTACCTTGCCATCGTGACGCTCGGCTTCGGTGAAATCATCCGCATCGTACTGAATAACCTCAACTGGGTGACGAACGGACCGAACGGCATCAGCCGGCTCGACAAGGCCACCCTGTTCGGGATGCAGATATCCAGACCATCGGAGATTTACTGGACGCTGGTGGTAACGGTTCTCATTGCGGGCACCCTTGTCTGGCGTATGGAAAAATCGATTCTGGGAAAAGCCTGGGCGGCCATCCGCGAGGATCAGGATGCGGCACGCGGCGTCGGCATCGACACGACGAAAGCCAAGCTCGCCGCCTTCGCCATGAGCGCTACCATCGGGTCCATCGCCGGCGTCCTTTTCGCCGCATCGCAGCGCTTCGTCAGCCCCGAAAGTTTCTCGCTGCAGGAATCGGTGCTGATCGTTCTGTTGATCGTCATCGGCGGCATCGGCAATATCCTCGGCATCGTCGTCGGCGCGGCCATCCTCATCCTGCTGCCGGAGGTGCTGCGCGAATTCGCCGAATGGCGTATCCTTTTCCTCGGCTTGCTCATGGTCGTTCTTATCATCATCCGGCCGGCCGGCATCGTCCCGCGAACCTTCGGACCGGAAAAGCTGATCAGGGCATTGTTCAGACGATGAGCCTCGTATTCGACCATCTGCGAAAGCAATACGGCAGCAACGTCGCCATCGACGACGTATCGGCCGTTTTCGAGCCCGGCCTCATCCACGGGATCATCGGCCCGAACGGCGCGGGAAAGTCGACGCTCATCAACATGACCGCCGGCTCCTACACGGTATCGGGCGGCAGCATCACGCTCGACGGGCGCCGGATCAACGGCCTCAAGAAGTACCAGATCGCCAATAGCGGCATTGCCCGGACCTACCAGAACATCCGTCTTTTCGACCAGATGACCGTGATCGAGAACCTCGAGGTATGCTTCTATCCGGTGGACGGAGGCAAGACGTGGAAGGAAGTGCTGGTGCCCGGCTATGCCCGCAAGCGCAGCGCCGAGCGCCAGAGACTGTGCCTGGACAAGCTCGAATTCTTCGAACTGCAGGCGCTTAAGGACGCCGAATCGTCGAGCCTGCCCTACGGCCGCCAGCGCATGCTGGAGATTGCCCGCGCCCTTGTGCGTGACCCGCGCGTCCTGCTTCTGGACGAACCAGCAGCCGGGCTGAACCATCATGAAACCGCGGAACTGACGGAACGGCTGGCCGCCCTTCGCTCCCCCGAGCGGATCATGATCATCGTCGAACACGACATGGATTTGATGATGACGCTTTGCGACCGCATCATCGTCATGCATCACGGCAAGCTTCTATTTCAGGGCACTCCGGCAGAGGTTCAGGCCAGTGCCGAGGTTCAGCTCGCATATCTGGGAACCGCCAATGACATCGACGACATCAAAGCCGCTGCTGCGGATCGCCGGGCTAAGCTCGGGCTACGGGCGCACCAGCGTCCTGTCTGACATCGACGTCGACGTTTATCCGAACGAGATCGTCGTCATCCTCGGCCCCAACGGCGCCGGCAAGACGACGCTCCTGAACTCGATCTCGGGCATCGCCCACACGACGGCCGGCACGATCGGCTTCGAGGACCTGGACCTGACGGGCAAACGGCCCGAAACGGTGGTGCGGCTCGGCATCACCCACTGCCCGGAAGGCCGGCAGATATTCCAGCAGCTGAGCGTCGAGGAAAACCTCATCGCCGCCTATATCGGGCGCGGCGGCAAGAGCTACGAGGCCTTGCGCGAGGAGATATTCACGTTCTTTCCCGTCCTCAAGCAGCGCCGCAACAGCAAGGCCAGCCGCATGTCCGGCGGCGAGCAGCAGATGCTGGCAATCGGCCGCGCGCTGATGGCCGAGCCGAAACTTCTGATGCTCGACGAACCGTCGCTCGGCCTCGCCCCGAAGATCGTGCACCAGATCTTCCGGATCATCCTCGACCTGTCGCAGTCTGGAATTTCGATTCTCCTGGTCGAGCAGAATGTCCAGCTGGCGCTCGAATGCGGCGACTTCGCCTATCTGTTCAATACCGGCCGGATCAAGGCCAAGGGCAAGACCGAGGAAATGGCAAGCCACAGTTCGCTGAGCGACCTTTATCTGGGCGCGGTCTCGGAGGACAACCTCCATGTTTGAAGTCGATTGGCGCGCGCCTCATCTCTGGCGCAAGACGACCGACAATCCGGGTCCGGTGTCGGCCACGCTCACCGGCGATCATGAAGCCGACATCATCGTCGTCGGCGCCGGCCTCACCGGCATGGCGGCGGCGCTTGGCGCGCGCGAGGCAGGCCTTTCCGTCATCCTCCTCGAAGGCGACGAGATCGGGGCGGCGGCATCCGGCCGCAACAACGGGCTGGTCATCTCGCACCATTCGAAAGCCGCTCCGTCGGAGATAGAGGCTGCCTACGGCAAGGTCCGCGGTCAACGCTACAACGCGCTGGTCGCCGGCGCTGCGAAAGCCGCCTTCGACCTCATGCGGCGGTTCGGCATCGATGCGCACCAGATAGAGAATGGCTGGATCCAGCCGGCACATTCCGAACAGGCAAAAGCGCGCGTTCGCCAGTTCTTCGACGAATGGAAGGCTTTCGGCCACGACGTCGAGTGGCTGCCGACAGCCGAAATCAGCGACAGGATCGGCAGCCGCTATGTCGGCGGCTGGATCGCCCATGGCAGCGGGCATGTGAATCCTTTCGCCCTGACGCGCGGACTCTCGGCTGCCGTAGTCGCGCAAGGCGTACAACTTTTTGAGAATTCGAAGGTGGTGTCGATCGTTCCCGACGGAAGACGCTGGCGGCTGGCCACCGCCAGGGGCAGTGTGACGGCGAGCCAGGTGATCCTGGCGACCAACGCCTTGACGGGCGCCTTCTGGCCGAAGCTGAAGCGGGCGATGATCCCCATGCAGGTCTATCAGGCCGCCACCGCCCCGATCCCGGAGAAGCTGCGCGAGGGTATCCTGAAGGGCAATCCGGCGGTTTCCGATACGCGCCGCGACATCCGCGCCTTCCACTACGACCGGGATTTTCGCATCGTGACGGGTGGAACACACACGCTCTGGCACGACGCCGAGCGGCGCGGAAGAACATCGGCCGCGCGGATGCTGGCGAAAGCGTTTCCGGCACTCGGGGGAGAGCCGAAGCTGGAAGAATACTGGGAAGGCGTCTTCGCCGTCGTACCGGACCGCAAGCCCCGCCTCATGCGCCTTGCCCCCGGCATCCTGTTCGGCGGCATCTATTCGGGCCGTGGTGTGGCGCTGTCGCTGTCGTTCGGCCGGAAAATGGGTCAGTGGGCCGCAGGCACCCTTTCGGACGACGACATGCCGCTGCCGGTCACGGACTTGCGTCTGGTGCCGATGCAGCCGGTGGCGGTGCAGGTGGCCCGCCATATCCACCCATGGCATCGCATTCAGGACCGCTTTTCATGAGCATATCGCCCAGAAGCGCGCAGCGGTTTTGGGGTAGCGATATACGTAAAAAACCAAAGCTTGCAGCACGACGCATGAATCCGATCGCATGCGTCGTGCTGCAGACCTGAAAGTGGCGGCCTTCGCCGCCACTTTCACTGTCACTGGCGGTTCTGCCTCAGCATCGTCTCGGCGCAGATATAGCCCCACGTCATGTTCGGGCCGATGGTCGTGCCGGCGCCGACCGAGCGCGTACCGAGCGGATTCGCCATGGCGAGGCCCGCGGCATAGAGGCCGGCTATAATGCTGCCGTCCTCACGCAGCACCTGTCCGTACTCGTTGGTGCGCGCGCCGCCCTTGGTGCCGAGTATCGAGCGGTTCATGCTCATGGCGATGTAAGGCGGCTTGTCGATGCGGCCGAGCCGGCCTTCGGGGCCGTGCGCCTTGTAGTTCTCCCAGCTCGATTCGCCGCGATGGAAATCGCTGTCGCGGCCTTGGTCGCACATCGAGTTGAAGCGCTCGACGGTTGCCTTCAGCGCGTCCGCGGGAACGTTGATCCTGGCGGCCAACTCGTCCAGCGTCTGCGCCTTGATCACCCATTTCTTCTCGTAGGACGCATACCAGCGAAACGGCAGCGAGCGGCCAAGGAAGCGATGGTCGCCGACCACATGCGCCGGAAGATGCAAAGGCTCGCCGGTTTTCGGATCGCGTTGATCGAGCGCCTCACCGATGTTGAAATCGTTCTCGCTGACGAAACGCTGTCCCTGCCGGTTGACGACGATGGAATGCGGCTCGGCCTGGAAAACCATTGGCAGGCCATGCGGCTTGCCATGATACCGCGTCGGCAGCGCCGGATGAACGTTCGCCTGGTCCATACGGTCGAGCCTGGCGCCGGCGGCGGCGGCCATGTTCTGGCCGTCGCCGTCGTTCGTGCGCGGGCTGCCGAGCCGATCAAGCGGGCCGGGGAAATGCTTCTCCTGCATCGCCTTGTTCCACTCGAAGCCGCCCGTCGCCAGAACCACCCCGCGCCCGGCTTTTACGGTCAGGCGAACCCCTTCGTGCTCGACGATCGCGCCGGTCACGCTGCCATCGGCATCCTGCGTCAGTTGCAGGGCGCGGGCATTGAGGATGAAGCGGCATCCGGCATCCATGCAGCCTCGGATGAGGCCCGTCATCAACGCCGTTCCTTGCCCGCCGCTATTCGTCAGTTTGCGCCACAAAAGCTTCGGCCAGATTTTCAGGCCGGCGCGAATGGGATGGTGGTACGGATCGAGGTCCACAACCTCCTGATAGGTAAAGCTGTGCGGCAGCGTCGAACGCCGGATATGGCGGGCGTAGCGGCCGAGGATGCGGCGGCTGAGGGGTGCCGGTGAAATCATCCGCCCTTTGGTCTTGCCGCCTGGCTTTTCCGCCATCGGATCGGGTTCGTCCACGAGCCTGAAGCGGATCGGCGTGTTCTTTTCGAGGAAGGACAGCATGGTCGGCGCGTTGTCGACGAAGGCCTGCCACAGATGGTCCTCGTCCTTTTCCCAGCCTACCGGGGACGCCGCCCGCAGATAGGTCATGGCCTCGGCCTTGCTGTCGAGAAGCCCGTGCTGTTTGGCGACGTGATTGTCGGGTATCCATACACCCGAGCCCGACATGGCGCTGGTCCCGCCCAGCCATTCCGTCTTTTCCAGGATCAGCACCCCCAGGCCTCCGTGCGCGGCGCGCAGGGCAGCCGAGAGCGCGGCCGAACCCGAACCGATGACGAGGACATCACATGATTCTTGGACGTTGTTCATGAAGGACCCAGCGATATTGGCCGAGCGACAATCCCGGCGAGGAAAGGCGGAGAACAGCTACACCAGGATTTATGACGGAAGTCCCGCATTGTGTCTACTATTGTGTATGCACTTATTCTGCGATAGCGTGCCGATCATACTCTGATGGAAAGGGCGTGAAGATGGTAGAAGCCAAGCCTGCGGTTGATGAACGAGGCGAAATCCTCATCGTCGCCCCCGACGCCGCCGAAAGCTACTGGCAGCCCGTGCCGGCGAACGGCCATATCGAGGTAGCCCTCGCACCCCATCGGGTGAAGATGGAATTTCCCTTCGCGCTCGGTACGCAGACGGTGGCGCCGGGCGGTTACGTGCGTGAGCACAGCCACGACCGCAACGAGGAAGCGCTTTATATTCTCGAAGGCAAGGGGCGCGCCGTGGTGGATGGAGAAGACTACCCGCTCCTTCCCGGAACAACGATCTTCCTAGGCAAGAACCGCCGTCATATGTTCATCAACGAAGGGCAGTCCGACCTGAAATGGGTGTGGCTGATCGTTCCGAACGGGTTGGAGGATTTCTTCCAGCAGATCGGGCGGCCGCGTCAGGCCGGAGAGCCGACACCGGCCAATTTCCCCCGGCCGGAGAACGTGCTGGAGATCGAGCGCAATACGGTCTTTGCCGCACAGCCGAAGGATCAGCGTTCGCCGAAATGACCAGGCTCCTGCCATGACCGTGCGATCGGCAAGGCGCATCGGCCTGATCGGCTTCGGCGCCATAGGCCGCCAAATCCAGGCAGCGCTCTCGGCCGCGAAAGAGCATACCGACGTGACAGTTCTGCTTGGCGCCGGTTCGCCGTCGAAGGCGCTTTGCCCGCCCGGCGTCAAGGTCGTGCATTCCGTCGACGAGCTTGTCGCCGCCGGTCCAGCCGCCGTGGTCGAAGCAGCCGGTGCCTCGGCGGTAAGGAGCCATGTTCCAACGCTGGTGGCCGCGGGGCTGCCCGTCATCGTCAGTTCCGTCGGCGCGCTTGCCGACGACGATCTCCTTGGCCGTCTTCTGGCGGCCTGTGGCGACACCGGCGGCCGAGTGATCGTGCCAGGCGGGGCGCTTGGCGGGCTCGATTATCTGCGCGCGGTGGCCGGCCTTGCCGACTTGCAAGTGCGCTACACCTCGCGCAAGCCGGTCGCGGCATGGAGCGCCGAACTTCGCGAAAGGAAGATCGACCCGACCGCCATGCACGACGAATTCGTCCTGTTCGAAGGCGGGCCGGAAGAGGCCGCGCGGCTTTATCCGCGCAATCTCAACGCCGGCCTGACGGTGGCGCTTGCCGTGGGCAAGGACAAGGTGCGGGTACGAGTCGTTGCCGATCCGCGCGCCGGGCAGAACATCCATGAGCTGGAAGTGACAAGCGCGGCGGGTTCGGCCAGCATGCGCTTTGCCAATGCGCCTTCGCCGGACAATCCCAAGACGTCGATGCTGACGGCGCTGAGCATCCTGGCTTCGCTCGAGCCGCTGCTGTCAAGCAGACCGCGTCTTTCCTGAGCAGCCGGTCAAGGAGAGCAAGGGCAATGCCTGTCTTTATCGCCTCCGATGGATGCCGGATCCACTACGAAGTCTCCGGCACGGGACCGGCCGTCGTGTTCGTCCCCGGCCTTGGGGGCGACGGCCGCTTCTGGACGGGAGTTTTGCGTGCATTGCCGCAGCATTATACCTTCATCGTTGCCGATCATCGCGGCGCGGGCCGCAGTGACCGTCCAGAAGGACCCTACAGCATCGGGCGGATCGCCTCGGACGTCATCGGCATCCTTGACCAGGAAGGGTGCGGGCAAGCCCATTTCGTCGGCCACTCGACAGGCGGTGCCGTTGTTCAGACGATCGCGCTCGACCATCGCGACCGGGCGCTTTCAGCCGTCATCAGCGGCAGCTGGGCGAGGTCGGACGCACGGTTCCGAACGATTTTCAACGTGCGGCTGGCGCTTCTGGAAGCCGGCCTCGGCGAGGCCTACCAGAACCTGGCTCACTTTCTCAGCTATCCGAACGACTACCTTGCCTCGCACGAGGCCGGGCTGCTCGCCAGGGCAAGCGAGGCGGATGATGCATTGCAGCCGCTTTCCGTCGTCGCGGCGCGCATCCGCATGCTTCTCGATTTCGATCGCCTCGCCGACCTGCCCCGCATCAAGTCGCCGACGCTGGTGATCGGGGCCGGCGACGATGCGCTGCTGCCCTTGTACTATAGCCGCCAGATCGCCGATGCCATTCCCCACTCACAGTTCCATGAACTCAGCGGCGGCCATTTTTTCCCGGTCGTGCGCCCGGCGGATTTTGCCGCCCGAACAGAAACCTTTATCCGACAGGTCTCGCCATGATCGAAACCGTGCCAGCCTTGCGTGATCTCGTGCCGGAGCGGTTGCGCCCCGGCAAAGACTTGCTTTCCGACGGCCGTGCGCTTGCCAGGGATTGGCGGCTCGGCACGAACCTGTTTCTGCGCGAGACGGGCCAGCCTTCGGAAGCCGCCTACAAGCGCGCCGTGGCCGCGACAGGCCGGATCATGCAGCACGCCCATATCGGATTCCGCAATGTGGACCGCACGCTTTGGGCGATGAAAGAGGTGCACGAAACCTGTGCCAAAAGCGGCATCACCGTCGACCGCTTCGGCATAACGCTGGACTGGTCGATGGGCTATCCGCTGTCGATGCGCGAAAAGGCATCGCGCGGCACCGGCATCGTGCTGACGGGACCGGAGGACTTCAGCCGCATCACCGAGGCCGTGCCGGCGGCCGCTCATTTCGGCGATTTCATGCTCGGCCTTCCCGGCGCGCTCGACAATGTCCGCTCGGCCATCGTCGCGGGGGCCACCGCCATCGGCAATCTCGGCCAGTATTTCACCTTCCGGCTTCCCTATTGGGACGACGACGTCGCGACGACGGAAGCAACCGTGCAGGCGCTGGGACTGATCGCGGCGCAGGATGCCGAAATCCTCGTTCATTCCAATCTCGACGACGGCTTCGCCGGCCTGTTCCTGGACATGTGCTGCAGCCTCGGCATGGTCATCATCGAAAAGTACATCGTCGAGGACCTGATCGGCGCAAAGGTCGGCCATTGTCACGGGCACCACTTCTCCGATCCCATGTCGCGAACCGCCTTTCACGCCGCCGTGCGCCGGCTGACCGACACCCCCGGAACCATGATCTTCGGCAATACCGTGTCCTACCAGTCTGGCACCGCCGGTAATTATGCCAGCCTCTCCTGCTATCTGCTGGCCGATATACTGGCGCTGAAGCGCTGGCCGTCCGGCCACGCGGTAAACCCGGTTCCCGTGACCGAAAACACCCGGATTCCCGACGTCGACGAAATCATCGACGCACAGATATTCGCGACGCGGCTGACCGAGCATGCCGCGTTCTACGAGGAACTGCTCGACTGGGAGAAGGTCGAGCGCCTGGCAGACAGACTGGTCGAGGGCGCGCGCGTTTTCGCCCGCAACGTCCTTGCCGGCCTGGCCGAGATTGGCGTCGACCGCACCGATCCGGCAGCCCTGATGCTGGCGATCCGGCGTCTCGGCCCGAAGCGCATGGAGGCCCTGTACGGACCCGGCGCGCTGCCGGCGCCGGAAGCCGTTCGCGAACCGCTGGTTTATGCCGAATGGGCGCACGAACTGAACGTGAAGGCGCAAAAATGGGTTGAAAAGAATGCAGGCGAGGCTCCCGTCCCGCAAACCCTGCGCATCTGCATCGGCACGACCGATGTCCACGAGCACGGAAAATATCTGATCGAGAAAGCCGTCTCGGGGCTTGGCGCGGATGTCGTCGACGGCGGCGTCGCCGTCGACCCCGACGCGCTGGTCGAGAAGGCTGCGCGGGCGGGCGCGCAGGTGATCGGCATCAGCACCTATAACGGCGTCGCCTTAAGCTACGCCCGCAAGGTGATGGAGGCGCTGAAGGCGCGGGATCTGGACATTCCGGTGATCGTCGGCGGCAGGCTGAACGAGATACCGAAGGATTCCAATTCGGGCCTGCCGGTCGACGTCGCCGAGGATCTGAACAAGCTCGGCTGTCTCCCCTGCGCCGATCTCGACGGCCTGCTGCCGATCTTTCGCCGGCTCGCCGACAACAAAGCCCGCGCATGAAGGGGCGGGCCTCCGGGCAGGCCCGCGCTCTTCCCGTCTACAGGATCTTCGCCAGGAAGCTCTTGGTACGGTCCCGCTGCGGGTTGGAGAAAAGCGCCTTGGGCGCCCCCTCCTCGACGATATAGCCGTCATCCATGAACAGCACGCGGTGCCCGACCTCTCGGGCGAAACCCATTTCGTGGGTGACGACCACCATCGTCATGCCCTCCACCGCCAGCGCCTTCATGACCTGAAGCACCTCGCCGACCATTTCGGGGTCGAGCGCCGAGGTCGGCTCATCGAACAGCATGACGTTCGGCCCCATCGCCAGCGCCCGCGCGATCGCCACGCGCTGCTGCTGGCCACCGGATAGCTCGTCCGGATAGCTCGCTTCCTTGCCCACGAGACCGACCTTGGCCAGCAGTTCGCGCGCGACCCTGTTGGCCTCGGCGGGCGCCACTTTCTTGACCTTACGCGGTCCGATGGTGATGTTTTCCAGGATGGTCAGGTGCTTGAACAGGTTGAACTGCTGAAACACCATGCCGACATGCTGGCGCAGCTTGTGGATGTTCGTCTTCGGGTCGGTCAGCACCATCCCGGCGATCTCGATTTCACCGCTGGTCGTCGTCTCCAGCCCGTTCAGGCAGCGCAGGAACGTGCTCTTGCCGCTCCCCGACGGACCGATGACGACGACGACTTCCTTCTCGTCCACATGCGTGCTTATCCCCTTGAGGATCTCGTTGTGGCCGAAGGACTTGTGAAGGTTTTTAACGTCGATCAACTTGCAGCCTCCACTCCAGATAGGATGCGAACTTCGACACCGAAAAGATGAGGATGAAATAGAGGACCGCGACGAGCCCCCAGATGGCGAAGGACGCGAAGGTTTCGGCGATCACGATCTCGCCCTTGTACACCAGTTCGGCGATACCGACCGGCGCCAGCAGGGAAGTGTCCTTGATCGTCTGCGCCGCCTGGTTGACCAGCGGCGGGATCATCCGCTTGAACGCCTGCGGCAGGACGATGTAGCGCATCGTCTGGAAGCGGTTCATGGCGATGCTCTCCGCCGCCTCCTTCTGGCCCCGGTCGACGCCGAGGATGCCGGCGCGGATGATTTCGGTGACGTAGGCGCCTTCGTTGAGGCTGAGCGTCAGCGCAGCGGCGAGGATCGGGTACATCAGCTGCCCGAACCATTCGTTGACGGGCAGGATCGCGGGCAGACCCAGCACGATAAAGAAAAGCTGTACCAGCAATGGCGTGGACCGGAAAATCTCCACATAGGCCGTGGCGATCCACCTCAACGGCGCGAATTTCGACAGGCGCATCAGCGCCGCGACCAGGCCGATGATCACCATCAGGATGATGTCGACGATCGAATACTGGATCGTAAGGCGTAGGCCCACGAGGATGACGGGCAGGTTTTGCCAGATAGGCTCCATGAAACGTTCCCCACATTGCTGTTTCCGCCTGCCGCCTTAGGCAGAACGCGCGGTGCCCTCTCGCGTCGCGCGTTCTCCGGTCCGGTTCGACGGACCCGGCGGCAAGGCTGAACGACCTGTCGATCGGCCAGCCGGAAGCGGCGCTCAGTCCGAGACCGCGATGTCCGCAGGCTTTTCCACGCCCTCGACGACGCCACTGACATCGCCGCCGAAATAGGTCTCGAAAAGCTTCTTGTACTCGCCGCTCTTCTTGATCTTGGCTAGGCCGTCATTGATCTTCGCCGCCAACTCGGGCTTCTT
This sequence comes from Mesorhizobium sp., assembly GCA_049647745.1. Lineage (GTDB taxonomy): Bacteria > Pseudomonadota > Alphaproteobacteria > Rhizobiales > Rhizobiaceae > Mesorhizobium. Next base: position 24,172 of record JBARYG010000136.1, read on the forward strand.
CTTGCTGATGGCGATGCCGTAATATTCGCCCGTCAGCAGCGGTCCCACGATCGTTACTTCGTCGTGCTTGGTCTTGAAGCTGACATTGACGGGGTTGTCGAAGATTACCGCGTCCGCCCCACCGGTCATGAGCGCCTGATAGGCGGCGTCGATGCTCTGGAACTGCTTGATGTGGTCGGACGGGAAGTCGTGGGCGGTCAGATAATCGACTGACGAGGTGGCTTTCTTGGTGGCGACGACATGGCCCTTGAGATCGTCGAAGCCCTTGATCCCGGAATCCTTCTTGACCAGCACCGAAAGGCCGGACTTGTAATAGGCGTCGCTGAAATCGACGTTCTCCATTCGGCTCTTCTTGATGGTGATGCCGGCCACCGCCGCGTCGATCGAGCCAGCCTGCAGGCTCGGGATAATTCCGTTGAACGGCAGCGTTTTCAGGCTGACCGTCATGTCCTCGGCCTTGGCGATGGCCTTGATCATGTCGATATCGAAGCCGGTGACTTCGCCGTTCGTCTCGGTCTCGAACGGCGGGAAGGTGGTGTCCGCGCCGACGACGATGTTGGTTGCCCCACTTTGCGCGACCGCCATGGACGGTGCGCCGAGCGAAAGTAAGAGGCCGGAAGCTAGCGACGCAACCAGCGCGGTGAGCGACTTGTTTTTCACAGATGTCTCCTTTCGAGGGGCATTCATCGGCTGGAAATGCACCGACTGTCTGGAATGCTGCACGACTTCAAACACCCCCGCCCCGTGCAGGTGTATTTGTATCGCCGGATTTCCAGGTCAAGCAGCCCCGGCCGTTCACGTTTTCGTTTACAGGTGAAAGGCTAGGCCGGCCGGGCCGCGCGCCCCCAATCGGTTGGAATTATCTTACCCGGTAGCGGCTTAGCGAGACACCCGCCCAGTCGCGCCTTTCGATCAGGCTTCCCACCTGCTCCACGCGGCGCTTGAGGCTTGCTTGCGGATCGGCCTCCCAGGTCCGGTACTGCAACAGCCAGATTTCAGCAGGCGGAACCGCCATTCGCTTGTCGAAGTTCTGCAGCACGGCGTCCGCCGTATGGCCCGGTATCGCATTGTCGATCGCAAGAAAGTCGGGCGGCAACGAAGCGCCGTAATACAAAAGCACGGGCTCGATATGGGCGTTGTCGGCAACGATGAAGATTCCGGCGCCGCGCTTGGCCGAAAGAAGATGCGCCAGCGGCCGCACCTCTTCCTTGGCATAGGCTTCGTCCGTGTAGGAATTGTAGAGCGCCATCGCCGTGCAGACCGCCAGCAATGCGAACGCTGCCGCCAGCGGCCATCGCATGGACCCCATCCGCCGTCGAACCGCAGCCGGGCCGCTGCCCGCGTCGACTTGCGAAAAGCCAGACAGGACCTGTTCCAGACCGAGCGCCAGGAACAGAACCATCGGCGGATAGGACACGATGACGTAGCGGGAGTTGTAGCCGATATTGGTGACGAACGTCGCCAGGAGAGCGATCAGGATCGGAACGATCAGCCACGCCGCCAGCCATATGCCGGCTGTCCGCGTCTCGCTTCGCAGCGCGCGCCAGACCCCCGCAAGGCAGATCAGGCCCATGGCCGCCGCCGCGATGGCGATCACGAGGCCGTGGTGCAGCATCGCCGCCGACGTGCCCGCCTCGCGTATCTCCCGCACCGAGGGCCCGAGCGAAAACCCGAACACGAAATTGAACAGCGTATAGGGAACCCACATGAGAATCCCGGGCTTGGGAAAGCCCGCGATCGCGTCGAGCTTGTTCGCCGTCAGATAAAGCCAGTAGGAGAACAAAAGGAGAGACAGGATCTGGGTAGCGAGCCAGGCCCACGCCCTTTTCTGCATCAGGCCTCCTCTCGACATTAGGAAAAGGCCGAATGCCACGGTAAGCATGATCATGTAGTGGTGGGTATAGAGCCCGGCCGTCGTAATGAACGTCAAGGCCGACAATTCCAGAAAACCAAGACTGCGGCTGACCACGGGCCAGGCGACGATCACGTAGAGGCAGGCGAACAGCAGGAACAGAGAATACATTCTGGCTTCCTGCGAATACCAGATCGCATAGGGCGACACCGCGACAAGCGCGGCAGCGATCAGGGCCGTCCGCGTAGAACAAAACAGCCGCTTCGCCATGACGAAGACCGCCGGGATCGTAGCGATCCCGAACAGGGCAGACGGCAGCCGCAGCCAAACGGCGCTTTCGCCACCGAGGTTGACGACGGCCCAAAGCAGCATGGAATGCAGGGGCGCGATATGGTCGGCGCCGGCAAGGGCGCGCAAGCCCCCTCTGCCGAAGGCCAGCGCGTTATTGAGGGACACCACCTCGTCCAGCCACAGGGGCTGGGCGTTTAACCCCTGAAGGCGCAGGAACGCGCCGCCCAGCGTTATCGCGGCAAGCGCCAGAAGCCTCCGGCTTTCAATCCACTGGATTGCACCGACCCCGCTTCCCGTTGCCGAAGGGCTGTCCGTGCGGAACACATTCGAAGCCATAAAACATCCGGCGCGTTGACGGTTGGTCCGGGCAGATCCGGTGCCACTCATTCGCCGCTGGGCGGTCACCCGCGGCGTAGGCCACGGCGGCCCGCATTGTCTGGACAAGCTTATCGTCTCCCAGCACTTGCCAGTCTATCTACAAAAGAGGCGCAACCTCGTACAATTGGCGCGGAAATACCTCCATAGAGGTACTTCCGTTAATATAGACAGTTATAAGTAGATCGGGCCATATTCTTGAATTCTCTACTGTCCGCCACCGATCAATAAGGTCGGCAGGAGATTTTCGATGGCCTTTCAAAATCTGGCAGAAGCGTTTTCTCCAGCGCGTGTCACGCCGCTGTCTGTCCCCATTTTGTCCGTGGTCATCCCGACCTTCAACGAACGAGACAATGTCGCCCGCATCTCGGCAGCGCTCGAAAAGGCTCTGGCCGGCGTCGAGTTCGAGATCGTTTTCGTCGACGACGATTCGACCGACGGCACCCTTGACCAGATCGCCACGCTAGCACGCCGGAACCCGCGAATCCGGGTCATCCACCGCATCGGCCGGCGCGGTCTTTCGACCGCCGTCTCCGAGGGCATGCTGAGCACGACATCTCCTTACATCTGCGTCATCGACGCCGACCTTCAGCACGATGAGCGGATCATCCCGCAAATGTTGCGGCTGGTGATGGCCGGCGACGCCGATATCGCCGTGGGCTCCCGCTACACCGACGGGGGCGGGCTCGGTAACTGGGACAGGAAACGCGCCGCCATCAGCGGAACCGCCACCAGATTGGCCAAGCTGATCGCAAAAGCCCCGCTCAAGGATCCGATGAGCGGCTTTTTCCTGATCAGCCGCCCCGCCTTCTACAGTGCTGTCCGGGATCTTTCCGGCCAGGGCTACAAGATCCTGCTCGACATCTGCGCCTCGGCCAACCCGACGCTCCGGTTGCGCGAAGTCCCCTATGAATTCCGGCTGAGGCAGGCTGGCGAAAGCAAGCTCGACGCGCTGGTCGCTTGGGAATACCTGATGCTTCTGGCCGACAAGATGTTCGGGAACGTCATTCCCGCAAGGTTCCTGTCGTTCACCCTGATCGGAGGCCTTGGCGTATTCGTCCACATGGCGGCCCTGGCGAGCCTGATGGCATCGGGTGCAGCGAGCTTCCTGACGGCGCAGGCGGTCGCGACCACGGTGGCAATGGTTTTCAATTTCTTCCTGAACAATACGCTGACCTACCGCGACCGGCGGCTGAAGGGCGTGCGCGCCCTTAGTCTGGGCCTCGCCACGTTCCTTGCGGTATGTTCGCTCGGGGCCTTCGCCAATGTCGGCATCGCGAATTATCTGTTCTCGGACGCCCACTATTATTGGTGGTCGGCAGGCATTGCCGGCATTCTTGTCGGCGCGGTCTGGAACTACGCGGCGACGTCAATCTTCACCTGGCGCCTGAAATAACGACGGCCTGAAAAAATTGACGACGGCGCCGGCCAGAATGCCGCCGACGCCGCCGATCGCCTTGATCGCGGCGTCATGCAAATGGGCGTGCCGGCTGGGTGACAGGAGTTGTGCAGCTTCAAACGCGAACGCCGAGCCGGCCACCAGGCAGGTCACCAGAATCCAATGCCGGGGATAGCCGAGGATAAAAGCGAAGCCGACCACCGCGAAGGCTATCAGCCGTTCGACGTCCGCCGGTTCCCCGGTCTCCGGCCGCATCCGAATCGGCGAGATCGTCACGAACAGGATGGCGGCTAGCAAGAGCCACGCAAGTACACGCGCAAACCTTCTGATCATTTGCTGGCTATAGCGCGCCTGAGCGCCGCAATCCATATCCGGCCGGAGTAGGACGGCAATCACATATGCGTGCAGGCCCGACATCGACAGTCGATGCATGACCCGCAGAGGCGGCTGGAGACACCATCGCTACCGTTTCGATCTGAGTTCGTGACGCCGCCGCCGAGATTGACTCTTCCGCCAAACCGCGTAAAAGCCGGCTCCGAACAGGACAACCTTCCATGCGCGGCCTTTTGATGGCGCTTTTTGCACTCGACTTCCCCGGCCACCGACCCGCCGGAGGGGCCGCCGCGCGCCTGTCCTCGACCAAAACC
>JBARYG010000137.1:0-19206 GCA_049647745.1 Mesorhizobium sp.
GTCGTAGAGCATCAGACCGATCTTGATCAGGAGCGCGCCCCGGCTGCGCGGCGCACTTGTCGAGCCGAACAGCGTGCGCAGCGCCGCGAAAATGCCCCTGGTCCACGAAAAGATCGGAATGATCGTCGGCAGCGCGGTCACGGTGTGCGGCGCATTCTTGAGCAGCAGGTTACGCTCCAGTGTCGATTGCGCCACCAGAGCGAACTCGCCGGTTTCGAGATATTTCAGGCCGCCATGGATGAGCCGGGACGGGGCCGCGCTGGTGCCGGAACCGAAATCGCCTTTGTCGACGATCAGGCAGGTGAGCCCTTGCGCGCACAGATCGCGAAACAGGCCCGCGCCATTAATGCCGGCGCCGAGAATGACGACATCCACCTCGCCCGCCTTCGCCATCGCGGTGATGCGGGCCTCGCGCAATCCAGCGGCGGCGCTCATGCCCGCACCTTGACGATGCCGAGCTTGACGCCCGCCCGTTCGAGCGCTTTCGCCGTCGCCGCATCTATTCCGTCCGTCACCAGCACCTTATCGAAGCGGGTCAGTTCGTCGAAGACGTGCAGGGCCGTCCTGCCGAACTTGGAGTGGTCCAGCAGCAGGATGCGTTTGGCCGAAGCGGCCATCATCGCCCGTTTCACCCGCACCACATTCGGATCCTGAATGAAGGCCGTGGTTCCGGTGACGGCCGAGGCCGAGCAGATCAGGACATTGGCGCGCAATTGCGCCAGCGCCGTCTCGCACACGAGGCCGATATAGGCGTTGTAGATGCGATGATACTTGCCGCCGAGGCAGATAAAATCGACGTCTTCGGCACTGGTCAGCACTGAGGCGGTAGCAACACTGTTGGTGATGACGGTCAGCGGATTGATGTCAGCGAGCAGCGGCGCGACGGCGCTCGCGGTGGTCGAATCGTCAAGCATGACCACATCACCGGGCTCGATATGGTCGAGGACAGCCCGCGCCAGCGCGTCCTTCTCAGCCCGGCTTACCGTGACGCGGTAGCGGAAGGCGCTTTCGTAGAGGGCTGACGGCTGCACCGTCACCGCGCCATGCAGCTTGCGCAGGACGCCGTGTTGCGCAAGCCGGTCGATATGCCTGTGGATGGTCATGCGCGAGACACCGAAATGGTCGACCAGATCGTCGATACGCACATGGCCATGCTCGATCACATAGTCGGCGATTTCCTCCCGCCGCTCGTCGCCCTTGATCATGCTGTGCCCCCGGCCAGTTTCTCGATTTCCGGCCATTGCGATTGGAGCGTTTCGGCGATGCAACAAAATAGCGAGAACCGATTATTGGCAACGGCGCTCGCGGCGGGGTCCGGCTGGAAACGACGCACCGCCACGGCAACCTGCCTTGCCCCTTCTTGCGACGAGGAAAAAAGTCCGACCGCCGCGCCCGCGCAAAGGGCAGCGCCAAAGGCTGCGGCCTCGTCAACCGACGTGACATCTACCGGCGCGCCCAGCACATCGGCAAACATCTGCGCGAAAGCCGGGTTTCTGGAACCACCGCCGGTCAGCCGTATCCCACGAACGGGAAAGCCCTCACGCAGCGCATCGACATGAGTGCGGTGGTTGAAGACGATGCCTTCCAGCACCGCCTTCAGCATATCGCCGCGATCGTGCCAGCCATGCAGGCCGACGAAACTCCCGCTGGCGACATCGCCATAAGGCGAGCCGAACAGATAGGGGTGGAACAGGATGGTCGACGGCTTCTTCAGCGCGGCATCGATTTCCCTTGCCAACGTCTCGTGGATCGACGTGCCGGAGGCGTTCGCCGCCTCCTGTTCGGCACGGCAGAAGGTGCCGAGGAACCAGTCGTAATTGGCGGTGGAGGCTGGCGAAATCGCCATATTGTTCCAGTGGCCGGCGTCGATGGCGTTGCGGCATAGCCAGCGGCGGTCGATGCGCGGACTTTCTGAAACGACCTCGTTGATGGAATAGGTGCCGGCGACGATGGCCAGCGTATCCACCTCATGGCCGCCCATGCCAAGCGCCGAGGCGGTCACGTCGTGCAACCCGCAGGCGACGGGCGTGCCTCTGGCAAGGCCGGTCGCCTCGGCCACTTCGGCCGTGACATGACCGACGATTTCGGCCGAATGCCTGACCGGCGGCAAGGCTTCGAACAACTCATCCAGCCCGAAAATACGCATAGCCTGCGGCGCGAATTCCTGCGTACGGAAATCGGTAAATGAAGTGCTGGCCTCGGTTCGGTCCGTGCCGATCGTGCCGGTGAGGCAAAAGCGGAGCCAATCCTTGCAGGACAGAATATGGGCGATACGTCCGTAACGGTCGGGATCGTTTTCCTTCAGCCAGGCAAGCAGTGCCGAGGGCGCCGACACATGCGGGACCTGACCGGTCAGCGCGAGGGCTTCGTCGAACAGGGATGTCGCCGACCAGCGCTCGATAACGCCGCTCGCTCGGCTGTCCAAAGACAGGATTCCTGGCCCCAAAGGCCGCTTCTCGCGGTCGAGCAGGTAAAGACCGTCGCCATGGGCGGTGGCAGCCACCGCCTTGATGTCGCCGGCAAGGCGACCGCTCAGCGTAATCGCCTCGCGGATCGCATCGGCCGTTGCTTCCCACAAGCCGGCCATGTCGCGCTCGACAAAACGCGGATGCGGCATCGACTGCGGCACGCGCCGCCGCGCCACCGCCAATTGAGTGCCATCAGCGTCGAAGATCACCGCCTTGGTTACGGTAAGGCCGTTGTCGATCCCAAGCAGGCTGGACATGCGCACATTCCGGATTGGCTTCAAACGCGGACAACCGACCGCATTGTCAGCCTACCATAATTTTGCGTTATCTTAACGTCAATATGCGTTACATTTTCGCGGCCACGTCTCCACCCGCGTTGAGTTGTCCCGAACGCATAGCGCAAAAATAGTCGTCGGCGCCGATCTGGCCACCTTTCAGGGCGATCTCGATGCCATCCACATGAGCAGCCGTGCCATGCGCTATGCAGAGCGGCGAGCCCGGCGTTTGCGGCAACGGCACGCGGATCGTCAGCGCCTCCACGCCGAGTTCACTCAGCGCGTGGCTCGACGTATCGCCCCCGGCAATGACGACGCGCTTCAATTTCTGCCGCTCCGCGAGATTCTTCAGGATCACGCCGAGATTGCGAGAAAGCCGGTGGCGTGCACCGGACTGCCGGTCGATCCGGGCACCCTGATCCGCGGCGGGGCCAAGGGCGGTGTAGAGGACTACGCTTCGCCCATTCGCAAGCGCTGCTTCACCCTGATCGACGGCCTGCGCCACAGCGGCACCGGCATTGTCGGCGGCGAGCGCCAGCGGGTCCAGCATGATGCCCTCGAAGCCTTGTGTCACGGCCATGCGGATCTGCCGCTCCGTCGTCGGCGATACACTGCCCGATATGACGGCGATCCGATCCACGGCGCCGACCGGTTCGAACCGGGCATTCCCGGGCGCGAGGCCGAGTTCCGCCCATGCCGACAGGAGCGCATATTCGACGCCGGACGAGCCGGCGACAAAATAGCCGCCCGGTTCACGGATGCGCCATAGTTCGCTTCCTGCCAGTTTCTGCGTTTGCGGGCTGTCGACATCGAAAAGAAACATTTCCGCTTCGGCCCGAACCTGATTGACGACTGCCGAACGCGCCGCCGACGTCAGTTGCGCAACATCGACAAGGCCGGATTTCAGCGCGGTCTGCCTCGCCAGATGGCGAAGCAAATCCGCCTCGTCCATCGGCGTCACCGGATGCCGGCTCATCACCGGGTGGCGGTCTATGCGAAAGGTCTCGCCGCGATAACCGGCAAAGAGGTTGCCGAAGGCGGTGTAGCGCTTGAGTTGCGGCGCGCCGACGATCACCGGTACGCTCTTTTGCCCGAAGACGTTTCGGCCTATCTCGACGGCACGGCCGATATTGCCGATTGCGGGGCTGGAATCGAAGGTCGAACAGACTTTGTAGTGGCAGATCGCGGCGTTCAGGCCCTTCAGCCAGAGGAAAGCCGGGGTGAGGTTTTCCTCCATCCAACCCGGCGTCTGGCTGCGGCTGGTTCCCGCAAGCCCGATGGCGCGGCGGTCGGAAAACCTGCTCAACAACGGCTCGCTCGGACTGGTAGTGAACAGAACGGTCGGGATGCCGCCCAGTTCAAGCGCTTCCATCACGTCGGTGGAACCGGTCAGGTCGTCGCCGTAATAGCTGGCGAGAAGATGCGGAGTGTCTGCCATCGCCTGCATCGTCATGCGCCTTTCGCGCCGGGCTGGCCGAATTTTTCGATCGACTGGCGTAGTTCGACATGGCCCTTCGCAAATTCGTCGAGTGGAATGCCGTCGACGGCGGCCTGCCACGCCTGCTGCACCGCGACGACGCCCGCCGCCGGGCCGCCGGGGTGGCTGACGATGCCGCCGCCGCACAGATAAAGAAGGTCAACCGTGCGGCCGGTGCGCCGATAGGTTTCAGGTGCCTGCCCGCCCCACTGGCCGGAACAGGCTACCGGCATGGCACAATCCTGCGGCGAAAACAGCGGCGTCGTAACCGCCTTGAACGAGCGCACGAAGGATTCGTCGGGCTCCCAGTATTTGGCGCCGATGCCGTTGATCTGGAACTGATCGACACCGAGCAGGCGCCAGAATTGCTGCCACACCGAAAAATCCATGCCGAGGCCCGGATGGCGGGTCAGGATATCCCAGCCATTGCGGTGCGCATGGATGACAAGTTCGGTGCGCTTGCGCAGGAAGGCCATCCCACCCATGCCGATGGAGTTGATGTTGACCACCGCCGCATTGCCGCCGGCCTTCACGACAAGGTCGTGATTGCGCATCATCTCATCGGGGTCGGTGTGCGAAATGCCGAAAGCGACCATCACCTTCTTGCCGGTCTTCTGCTCATGATCGAGCACCAATGGCATGATGGCAGCGACTCGCTCGGCCCGCGGCGAGTAGGCCGGGCTCATCAGCTTTTCGTCGTCCTTGATGAAATCGACGCCCGACCTGATCAGTTCGCCGACGAGCGCAGCCGTTTCCGGCGGGCGCAGACCGAGCGCCGGCTTGACGATGGTGCCGATTACCGGGCGACCGCGCACACCGGTCAACGCGCGCGTGCCGGCGACGCCGTATTTCGGGCCAGGATACGCGCCGCGGAATTCTTCCGGCAGTTTCAGCCCGACGACGCGTATGCCGGACAGGCCGCGGATGGAAAAGGCGCCGCCGATGGCAATGGTCATCAGCGCCGACAGATCCGTGCCAATGGCATCGAAGGGAAAGCCGATATCGGCTTCCGCCCGGTTGAACGGCCCGCTTTCTCCCTGCTGCGGCAGCGAGGGCACGGCAACGGCAGGCAGATGCCGGATCGCCAGCACGCGCGCGGCCACCCGGTTTTTCAGTTCCTCCGTCTCGCCCGGCACGGATACGAAAGTGCCGGTCGATTGGTCGCTGGCGATCTTGGCGGCCAGCTTTTCGACACTGCCCGCCGTTTCGATGAGATATGTCAGCACGATCATGATGAACCATCAGGCTTTCAAAGAGTCTCAAAACTGGTATAATGAGCACCTGACTATTGCAAGCACCGATTCCGACGACGCGCGGATCGAAAATGCTAATGTGGACCGGGCAACCATGCCGATTCGGGACCCTGCCGGAGCAAAATGAATGACCGTTTCCGAACCGATCGTCCGGCGCAAGCTTTCAGACGAAGTGTTTGCGCGGCTGAAGCGCCTGATTACCAGCGGCGAGCTTAATCCCGGCGACGAGATGCCATCGGAGCGTGAATTAATGGACCGCTTCGGCGTCGGCCGGCCGGCGATCCGCGAGGCGATGCAGGCGCTCAGCAATATGGGGCTGGTCGCCATCTCGCACGGCGAGCGCGCGAAGGTGCTGCAACTCAGCGCCAAGTCGATCTTCCGCCAGGTCGATACGGCGGCGAAGATCATGCTCTCCACCTCGACGGATTCTCTTGAGAACCTGAAAAGCGCGCGCATTTTCTTCGAGCGCGGCATGGTGCGCGAGGCGGCAGCCAAGGCGAGCGACGAGGAGATCGACCGGCTGAAGGATATTCTGGCCGAGCAGCGGTCTCAGCGCGGCAACGCGGAAGCCTTCATCACGGCTGACATGAAGTTTCACAATGCGATCGCGGCAATCTCCGGCAACCCGATTTACGCCGCGGTTAGCGAGGCCATGCTTGGCTGGCTCAAGGAATACCACACCGAAATGCTGATCTGGTCGGGGAAGGAAAAATTCACGCTGGACGAGCATGAGGAAATCATCGACCAGATCGCCGCGCACGACCCGGAGAAGGCCGAAGCGGCCATGATCAAGCACCTCGAACGGTCACGCTCGCTGTATTCGCTGAGCGCGGGAAATCACGCGTAGGCTCCACCCAGCCGGGCCACGGCATAGGCACCGAGTTCCAGCTTCCCGTCGTGCACGACAACTTGGTGGAAGCCATCGTCGGAACCAATGCTTTGCGCATCGAGAATGTCCGCCTGCCCGACCCGGCAATCCTTCAGGCCGGAACAATCGATCGCGACGGGCGCGGGCGTCAGGTTCGCCAGCATCGCGACAGTGCCGTCTTTTGTGGCCGCGCCAAGCCCGGCGATGGCATCGCTCCGTCCCGTTTCAACCGGCATGCAGGCTGCGCCGGCAAGGCGGGAAAGGGCCTGCACGACATGGAACAAGGGCCTTTTCGCTCCTTCGGAAACGGGTTCGCCGACACCCGCCACAAGGCCGAAAGAGCCGGCGAGACTGCTCAACACCAGTTGATCGAGGCCAGCCGGCGCTACGCGCGCGGCATAGGCCAGCGTCCAGGCAGCACCGAACAGGGCGGCGTGGCGTGGGTCGCGGCTGGCCATGGCAATCCGCTGCAAGAAAGGATTGTCCTTGGTGGCGCTGCCATAGGGGTTTTGCCGCATGGCGATGGTCGACGGGCCGATGCGGTAGGGTTTTTCGCCGTAGGCCGCCCTGAACGAACCGGTGATGAACGGCAATGCCTCCAGCGACTGCATGACCGACAGATCGTCGGCTGCATGCACGATGGGGCATGTGCAGTGGCTGACGAAGTCGAGCAACGCGGCCGGCACCGGCTTGCGGTTGAGTTCGGTGAAATAGGACAGCATGCCGCCGCCAAGCTGCTGACGCGGAAAGGCGCGCCGCGCGGCGGCGTAGACATCCTCCAGCGGCGGGCAGTCCGGCCACGCGCTTCCGGGCGGCGTTGACTGGCGGTCGACGGCCGGTGAAACCACTACCGCCGACAGGCCGAGCCCCGCCTCATCGACGAGGGCAGCGATATCGCCAAGTTCGGCGCCCGGATCGCGCCGGCACGGCACGGCAATTTCCAGCGTTGCCGCTGCTTGCGGGCAGGCGGTCGCGACGGCGGCGAAGTGGCAGATTGCCTCCGCACCGTACCCGGCCAACGGGTCGAAATGGAGCAGCACGCGTTGCGGCGCAAGCTTTTCCAAGAGGGCGAGATTAGCGGTCGTCGCCTCGGCATCCTGCGGATAGATCACCAGGCCGATGGGCGGCAGCGCCGGCCCCGCCGGGCCGAGCGAGAGGTTTACCGGTTTGTCCGCGACGGTCAGCGCTGAACCCCGAACGCCCTCGCTTGCCCCCTCGAAGTGGAGCGACACGGTTTGCCGCATCGGCGCGCCGGAAGGCAGCGTGTAGGGCCAGGGCAGCGCCAGCGGCCGCACATAAGTCTTGTAGGAAGCGTCGGACCAGTTGCGCTGATCCTCCATCTCGAAGATGTCGCCTTCCATGCGGCACTCGGCCAAAAGACCCAGCCGCACCGTGGTAGTGATGGCGCGCATGTTCTTGAACGGCTGCCACGGGTCGATCCATTCCGGCAGCATCGTTTCGACGATACTGCCATCGACATGTTCCACCTTAACCGGCGCGCCGGCCAGCCCCCGTATCGGATGAAGGATGCAAAAGCCGCAGCGACTGGTCTCGAAATCGCCATCCGGCGTGGCGACGACGTCGAACGAGAGGCTTCCGTCCTGCCGACCCTCGATTGCCACGGCGAACGCCAGGCTGGTTTTGTCCGACCCTTCGCAACGGGCCTTGTAAGAAACGGAAAAGCCGTCGTCGCGCTGGCTGACCGCCAGATCGGAAATCGCCGGCTCGTAAGTTCCCCAGTCGCGATCGCGCACGATATAGCCGATGGCGCGCAGCACCTCGGTTCCGCCATGGCGGATGGTACGCAGATTGCCGTCGATCAGATCGGCCGTGAGCGGGCCGGCGCGCAGCGCAATCGGCTGGGCTGCCGGTTCGTGCGTCCCAGTCAGCAGGAACGTCTCGTCGCTCACGACAGCAGTGCCTTCACATCGACGACCTTGCCGGTGGCCGCGCTTTCATAGGCCGCCTCGACCAGCGCGAAAGTTTTCAGATTGTCGTCACCGGAAGTGTCCGGTTCACGATTGGCGCGCAGGCAGTCCACCCAGTGCTGTTCGATCAGTGCGACACTCTCCTGGATGTTGTGCCAAGGCTTTGATGCCCACGGCAAAAGCGGCGGTGAAACGTCCGTCATCGCCGTGCCGGAACGACCGTGGACCTGCAGCCGGTAGCCCTGGCTAAGACGGATCGTGCCTTCGCTGCCATCGATCTCGACCAGCGTTTCCGGAAACGGCTCGACCGGCAGTTTCGTCGCGTAGCTGCAATCGACCACCGAGGACACGCCGCTTTCGTGGCTAAGCAGCATAGTGGCGACATCCTCGCCGGCAATGTCCGGATTGACGCGCAGCGTGCGCGCGGCAAGCGTGTTCACATCGCCCAGCAGGAAGCGGGCGATATCGAGGATATGGATGCCCAGATCCTCGATGATGAAACGCTTGCCGGTGGCAAGATAGGGCTGGCCGGAAAACACGTCGTAGCCGGAGCGAAACGAGATGCGGCCGAAGAACGGCGTGCCGATCTCGCCGCTGTCGATGACATGCTTGACCGCGCGGATCGGCGATTGCCAGCGGAAATTTTCGTGCACCATCAGCGGCACGCCGGCGTCCTTGCATACGGCGACCATCGCCTTGGCATCGGCAAGCGACGGTGCGAAAGGCTTTTGGCAAATCACCGGCACCTTGTGGGCGGCCGCAAGTTCGACCAGCGGCCGGTGGGTCTGCACAGTAGTAGCGATATCGACGAAGTCGAGGTGCTCCGCCGCAAGCATCTTGGCTGCATCGGCGTAGCGGCGCTCGATGCCGAACTGGTCGCCGACGATTTTCAGCCGGGCCGGATCGCGGTCGCAGATAGCGACGATTGCAATGCCCTCCGCATCCCGCCAGCCATGCATCTGGTTGACGGCAAAGAAGCCGCAGCCGATCAAGCCTCCGCGCAATCCGCTCATTGGTCGGCCCCCTGTCAGCCGGCTTTCGCCATCTGCATCAGCGTCACTTTCTGCTGGAGCCGGCGCTGCGCCTGGTCCACCACCACCGCCACGATGATGACCAGCCCCTTGATGACCATCTGCCAGAAGGATGACACACCCATCATGACGAGGCCATCGGAGAGAATGCCGATGACGAAAGCGCCGACAATGGTGCCGCCGATCGTGCCGTAGCCGCCAGCCATCGAGGTGCCGCCGAGCACGGCAGCCGCGATGGCATTCAGTTCAAAGCTTTCTCCGGTCGCCGGGTGCGACGCCATCAGTTCGGACGAGATGACCAGGCCGACGATCGCCGCACAGAAGCCAGAGAACATATAGACGAACATCTTGACCATATCGACGCGGATGCCGGAAACCCTAGCTGCCCGCTCATTGCCGCCGACGGCAAAGATGTGCCGGCCGAGCGGCGTGTATTTGGCGAAATAGGCGGCGGCGAGCGCAACCACGATCAATATCCACACCGAAACCGGCAGACCCAGAATCCTCCCTGCCCCCAGATAGCCGAAGCCGGTATTGCCGATATCGGCGTTGCCGACGAGATTGGGAAAGGTTCGCCCGTCCGAGGAAAGCAAGGCCGCGCCGCGCGCCACATAGAGCGTACCGAGCGTCGCGATAAACGGCGCAACATTGAGCTTGGTGATCAGCCAACCGTTGAGCGCCCCGATCAGGATGCCGACAATGAGCGTGATGACCACGATTTCGATGACGTTGAAATAGACCGTATAGCCGATCAGCAGATCGACGCCGTTCAGCATCAGATAACCGGCAACCATGCCGCAGAGGCCGACGATCGAGCCGACCGACAGGTCGATGCCGCCGGTGACAATCACGAAGGTCATGCCCATGGCAAGAAAGGCGTTCAACGCCACATGCTTGGACATCAGGATCAGATTACCGGTCGACAGAAACGTCGGCACGGCAAACGAAAAGAACAGGATGACCACGATCAGCGCAATGAAGGTTCGCGCCTTCATCAGCGTAAGCAGCAGCGATCCGCTTGTATCGGCGCGTATCGCGGAAGTCGTATCAACCATGAGCCGTTGCTCCCGATTTCGTGGACGGGCCATGCCCGAGTGCGGATGCCGTGATGACGGCCTGTTCGGTCGCCTCGGCACGTTCGAACAGGCCGGTAAGCTTGCCGTTGCTCATGACGGCGATGCGGTCGGAAAGCGCCATGACCTCTTCGAGATCGGAGGTCGCGAACAGGATGCCGAGGCCGTCCTGCGACAGCCGACGCATGGTGCGGAAAACGTCCGCCTTGGCGCCGACATCGATGCCGCGGCTGGGTTCGTCCATCAGCAGCACCTTGGGCTGGGTGAGCAGAGCCTTGCCGATGACCACCTTTTGCTGGTTGCCGCCCGATAGAGAGGATACGTCCTGATCCGGATCGGCGACCTTGATCGCCAGTTCACGCACCATGCCGCGCACAGCCTCCTTCTCGGCCTTGCCGCTGATATGGAAAATATTGGCGAAGCGGCGCAGGCTCGACATGGTGAGGTTGGTCGCTACCGACAGGATCGATACCAGGCCTTCGCGCTGGCGATCCTCGGGAATGAGCGCCAGACCGCGACGGATACGGCCGGCAGTATCGCGCTGACGGATTTCCTTGCCGTCCATGAATATCTTGCCTGTCGAATGGGCGTGCCGCCCCATGATGCAATCGAAAAGCTCGCTGCGCCCGGCCCCCATGAGCCCATAGATGCCGAGGATTTCGCCGGCCCGCAGCGACAGCGACACATGATCGACCGCAAGGCCGCCGGTCGTGCGCGGCAGGCACATCTCTTCCACGCGGAAAATCTCCTCGCCCGGTTCGTGGCCGTCGGCCTTGGCGAAATCCTTGGCGTCCGAACCGATCATCTGTCGCACGATCCATTGCGTATCGACGTTCTTCATCAGTTCGGTGCCGGTGACGTTGCCGTCGCGCAGCACGGTAATGTAGTCGCCGATGCGGATCAGTTCCTCAAGCCGGTGCGAGATGTAGACGATGGCTACCCCTTGCGCCTTCAGGTCGGCGATGACCTTGAACAGCACCTCGACCTCAGTGGCGCTCAGCGCGGAGGTCGGCTCATCCATGATCAGCACGCGCGCGTCGAGCGAAACTGCCTTGGCAATCTCGATCAGTTGCTGCTGGCCGATCATCAGGTCCTCGACCATCATGTCGGGCCTGATGCCGGCCTGAAGCTTTTCCAGAAAGCCGGCTGCGCGCCGGTTCTGCTCGTTGTGATCGATCGCGCCGAACGCGTTGGTCACCTCGCGGGTAGCGAAGATGTTCTCGGCCACCGACATGTTGCCGAACAGGTTCAGTTCCTGAAACACCATGGCGATGCCGTGGGCGGCGGCGTCACCTGCGGAGGCAAACTTCACCTCCTTGCCGTCAAGCAGGATGCGGCCCAGCGTCGGCTGCTCGACGCCGGCGATGATTTTCATCAGCGTCGATTTTCCAGCTCCATTCTCGCCGACCAGCACGTTGACCGCGCCACGGCGCACATCGAAGCTGGCGTGCTTGACCGCGACGGTGCCCGAATAGACTTTCGAGACATCCTCCAGCCGCAGCACGACCTCGCCAGTCGCCTCGCTCATGGCTTCGGCCCGATCTCGATCTCGGCTGGCGTCACCAGCGGCAGATCCTGCCCGCTCGGCGCTTGGAAAGCCCCCAGCACTTTCGCGGTGCGGCCTTCAAGATTTTCACGCGGCAGTTGCGAAAGAACGGTCTTGTTGACGTGAACGTTGAACGCCTTGCCGAACTGCGCGTAGTCGATCTGGTTGGTGAAACTGTTGAAATCGACGAAATCCAGCGCATCGCGCAAGGCGGTGCCGCGGGTCGCCGGGCCGATCTGCACGCGCGCGTCGGCCTTACCGTCGCCGTCCACGTCCACATCGACGGTCGCGGCGCGCGATTCGGTATTGGCCGCGACGATCTTGCCATCGAGCGTCACCGCATAGGTCCAGGGCGAATTGGCCTGCTTTTTCGGATTGCCGTATTTGGCGCCGGCAGCAGCGGGATCGGCCTTCGCCATCGCCGCAACCTCGGCAAACGCGCCCGCCTTACCCTGCAGGTAGGGGATCACCTTAGGTTGCCAGATATCCGCGACCGCCTTTTCGGGATCGAATACCGCCTTTTTGCCGCCGGGCGTCTCTCCCGTCGGCAATATCTTGCAGGCGGCGAGCGACACAGCCATTGCCAGCAACAGGCCGAACCGGATCGAATTCTCATGCATGGCGCGAGCACCCGTAAAGGAAAGGCGGGGAGCCGGCCACTGCCCGCTCCCCGCAGTCCGCGTCGACGGTCAGTTGCTCAGCGCAAACGTTTCCAGCTTGGCGGCATTATCGGGGTTGATGAGGACGCAATCCATGAGTTGCTTTTCCTCCTTGGGCTTGGTGCCGTTCTTGATGAAGGCATCCGCCTGCTCGACCGCCATCTGCGCCTGGGCATAGGCCGGCTGCAGCACGGTGGCCTTGATGCCGCCTGCCTTGATCGAATCGCGCACGTCGTTGGAGCCGTCGAAGCCGACGACGATGACGTCCTTCTTGCCGGCGGCGACCAGCGCGGCATAGGCACCCATAGCCATGGTGTCGTTGCCGGAAATCACCCCCTTGATGTCGGGATTGGCCTGCAGGATCGACTCCATCTTGGAATAGGCCTCGGTCTGGCTCCAGTTGGCTGACTGCTGGGCGACCATCTTCATGTCGGTATAGTCGTCGATGACGTCGTGGTAGCCTTTCGAGCGGATGCCGGCATTGGTATCGGACTCCTTGCCGACCAGTTCGACGAAGTCGCCCTTCTCGCCCATCAGCTTGACGAATTCCTGGGCGCCAAGCTGCGCGCCCTGGTAGTTGTTCGACACGATCTGGGCCATGGCGACGCCTGCGGCGTTGACCTCGCGGTCGATGAGGAAGGAGGCGATACCCGCATCCTTGGCCTTCTGGATCGCCGCAATGGTAGCGTCCGCACCGGCATTGTCGAGAATGATCGCCTTGGCGCCGCGCCCGATCGCCGTGTCGATCAGTTCGGACTGCTTGCTGGCGTCGTCGTCGTGGACGAGGACGAGCGTTTCATAGCCAAGGTCCTTGGCCTTTGCCGCGGCACCCTCTGCTTCCGCCTTGAAGAAGGGGTTGTCGTGCGAAGGGGTGATGATCGCGATAAGGTCGGCGGCATAGGCCGGCGCGGCAACACCTAGAGCAAGCGCACCGGAAACGGCGGCAAGGATCACTCTGCGGGTCAGTTTCATGTCGGTCCTCCCAGATAGCCGGCACAGCGCCGGTCCTTCGAATTTGATCCGCGCCGAAACAGGGTTCGTAGCGGCGGCAAATTTAATTAATATAACTGGTATCATGAGTCAATCATCAGATATCATGCTCATGCATACTCACGTCAGGTAATCCGCTGGATACTGGCGGCAATTTCATCCGGCTCGAAGATGCGCTTCCAGTCGTCGCGCATCAGAACAGGCTTGCCGAATTCGATCGCCTTGTTGCAGGCATCGGAAAAGACGCCTTGCGTCTCGCCGAATATCACCGCGCCGAGCACGTTCATGTGGCCGAGCAGGAAATCGAGCGCGGCCTGGCGATCGACGCCGCGACGCACGACTTCGTCCAAGCCGTCGCGCATGACCACCAGCAGCGAAGCACACATGGTTTCGGACAGGCCTGGCTCCAGCAGCGCCATCTGCTCGACGGTGACGCGGTGCGAGCGCATGACGGGCGCCCAGATGACCCTGGCGATGGCCTCGCCCTTTGCGTAGTCTGCTTCAGGGCCCTGCATCAACGCGCTGACGATGTGCTGTTTTGCCTTACTACCGCCGAAATAGTCCCGCTTCGCCACCATCTCGGTTTCATCGTTGAAAATCGGCGGGTGACAGGGGTGGGTGACGAAGTAGGTAAGGTCCGGCCGGTTCGGCAGATGACCGGCAAAGGGTGCCGCCGCATCGAGCGCCACGACCATGGTGCCGGGACGCAACTGCTTTTCGATAGAGGCGGCGACCTTGCCAATATGCGTGTCCGGCACGGCGAGAATGACAACGTCAGCACCGTCGAGCGCGGCTTCTGGCGAAACGGCATCGAAGCCGAGCCCGGTCTTCAGCCGCTCGCGCCCGGCCTCGCTCACCTCCACATAGCGAAGCGTGTAGGGCGAACCCCTGAAATTCGTGGCAAGCCGGTAGCCCATCTTACCGCCTGCGCCAAAAAGCGCGATCGTCGTCATAGCAACCTCAATCCATCATGCAGCTTATCGTGATATACACTGGTATAATGAGATGACCATTATTGCAAGAAGAATTTAAAAGCTGCTGTCTTTGCGATATGGCTGAATTCGGGATGGGCCTCACGGTAGGAGGTCGGGGTTGTGACCCAGCTTTGCAGACACAGCGACCCGTTGGGCGCGCCCTAGGTTGACGCGCGCCTGATCTGTCGGGTTGGAAGGATTTTATTCCGTCGCGCTTCGAACGGCCTGCCCGGCCTTCTGGAGCAGTTCGAAGGCCTGAAAGCGGCGTTGATGCCACTGCCTCGAAGCCGCCGACGCCTGATGCACCGCGCCGAGTTCGGCCATGGCAGCCATAGCCGTTTCGATGTCCGGGAATGCGCCGCCGGCCACCGCGCCGAGCATGGCCGAGCCCAGCATGACCGGTTCCTGTGAGGTCGACGCGGCCACGGCAAGCCCGGTCGCATCAGCCAGCAACTGACGGGAAAGTGCGCTTTGGCCGGCGCCGCCGCTGACCACCATCGTGTCGATGGCGATGCCGCTTTCGCGCTGCGCTTCGACGATCTGGCGGGCGCCGTAGCCCAGACCGCACATGCCGGCCAGATAGAGGCCGACGAGACTGTCGAGACCGGTATCCATGCCGATGCCGGCGATGATGCCGAGCGCATCGGGATCAGCGAAAGGCGCGCGGTTGCCGAGGAATTCGGGCACTACGTGCAGTTGCCCGACCAGCTCGGGCGCTGCCGCCGCGCCGCCGCGCTTCTCCGCTTCGAGCGATAGCCACTGGCTGAGGCTCATCCCCGCCGCCTCAGCCCGAGCAGTGGCTTCCGCCGCTGCCGGATGATGGCGCACGAGATGGTCTATGGCTGCGCCCGCCGCCGACTGCCCGCCCTCGTTCAGCCACAGGCCCGGCACCATGGCAGAGTTGTACGGTCCCCACACGCCCTTGACGAAGGTCGGTTGGCGCGTCGAGGTCATGGTGCAGGCTGAGGTGCCAAACACATAGGCCATGCGTGACAGAAGGCTGCCGGCCTCGCCCCGCGCGCCGACCGTGCCGAGTCCGCCGGCATGGGCATCGATTAGGCCGGCTGCAACCGGCGTGCCTTCGCTGAGGCCCAAATCGAGCGCCCCCTGCGCGGTGAGGCCGTTGCCGAGCGGCGTGCCTGCCGGCACGACTTCCGTGCCGATCCGCCGGAATTTTTCGTCGGCCAGCGCGCCAAGGCCGACCAGCCGGAAATAGCTCTCGTCCCAGCGGGCCTCATGGGCGAGATAGGTCCATTTGCACGTAACCGTGCAGATCGAGCGGGAAAGGCTGCCCGACGCGCGCCAGGTCAGGAAATCGGCAAGGTCCAGGAACTGCCAGGCTTGGGCAAAGATATCGGGCTTGTTCTCGGCCAGCCACAAAAGCTTCGGCGTCTCCATCTCCGGCGAGATGGTGCCGCCGACATAATTCAGTACGGCATGGCCGGTTTCGTTGATACGGCGCGCCTGCTCGGTCGCGCGATGGTCCATCCACACGATGATGTTGCGCTCGTCGTCATCGGAAGGGCCGACGCCGAGCGGACGGCCGCCCTCGCCCAGCACGACCAGCGAACAGGTCGCGTCGAAACCGATGCCCTTGACGCTTTCCGGCGCCACGCCAGAAGCCCTCACCGCCTCGCGCACGCTGGCGCAAACCGCCTGCCAGATATCGTTACTCGACTGTTCTACGACATGACCCGCCTCGCGGAAGATCGCGATATCGCGCTTGGCCGAGGCAAGCATCGTACCCGTCCTGTCGAAGACGCCGGCACGCGCGCTGCCGGTACCGACGTCGATGCCGAGATAATGGTCCTGCATGCCTCACCCGTCGTCCTGTGGTTGCCGGTCGGTCAGACATCCACGCTTTGCGGCAGGATGACAAGGTCACGGATGGTGACGTTACGCGGGCGCGTCAGCATGAACAGGACGGCCTCCGCCACCTCGATGGGCTGCATCAGGCTGCCGGCGGCGAGCGCCTCATCCATCTTTTCCTTCGGCCAGTCCTTGAGTAGCGCCGTCACCACCGGGCCGGGCAGCACCGCGCCGACGCGGATGCCGTGCTTGGCGACCTGGCGGCGCACGGTATGGACAAAAGCCTGGATAGCAAATTTCGAGGCCGTATAGATCGGCTCCCAGACGACCGGAACGACGCCGGCGACGGAACTCGTCATGATGATGTCGCCGGTCTTGCGCTCGACCATATGCGGCAGCACGGCATGTACGGAACGGAACGCCGCGTTGATATTGAGGTTGAGCATCCGGTCCCAGGCGTCAGGGTCGCCGTCCACTAGCTCGCCGCCGATATAGGCGCCGGCATTGGCATGGAAAATGTCGAGTTGGCCAGTCTTTTCCAGGATTTGCGGCAGCATGCCGGAAACGCTTTTCGGGTCGGTGAGGTCGACGACGATGGGGATTGCCTGCGGCCCGAGTTCCGCACACAGGGCACGCAATCTGTCTTCGGCGAAATCAACAAGCGCCACACGCACGTCCTGCTCCAGCAGCACCTTAGCGCATTCGAGACCGATACCTGATGCCGCGCCGGTGATCGCGGCGACTTTTCCCGACAGATTCTGGGCCATTCTTACCTCTGACAGACAATCAAATTTTACGCGCGACCGTGGGATACACGCGACTGGCGAGCGAGCGAGTCGACGATGACGGCAATCGCCAGCACGGCGCCGGTGATCATGTAGCGCAGCGACGACGACAGATCGAGCAAAGTGAGCCCGCTGGCGATCGACTGGATGACGATGATGCCGAGCAGGGCCGCATAGGCGCTGCCGCGGCCGCCGAAAAGGCTGGTGCCGCCGATCACCGCCGCCGCGATGGCGTTGAGATTCACGTCGCCCGTGCCGGCCTGCTGACTGGCAGAGGCGAGGCGAGCGGCGGCAAGGACACCGCCAGCCGCCGCCAGCACCGAACAGGCCACGAAGGCGCTGGTATAGATGAAACGGACATTGATGCCGGCGCGCCGAGCCGCCTCACGATTACCGCCGACGGCCGTCATCGAACGGCCCCACTTCGTGCGCTTCAGAGCATAATTCATGGCGATGACAAGACCGACGAACAGACCGAACATCCACGGCACGCCGCGCCCCTGGTTCAGGTAATGAACGACGGCTTCGAGTACGGCCGTGATCACCACCGCCTGAAGCACGAGGCCGCCGAGCGAACGGGACGACAGGCCCGCAGCCGCGCGGCGCTGGGCAGTGCGGTATCCCGTGACGAATATGATGATCCCCGCCAGTGCGGCAAACCCGTAGGAAACGGCAGCCGGCATGACCATGGTCTGGCCAAAACGCACCAAAGCCGAATCGTAGGGCAGGTTGATCGAGCCCGTGGAGCCGAGGATGTAAAGTTGCATGCCGAGGATTGCGAGCAGGCCCGCAAGCGTCGAAACGAAGCTCGGCATGCCGAAGCGATTGAACAGAACCGCGTAGAGCAGACCGATCGCCGCGCCAACGGCAAGGGCGGCAAGCACGGCAGTCACAACCGGCCAGCCGCTGTTGACCCACAGGACGCCGACCAGCGCGGACGCAAACCCGCTGACCGAGCCGACCGAAAGGTCGATCTCGCCCACCATGAGAACGCACACGATGCCCAGCGAGATAACGCCGACAGTCGAACAATCGAACAAGAGATTGACGAGATTGTTGGGGGCCAGAAAGATCGGGTTCAGCGATTGAAAGACCGTCCAGATGATGATCAGCCCGATCACGACCGGCAGGGAGCCCAGATCGCCCGAGCGGACACGGTCGATGAAAGCCTGGACCGTGCCGCTGACGCCACCGCCGTGCTTGACGCGCTCGTCCCGGCGGTCGATCAGAGGCGTCGACTGGCCGTCATCAGGCTGGCTGGTCATGGGCGCACCTCCTGGCCTTTGTCTTGCGCGGCCGCGCGCCTTCCCGCGCGCCGCGACACCGCGTTGTCGGATGCACCGGTAATGGCGCTGACCAGTTCCTGGTTCGACGCGTCGGGCGTGAAGACGCCGTTGTTGCGCCCCAGCCGCAGCACCACGACCCGGTCGGCCACGGCCCGCACGTCCTCCATATTGTGGCTGATCATCACCACGCCGAGGCCCCGGTCCCGCACCCGCTCGATCAGGTTGAGGACTTCGGCTGTCTGGGCGACACCAAGTGCGGCGGTCGGTTCGTCGAGCAGGATCACCTTGGGCTCGAGCAACAGCGAACGGGCAATGGCAACCGTCTGGCGCTGGCCGCCGGAAAGTGCCGCCACCGGCTCGCGCACACTTGGAATGCGCGCCGAAAGTTCGTTGAGCAGCGTCCAGGCACGGATTTCCATGGAGACCTCGTCGAGCCGGATGGGGCTCAATTCGCGGCCAAGAAAGATGTTGGCGACAACGTCGAGGTTTTCGCAAAGCGCCAGATCCTGAAAGACGGTGGCGATGCCAAGTTTCAGCGCCGAACTGGGATCGGGCAGCGCCACCTGTTTTCCCTCGAAGGTGATCGTTCCCGAAGTCGGCTGATGCGCCCCGGCCAAAATCTTGACCAGCGTGGACTTGCCGGCGCCATTATCTCCGACCAGCGCCACGACCTCGCCCGTATGGACGTCCAGTTCGATGTCGGTGAGCGCGGAAACCGCGCCGAAATTCTTCGAGACGCCGCGGAGGCTGAGCACCGGTTGCCGTGGCGGGAGCGTATCCGTGG
>JBARYG010000138.1:0-67736 GCA_049647745.1 Mesorhizobium sp.
GATCAAGACTTCGCTAACCACAGGAAACATCGGCAGAGCGCCAATTGCTTTACTTCTGCGCTGGAAGACGCCTTTCAGACTCGCAAAAAAGCTCGCGAACACCCCGCCGCGCCGCTTTTGTTTCGCCTGCGGCTAGTTTAGCCTCTGCTTGCGTAAGGGCCGAACCGGCTGCCGGTCCAGCGCCTATGGAGAGAAAGTTCAATGTTGGCTAAAATCGGCATGGCCGTCGCGGCCGCATTGATCATGACCGGCACCGCCAGTGCCGATCCCATCGAGGGCAACTGGAAAACCAAGAATGGCGACATCGCCGCCATCAGTTCCTGCGGCGGGTCGTTCTGCATCAAGCTGACGAGCGGCCAATATGCCGGCAAATCCATCGGTACGATGAGCGCCAGCGGTGCCAACAGTTACAATGGATCGATCACCAAGCCGTCCAATGGCAAGACCTATTCCGGCAGCGCCAAGCTTTCCGGCAATTCGCTGAAGCTGTCGGGCTGCGTTCTGGCCATTTTGTGCGAAAGCCAGACGTGGAAGAAACTCTGAGCGGGTAGCACCTTCCTTCGCTACCCGCCTCGCTACGTCAGGTTCAGGCACGAGCCTTCTGGCCGAACAGCACCTTCTGGGCTTCCTTGTCGTCGGCCAGATTGCGGCGGTGCTCCTGGCCGATCTCGACGCCGCGCGTGACGGCCGGGCGGGCGGCAATCGCCTCGAACCAGCGTTTCATGTTCGGGAAATCGTCCAAATCCTGGCCCTGGTTCTTGTAGGAGCGGGTCCACGGAAACGACGCGATATCGGCAATCGAATAATCGCCGGCGAGATATTCACGGTCGGCCAGCCGTTTGTTCAGCACACCGTAGAGCCGGTTGACCTCATTGGTGTAACGGTTGACGGCATAAGGGATTTTTTCCGGCGCATATTGCCGGAAGTGGTGCGCCTGACCGGCCATCGGCCCGAGCCCGCCCATCTGCCAGAACAGCCACTGGTCGATTTCGGCGCGCTGGCGTTCATCCGTCGAATAGAATTTTCCGAATTTTCGGCCGAGATACTGGAGGATGGCGCCGGATTCGAAGATCGAGATCGGCCTGCCTCCCGGTCCCTGCGGATCGACGATGGCCGGCATTCGGTTATTCGGCGATATTTTCAGGAACGACGGCTCGAACTGCTCACCCTTGCCGATATTGACGTATCGGATCTCATAGGGGGCGCCGAGTTCCTCGAGCATGATCGAAATCTTGTGGCCGTTCGGCGTCGGCCAGTAATAGAGCTCGATGGGTGCGGTTTGCGATGTCATGCCATAGTCTCCGGGCTGCGGGTTCATCAAGCAGATAAGCCCGACACCGGCGAACGCCAAGAAGCACCGCGGTCAAACATCCGTCAATAAACTTGAACCGCAGATGAACGCCGCTATCAGAGCCGGTTCAGTCACGCGGGCGCATTCTCCGAAGCATAGAAGGAGACGCCCCCAATGCTTGCCCGCCGCTTCACCATTGTCTGCCTGCTGATGGCCCTGTTCGGCATGGGTTTCGCGATCCTCGTCGCCGAGGCCAGCCGCCAGCCCCGCGCCTGGGACGCAGCCGGCATGAACGCATGCCGTACCCTTCCTTGCCAGAACCGCCTCGGCCGTTGAACAGAAAGCAGACATGACCATGTCCCTCAGCGCCAATATCGCCAAATTCTTTCGGTTGCTGCCGCGCGCCTCGCTGATCCTGCTCGCTCTTGCGGCGCCGGTGCTTGCGGTCCCGATGATGCGTGGCGACAACGGATCGACGATCGAGGCGCCTTCCGTGCGCAAGGGCAGCGGTGCCGGCTTCGTGCTCCTGGTCAGTCTGCAGCGCGACTAAAATAAAGACAGCGCTTTGGCCGGGTTTGGCGGCGGCACCCCTCCCCAGCACGATCGAAACCCCTATACTGGGCCATGGAAAAGCGAATCTATCCTCCTTCTATCGGCCCGGTCGTGATACCCGAGCCCTTCGCGCCGCAGAATTTCAACGATGCCGCAAAGGCCGTGAGCGCGCTCAAATCGCTTTACCAACGCAACACCCGCTTTCTGCGCGATTCCTTTTCGGCACTTGCCGCCGGTGGCGATAGCAACAAACGCTACCGCGCCTTCTATCCGCAGGTCGGAGTGACCACCACTTCATTCGGACAGGTGGATTCCCGGCAGGCCTATGGCCACATGCCTACCCCCGGCACCTTCTCGACCACCGTCACCCGGCCCGACCTGTTCGAGACCTATCTTACCGAGCAGCTTCGCCTGATCATGCGCAACCACGGCGTCCCAGTGACGGTTTCGGAGTCCACCACACCGATCCCCCTGCATTTCGCCTTTGTCGAGGGTACTTATGTCGACGGCTCGGCTGCCGAGCGCATCAAGCGCCCGATCCGTGACCTGTTCGACGTTCCCGACCTCGACGGCACCGACGACCAGATCGCGAACGGCACCTTCGAGGTGGCGCTTGGCGAGGCGCGGCCGCTGGCACCGTTTACCGCGCAGCGCGTCGATTACTCGCTGCACCGGCTTTCCCATTATACGGCTACCAGCCCGCAGCATTTCCAGAACTTCGTGCTGTTCACCAACTATCAGGTCTATATCGACGAATTCGCCGAGCGTGCGCGAAACCTGATGGCCAGGGGTGGCGAAGGCTACACGGAATTCGTCGGGCCGGGTAACGGCGTCACCCACGCAGGCGAAAGCAGAACCGAAGACGGCACCGGCATCCGCTTGCCGCAGATGCCGGCCTACCATCTGAAGAAACCGAACCATGGCGGCATCACCATGGTCAATATCGGCGTCGGCCCGTCCAACGCCAAGACGATCACCGACCATATCGCGGTGCTGCGCCCGCATGCATGGCTGATGCTCGGCCACTGCGCCGGCCTGCGCAACACGCAGGCACTCGGCGACTACGTGCTGGCGCATGCCTATGTGCGCGAGGACCATGTGCTGGACGACGACTTGCCGGTATGGGTGCCTATCCCGCCGCTCGCCGAAATCCAGGTGGCGCTCGAAGAGGCCGTACAGGAGATTACCGGGCTTTCCGGCTACGACCTCAAGCGCATCATGCGCACCGGTACCGTTGCCACCATCGACAATCGAAACTGGGAGCTGCGCGACCAGCGCGGGCCAGTGCAGCGCCTGTCTCAATCGCGCGCCATTGCGCTCGACATGGAATCGGCGACCATTGCCGCCAACGGGTTCCGTTTCCGCGTGCCCTACGGAACGCTGCTGTGCGTTTCCGACAAGCCGCTGCACGGCGAGCTCAAACTTCCGGGCATGGCGACGGAATTCTACAAGCGCCAGGTATCCCAGCACCTGACCATCGGCATCAGGGCGATGGAGAAACTCGCGGAAATGCCGATGGAGCGGCTGCACTCCCGCAAGCTCCGCAGCTTCTCGGAAACAGCGTTCCAGTAGAGGCCCGGCGAATTATCGCCCGTTTACCAGGTCGAGGACGAGGCGGCGGATGTTGCCGCCTTCACCCATCTCGACGCGGTCGAAGTCGCGGCTTTTCTGGCGCTGGGCGAGCGAGGCCTCGGACAGCGGTTTTTTGATCTCTTCCCGGATCTTGCGGCAGTTCGGATCGTTTTCGACGCTGACGCCTATCGTCGTCTGCTCGATGCGCCTGACCATTTCCTTGATGTGGTCGCCGTGAACCTTTTCGTGGCGTTGAAGGCCGTCGATAAAAACGTCCCATCGCTTTTGAAGCGCGGCGGGCAGTTTTTGGGCCGGTCGCGGCAGCGTGTAGGTGATGACCAGTTTCGGCCGCGCCGAAACCAGCGTGCAGACCGAACCGGTGGGCTTGTAGTTCCTGGACCAGGTCAGCCTGAAATTGGTGTGCGCGATGGTGCGGACGCCTTCACCGACCAGCGGGCCATTCTCGCCGATGGAGGCATAGAGTTCGGCACCGGAGGTTCCGGTGATGGCGTAGGTCTCGGATCGCTCGATGACCTGACTTTCCGCGTGCGCGTCCGCCAACGCTGTGCAAACTCCTACCGCCAGGGCCAGCAGGCCAGGCCACTTGTCAAATTTCATCCGCTCCCCCGGCAACCCGCCGCAATTTCGCGCGAAAGATATGCGTGACACAGTTCATTGTCGATGAGCTGTATTTTCGGACTATCACCCTATGCGCCGCCTGCATACGCCATTTCAATTGCTGACCCTGCTTGCCCTGCTCGCGGTCTCCGGGGTGCTGGTGTTCGGCTTCTTCGGTGCCTATCACCCGGCACTCGATTCCTTTTCCCATTTCCGCGCGCATCTTGCCGTCGTTCTGGCGTTTCTGGCGCTGATGCTGTTCCTGTTCACCCCGTTTCGCATCGAGGCGGCAGTGGCGTTGGCCTTTGCTCTCGGTGCATTTTCGACAACGTCCATTGCCTTGCCGCTACCATGGCTATCGCCGGTCCAGGCCGGGTTCGAAGCAAGGCCGGACGACCAGGCCACCTACCGTCTTTTGCAGATGAACCTGCGCTACGACAACGCCACTCCCGAAAAGGTGCTATCGCTGATCGGCCGTACCCAGCCGGACGTCATTACGCTCGATGAAGTCTCGGACATGTGGGAGGGCAAGCTCGACCTTCTGGCCAACGCCTATCCGCATCGGATCATCTGTCCGTTTCCGAACACCGTTTTCGGCGTGGCTATCCTGTCTCGGCGGCCTTTTGCGGAAGGCGCCGAACCGCGCTGCTACAGCCGTGGCGCGCTGGCCATCGCCAGGATCGATTTCGGCGGCACGCCCGTCGATGTCGCGGCCATCCACATCGGCTGGCCGTGGCCCTTCGAACAGAAATGGCAGGTGGGCGAGATGTCGACGCATCTCGAACAACTCGGGCAGAGCGCCCTGATGGCCGGCGATTGCAATGCGGTGCCCTGGAGCGCAACCGTGCAGAAGGTGGCCAAGGCCGGCGGCCTGAAACTGATGCCTTCCGTCGGGCCGACCTGGCAATACATCAAACTGCCCGATTTTCTACGCTTTGCCGGTCTGCCGATCGATCAGGTGTTCAGCAAGGGCGCCGTGCTGATCCATTCGGCGGCGCGGTTGGAGGATACGGGCTCGGACCACCTGCCGGTAATGGTGGATTTTTCGCTGCGGCCGGAACCCAGCGAGCCCGACAATAGCCACGAGACAGCCACGGCCTCCGCTATGGCTGCGGGTAAGGTGCGGGGCTGATCCCTCACATGTTCTGGTAGACCGGCCCCTCGCCGCCTTGTGGCGGCACCCAGGTGATGTTCTGGTTCGGGTCCTTGATGTCGCATGTCTTGCAGTGGACGCAGTTCTGCGCGTTGATGACGAAGCGCACGTCCTTGGCCGACGGATCGGCGGCGGCATTGCCGTCGGCGTCCACCCACTCATAGACGCCGGCCGGACAGTAGCGCGTCGACGGTCCGGCGAAGACGTCATGCTCGGAACGCTTCTGCAAGTCCATGTCGCCGACGAGCAGATGGACCGGCTCGTTTTCCTCATGGTTGGTGTTGGATAAGAACACCGACGACAGGCGGTCGAAGGTCAGCACGCCGTCCGGCTTCGGATAGACGATCTTCTCATGCTTCGAGGCCGGCTCCAGCGAAGCGGCATCGGTTTTTCCGTGCTTCAGCGTGCCGAAAGGTGAAAAGCCGAACAGCGTGTTCAGCCACATATCAAGGCCACCCACGGCGACGCCGGCGATGGTGCCGAAGCGCGACCATAGCGGCTTGACGTTGCGTACCTTCTTCAGGTCCTTGCCGATGGCGGTGTCACGCCATGCCGCCTCGTAGGACGAAAGCTCGTCATTGGCACGGCCCGCTGCAATCGCATCCGCCACATGATCGGCCGCCAGCATGCCCGACAGCACCGCGTTATGCGACCCCTTGATGCGCGGCACGTTGACGAGGCCGGCTGAGCACCCCATCAGCACACCGCCGGGGAACGACAGTTTCGGCACCGACTGCCAGCCGCCCTCGGTGATGGCGCGCGCGCCGTAGCCCAGCCGCTTGCCGCCTTCGAAGGTGCCTCGGATGGCCGGATGGGTCTTGAAGCGCTGAAACTCCTCGAAAGGCGACAGCCACGGGTTCTTGTAATTCAGGTGAAGGACGAAGCCGACCGCCACCATGTTGTCTTCGAGATGATAGAGGAACGAGCCGCCGCCGGTCTTCATGTCGAGCGGCCAACCGAAGGAATGCTGCACAAGGCCCGGCTTGTGATTCTCCGGCTTCACCTGCCACAATTCCTTGAGGCCGATGCCGAATTTTCCGGGCTCGCGACCTTCCGAGAGATTATATTTGGCGATCAGCTGCTTTGCCAGCGAACCTCGAGCACCCTCACCGATCAGCACGTATTTGCCCATCAGCGCCATGCCGGGCGCATAGGCGGGGCCGTGCGTGCCATCCTTCTCGACGCCCATGTCGCCGGTAACGACGCCGGTGACGGCGCCCTTGTCGTCATAGGTGAGGCTGACGGCGGCAAAGCCCGGATAGATCTCGACGCCCAGCGCCTCGGCCTTGGTCGCCAGCCAGCGGCAGACATTGCCCAGCGAGACGATGTAGTTGCCGTGGTTGTTCATCAGCGGCGGCATCATGGAATTGGGCAGGCGCACGGAACCCGCCGGTCCGAGAACCAGGAAATGGTCCGCAGTGACCGGCGTCTTGAACGGGTGGTCGCCGTCCTCGCGCCAGCCGGGCAACAGCCGGTCGATGCCGATCGGATCGACCACCGCGCCGGAAAGGATGTGGGCGCCGACCTCGCCACCCTTTTCCAGAACGACGACGGAAAGTTCGGGGTTTACCTGCTTGAGACGGATGGCGGCAGAAAGGCCAGCCGGCCCGGCGCCGACGATGACCACATCGAATTCCATGCTCTCGCGTTCAACGTCGCTCATAGTGCCTCCGCGCTGGCTTGCCCGATCCGCATTTAGCTGGCTCATGCGCTCCATAGCGCATCAATCGGCGACGGGAAACCGGCGTGATCGTGACAATCAGCCATTTCCGGCATGCCAGCGTCACTCGGTGGCGGGTCTTTTGACGCACCTAGGCGGGTTCGGCCGGTTGCGCCATACTGACCTATGCGCATCCATGGACCGGCCGGCCTTTCAATGACGCGCTTTTTGTCCATGCCCGGCAAAGCGGGCTGCATGGTTCTGCTGCTCCTCGCGCTTGGGCTCCACCCGACATGGTCGGGAGGACAGCAGCACAAATTGTGGCTTGCCGGCCCCTATTCCTTTTCGGACGAGCTGGGTGGCTTTCACATCACCGGGGTTTCCGGCCGCGGCACCCTCGCCGCCCCGATCGTCATCGAGGAAGAGCTGAATTCAGCCACGCCGGTGACGCTGACCATCCGCACCACCCGGCCGATACGGCCCTTCGATGCTTCCGGCGACTATGCCAACGGCATCCTCTATATGCATATCGTGGCGCTCAATAACAGCGGGCAGGCCTGGATCGAATTCGAGTTCGAGCTGCAGGAAATCCTCGACCAGCCGAGCGTTTTCGGCGACGGACTGTCGTTCGACCAGCGCAGCAAAGACCCCACCAACATTGGTTCCTCGAATTTCGCCGAGTTCGACCGCGATTTCGAACCCTATGACCGCCTCCTGTTCAAGAACGGCAAGATCGACCCCCTTGAATCCGGCTCCTTCGATTTCCTCATCACCGACTACACGCCGCGCTGGACCTTCTATCTGGTGCAGGACCCGCGCATTCCTTCCACCTGAACTTGCAAATCGATGGCGCCGGGGCGAATGTGTCGGCATGACTTTTCCCTCCACACGCGACCGGCCCGATCTTCGCGAACTGCTGGCCTTCTACGCCGATGCGGGCGTCGACGAACCGCTGAGCGAGGAGCCGATAGACCGGTTTGCCGAAGCAATCCCGAAAAAGCAGGAACCTTCGCGCGCCGCCCATCCGACAGCGGCGGAAAGCCCCGGCGCGAGCGAACAGAATCCGGGCTACGGCAGGGTGGAGCGGAATGCCCCAACGGCATCCGTACGTCCTTCGCCCGCCTCGGCAACCGTTCCGGACGAAGCGCAGGCCGGCCTGGCGCGAGAACTGGCCTCGAAGGCGGCCACACTGGAGGAACTGCGCGAGGCGGTCGCCTCTTTCGACGGTTGCAACCTGAAATTCACGGCAAAGAATACGGTTTTCGCCGATGGCAACCCACAAGCTCGCCTGATGCTCATCGGGGAAGCGCCGGGGCGCGACGAGGACATCGAAGGCCGGCCGTTCGTTGGGCGTTCAGGCCAGTTGCTGGACAAGATACTCACGGCCATCGGGCTTGATCGGACGTCGGTCTACATCGCCAACGTCATTCCGTGGCGGCCGCCGGGCAACCGCACGCCGACGCCGCACGAAACCCAGATCTGCCGCCCCTTCATCGAAAGGCAGATCGAACTGGTCAATCCGCAGGTGCTCGTGCATCTGGGCGGTGCATCGGCCAAGACGCTGCTCGACACCAGCGAGGGCATCTTGCGGCTGCGGGGAAACTGGCGCAGCTACACCACGGCTTCCGGCACCGTCATCCCGGCGATGCCGACGCTACACCCCGCCTACCTCCTGCGTACGCCCAACCACAAGAAACTGGCATGGCGCGACTTCCTCGAAGTGAAGATGAAACTGCACTCCCTTGCCGGATAATCACCCCTGCAAGGGTGCGGCCTTGCGGACGCGGGTGCGCTCGAGGCCAAGCTGGCGTTCGCGCAGGATGATGAAAATGCCGGCACCGACCACGATCAGCCCGCCAACCAGCATATAAAGGGTGGGAACGTCGCCGAAGACCACATAGCCGACAGCAATGGCCAAAATCATCGACGTGTATTCGAACGGTGCGACCGTCGAAACCTCCGCATGGCGATAGGCCGACGTCATGAGTATCTGCCCGATGCCGCCGCAAAAGCCTGCGCCGACCAGAAGCAGGGTCTGCGTCGACGTCAGCGCCTGCCAGCCGAACGGCAGCGTGAACAGCGCCATGATGGTCGCAACCATCGAGAACCACAGGACGATGGTGGCGGTTTTTTCGCTATGCACCAGATTGCGCACCAGAATGGCGGCAACCGCCGCGCAGCCCGCGCCTGCGAACGCCGCCATGACGCCCAGCACCTCTTGGTCGTCCAGCGCCGAACCGGACGTCAGAAGCGTCAGTTCCGGCCATGAAATGATGACGACGCCGACCAGCCCGACCACCACCGCGCTCCATCGATAGATACGGATCGCCTCGCCCAGAAACATCGAACTGAACACGACCACGAGCAGCGGCTGGGCATAATTCAGGGTGATCGCATCGGGCAGCGGCAGCCGGGTCAGCGCAAAGAAGGTGAGCCCCATGGAACAGACGCCGATCAAGCCCCGTGCGACATGACCGAACGGGCGCCGGGTGGCGAATGCGGTGCGCAGTTGATGCCTGAGACCGAGGAAAAACAGGATCGGGAAAATAGCGAAGAAAGATCGGTAGAAAACGATCTGTCCTGCCGGCACGGTACCGGCAGCCTTGATGAGTGACGACATGGCGACGAAAATCGTCACCGACATGATCTTGAGCGTTATGGCGGTAAGCGCGCCCCGAGCTCCGGGGGCAATGCGTTCTGTCACTTCACCTTCGCGTTCCTTATCGCCGCCCAGATGCGCGACGGTGTCGTCGGCATGTCGATATGCCTGATGCCATAAGCACGAAAAAGCGCATCCGTCACGGCATTAAGTGCGGCCGGGGTCGAGCCGATCGTGCCGGCCTCGCCCGCGCCCTTGATGCCGAGCGCATTGGTGGTCGAAGGCACGTTGCGGGTCTCGAAGTGGAAGAACGGCACCAGGTCCGCCCGCGGCATGGCGTAGTCCATGAAACTGGCGGTCAGCAATTGCCCGTCCTCGCCGTGAACGGACCCCTCGCGCAGCGCCTGGCCAATGCCTTGCACCACGCCGCCGTGAATCTGGCCAGCCAGCAGCATCGGGTTCACCGTGACGCCGAAATCGTCGACGATCGTGTAGCGGACGATCTCGCTCATGCCGGTATCGGGATCGATCTCGACCTCGCAGATATGCGTGCCGTTCGGATAGGTGCATTCGTCCTGCACGAATTCGCCGAAGCCCTTCAGATCGTCGGGCGTTTTCGCAGCTTTGGCGATCGCGGAAAAATCGATCACGCGGTCGGTACCGACGATGCGGGCAGCACCGTCGACGAGTTCGATGTCACCGGCCGAGGCTTCCAGTTCGTCGGCGGCGATGCGCTTGATCTTTTCAGCCAAGTCCTCTCCGGCACGCGCGGCTGAGACGCCGCCCAGCGGAATGGAGCGCGAGCCGCCGGTGCCGCCGCCTGAATTCAGGTCATCGGTATCGCCCTGGCGAACATGGATCCTGTCGATAGGAAGATCGAGCTTTTCCGAAATGAATTGCGCATAGGCCGTCGCGTGACCCTGCCCGTTGGTCTGCGTGCCGATCTTCAGGGTGACGGAGCCGTCGCCGTTCAGTTCGAGGAAAGCCGGCTCGGAGCCGGGAAACGCGCAAGCCTCGATATAGGTCGCCATGCCGATGCCAAGGATTTTCCCTGCCGCATCCGCCTGCGCCAGGCGTGTGGGAAACCCGCTCCATTCGGCGCGTTCCATGGCTAGCTTCATATGCCCTTCAAACTCGCCCGTATCGTAGAGCCGGCCTGTCTGCGTGCGGTAAGGAAACTGCTCGGGGCGGATGAAATTGCGCCGGCGAATCTCGTCCACCGAAAGGCCGGCGTCGCGGGCGCAGGCATCGACCAGCTTTTCCACCAGAAGCGCCGCTTCGGGGCGCCCTGCCCCGCGATAGGCATCGACCGGGCAGGTGTTGGTATAAACGCCGGTCACGGAAACGTCGATCGCCTGGATATCGTAGACGCCGGTGGACATGGTGACGCCGATGGTCGGGATCATCGGCCCGTATTGCGAAATGTAGGCGCCCATATTGGCAGTGAGGTCGACCCGCATGCCGAGGAACCGACCATCCTTGTCCATTGCCATTTCGGCGGTCACGGCATTGTCGCGGCCATGGGCATCGGTCAGAAAATGTTCGGTCCGATCGCTGGTCCATTTCACCGGGTGGCCAAGACGCCTCGCGGCCTCCAGCACCAGCGCATATTCGCGATAGACGAAGGCCTTGGTGCCGAAGCCGCCTCCGACATCGGGCGTCACCACGCGCAGCTTCTTTTTGTCGATGCCGAAAACGCCGGCCAGTATCCTCTGCATCGAGTGTACGCCCTGCGAGCCGGTGGTCAGCACGAAGCGGTCGTCCACCCATTCACCGATGGCCGCGCGGACCTCCATATAGTTGCAGATCAGCCGGTTGTTGGCGTATTCGACGCGCGTGACGCGGTCGGCACGGGCGAAGGCCGCGTCGGTTTTGGCCTTGTCGCCGATGTGATGGCTGAAGGCACGGTTGCTGCCAAGATCGGGCCAGACCAGCGGGGTTGCCGGATCCAAAGCGGTCGCGGTATCGGCGGCGGCGTTTTCGGCGTCGTAGTCGACGTCGATGAGTTCGGCGGCATCCTGCGCCTGCGCATGGTTGTCCGCAACGATGAAGGCCACGGCATCACCGACATAGTTTACCCGGTTCCGGCACAGGACCGGGATGTCGCGGGTTTGCGCGGTCGTACCGTCCGGCTGTGTTGGCATCGCGCCGCTTTTCAGGTCGCCGAGATGACCGATATCCTCGCCCGTCAAAACCAGATGGACGCCGGGCGCGGCCTGCGCGGCATCGACCGATCCGATGGCAAAGCTTGCCTTGGCGACAGGCGAACGCAGCACATAGCCATGCAGAACACCTGCCGGCTGGATATCATCGGTATAACGGCCCTGCCCTTCGATGAAGGCCCGGTCCTCGACGCGGCGCACAGAGGCGCCCATCCCGAATTTCGGTGTAACGATGGTCATTGTAGCCTCGCCATGTCTGGAGAACGAGGTGCTCAAATAAAGCGTGCGGCAGTTTTGTCGAGGGTGCGTTTCGTGTAAAGAGCGCAGGCTTCGAGTTTGTTGAACCAGCGGGCCGCTCGCGACCGCAGGATTTTGTCGGAAGGCCACTCCATGCGTACTGATATCGGCCAGGTCTTCAAGCTAGAGGATTACCGCCCGAGCGACTACCTCATTCCCGAAACGAAGCTGACGTTCCGTCTCTCGCCGGAAAAGACGACGGTGGTGGCACTGTTGACGCTCGAACGCCGCGACGGCGTCGACGTTTCCGCACCCTTGGTGCTGGCCGGCGATGGCCCGATGCGGCTCGTGCGCGTCGAGGTGGACGGCAAGGCGCTTGGTCCGGAAGACTACGAGGCGACCCCGGATAGCCTGACACTGGCAAAATTGCCGGCGGCGCGCCGTTTCACGCTGCTGATGGAAACGCAACTGACGCCTTCGCAGAACGAGACCCTGATGGGCCTCTACCGCTCCAGCGGCGTCTACTGCACGCAATGCGAGGCGGAGGGCTTCCGGCGCATCGTCTATTTCCTCGACCGCCCCGATATCCTGTCTGTCTACACGGTCCGCATCGAAGCCTTGAAGAGCGAA
Organism: Mesorhizobium sp.; assembly: GCA_049647745.1. Classification (GTDB taxonomy): domain Bacteria; phylum Pseudomonadota; class Alphaproteobacteria; order Rhizobiales; family Rhizobiaceae; genus Mesorhizobium. Next base: position 12,475 of record JBARYG010000138.1, read on the forward strand.
GCGCCGCTGCTTTTGTCGAACGGCAATCCGGTCGAAAGCGGAAAACTAGAAGGCGGGCGGCACTATGCCGTCTGGCACGATCCCTTTCCCAAGCCCTCGTACCTGTTCGCGCTCGTCGCCGGCGACCTCGGCAGGATAACCGATAGTTTCACCACGATGTCCGGCAGGAAGGTCGATCTCGGCATTTATGTCGAGCACGGCAAGGAAAAGCTCGCCCACTACGCCATGGACGCCCTCAAGCGTTCCATGAAATGGGACGAAGAGACGTTCGGCTGCGAATATGATCTCGACGTGTTCAACATTGTCGCCGTCTCCGATTTCAACATGGGCGCGATGGAGAACAAGGGCCTCAACATCTTCAACGACAAATATGTGCTGGCTGACCGGGAGACCGCGACGGACGCCGACTTCGCCAATATCGAGGCGATCATCGCGCATGAATATTTCCACAATTGGACAGGCAACAGAATCACTTGCCGCGACTGGTTCCAGCTTTGCCTGAAGGAGGGGCTGACGGTCTTCCGCGATCACGAATTCTCCGCCGACCAGCGCTCGCGCCCGGTCAAGCGCATCGCCGAGGTGCGCACGCTGCGCGCCCACCAGTTCCCGGAGGATCAGGGGCCGCTGGCGCATCCGGTGCGGCCGCGCCGCTACCGCGAGATCAACAATTTCTATACGGCGACCGTCTACGAAAAGGGCTCGGAAGTCGTCCGCATGATCCGTACCATCCTCGGCGCCGAGACATTCCGGCAGGGCATGGATCTCTATTTCCTGCGCCATGACGGCGAGGCCGCGACCATCGAAGATTTCATCAGGGTATTCGAGGACGTATCCGGGCGGGATCTGTCGCAGTTCGCGCTTTGGTACCATCAGGCCGGCACGCCCAACGTCACCGTCGGTTCCTCGCATAATCCGGCCACACAGGAATTTACGCTCGAAATCGAGCAATCCGTGCCGCCTACGCCTTCCGAAAGCCGGAAGCGGCTGATGCACATACCGCTGGCCTTCGGGCTGGTCGGCAGAAACGGCAAGGACCTGGTATACAGCAATGTCGAGGGTGCGAGCGTCGAGAACGGCGTCATCCACATTCGCAAGCGTCGTCACACGGTGCGGTTTTCAGGCATTACGGAACGGCCGGCCATCTCGCTCAACCGCGGCTTTTCGGCACCGCTGACGCTCGCTGTCGAGCAAAGCGCCGATGACAAGTTCTTTCTCGCCGGCAACGACAGCGACGAGTTTTCGCGTTGGCAGGCTTTCAACACGCTGCTGACGGACGCGCTGATCGACGCTTTTCGACAGATACTGGGCGGAAAGAAGCCCGTTTTTGCCGTTCGGCTGACCAGCCTCGCCGGCAAGATCGCCGACAATGAGACGCTGGAGCCGGCCTATCGGGCGCTGGCGCTTATGCTTCCCAGCGAAGCCGATATTGCCCGCGACATCGGCAAGAACATCGACCCGGATGCCATTTTTGCGGGCCGCGAGGCGCTGACCGTGGCTATAGCCAAGGAAAACCAGGCGGTATTTACGCGTCTCTATGAGACCTTGCAGGATAGGGGCGAGTTCAGCCCGAATGCAAAGGATGCCGGGCGGCGGGCGTTGCGCAACATGCTGCTGGACTATCTTTGCCTGCTTCCGGGCGGGGCAAAACTGACCCTTCGTCATTTCCATGACGCGACCAACATGACCGATCGGGCGGCGGCCCTTACCATGCTGGCGCACCGGCACCATGGATCGCCCGAAGCGATCGAGGCGCTAGGCGCTTTCGAGACACGTTATGCTTCCGATCCGCTGGTCATGGACAAATGGTTTCAGATTCAGGCCAGTGTGCCTGGACCGCAGACGGTGGAAAGCGTGCGGGCACTGACCAGCCACCCGGCTTTCTCGATGACCAATCCAAACCGTCTGCGCTCGCTGGTCGGCACCTTTTCCGCCGCTAACCAGACCGGCTTCCACCGCCCTGACGGCGAGGGCTATCGGCTGTTCGTGGAAACGGTCCTCGACGTCGAAAAACGCAACCCTCAAATGGCCTCGCGGCTCGCCACCGCCTTGCGGTCGTGGCGTTCGCTGGAGCCGGTGCGCCAGGCAAAGGCCCGCGAGGCTCTGCTTACCATGGCGAATACCGAGAATTTGTCGGCTGATTTGCGCGATATCATCGAGCGCACCCTGGCGTAACCAGCCTCGCGGCGCGCTAATTTAGCGCCTTCCAACGGCTCGATAGCTGCCAAAAGCCACTATTTTAGTCGATTTTTAATCTTTTTTGGCCGGCCCCCTAGACAAGGCGAATCACCTTTGATTCTTTACTGACGATTCGGGTGTGCGGTGTAGCCGGATCGTCAAGACAGCGGCAATTCGGGGAGAGCCATTTCATGGCCAAGGCGGACGCGTGGGGCGCGCCCGGGGGGACACGTTTTGAGCGGCGCAAGGCGCCGGACAGAGCGCGCCTGATCGGTAACATGCGGCTCATTGCCGAGCCGGCCTACCGCAAGCTTTTGGCCGCAGAGCCCTTCCTGCGCCGGCTTATTCCGGCTCTGATCGTCGTTTTCCTTATCGTGGTGGCGGCGCTTCGGTTCCTGTCGCTGATGAACTGGCATGACGAGGTCGAACGCAACGCCAAGGCGGTGCTGATGCTTGCCGCCGGCGAATTGCTGAATTCGGACGTTACGGCAACGGGCGGCGCGCAGACGCTTCTCGATCGCATGGCCAGAGAGGGCGCGGTAAGCCGCAACCATGTTCTGGCGATCACCGATGGCTCGTTCAAGATCATCGCCGCTACACCTCAGTCGTCCGACTGGCAGAGCCGGTCGCTAGACGGGATCATCTTCGGCGGACAGCCGCTTTTCCTCTTCGGCGACCGCGCCGGCGTCATGGAGGTCACCATAGACGGCCAAGCCTGGTACGCCGCAATGAACCTGAAGGAGCGCCGAGCCGGAGCGGTCGCGGCAATGGTTCCCCGTGAAGCCGTCTTCGCCGACTGGCGCAAGACGGTTTCACTCGACATCATGCTTTTCGTGCTGACCGGCGGCCTGCTGATGGTCATTCTCTACGCCTATTTCAGCCAGGTGGCGCGCGCGGAGGCCGCCGACCGCTTTTATCTGGAAGCCCATCAGCGCATCGATATGGCGCTGGTGCGTGGCCGTTGCGGGCTGTGGGACTGGGACATGGTGCGCGGCAAAATGTATTGGTCGCACTCGATGTACGACATGCTGGGCTACAAGCCCTGCGACACGATGCTTTCGTTTGGCGAAGTCCACGAGATCATCCATCCGGAGGATGGCGACCTGTTCGACCTGGCCAAGCGGATCGTCGCCAAGGAAATCGATCATATCGATCAGGTGTTCCGCATGCGGCACGCCAACGGGCAGTGGGTGTGGATGCGCGCCCGCGCACAGGTCATCGACCCGGATGCGCCCGAGGTCCAGCTGATCGGCATCGCCGTAGACGTCACCGAGCAGCGCCATCTGGCGCTGCGCTCCGAAGCCGCGGATTTGCGCCTGCGAACGGCAATCGAAAACATCAACGAATCCTTCGTGCTGTGGGACGCCAGCAAACGGCTGGTGATGTGCAACTCGAAATACCAGCAGGACAACGGGCTGGCCGACCGCGACGTGATACCGGGAGCGTCGCGTACCGAACTGGAGGAGCGGATGCTTGCCCCTGCTTCAGAGCGGCGGCTGGCCAACGCCAACGGACCACGCAGCGGCGCGACCTATGAGCGCCAGCTCGCCGACGGGCGCTGGCTCCAGGTCAACGAGCTTCGCACACGCGACGGCGGCACGGTTTCGGTCGGCTCCGACATCACCCAGATCAAGCAGCACCAGGAAAAACTGGTCGACAGCGAACGCCGGCTGATGGCGACGATCCACGACCTCAGCCTGGCGCGGCGCTCCGAGGAGGAACGCTCGCGCGAGCTGGTGGAACTGAACCGCAAATACATGAAGGAAAAAGAGCGCGCGGAAGCGGCCAACCAGGCCAAGTCGGAATTCCTCGCCAACATGTCGCACGAACTGCGCACGCCGCTAAACGCCATCATCGGCTTTTCGGAACTGATGGAACAGGCCTTGTTCGGCCCGCTCGGCTCGGACCGCTACGAGGAATACGCCAGCGACATCAACTCCAGCGGCAAGTATCTGCTGGGTGTCATCAACGACATTCTCGACATGTCGAAGATCGAGGCCGGGCAATTCTCGATGGACCGCGAGGAAATCGACCTTTGCCCGCTTATCCGCGAAACCGTTCGCGTGGTTTCACTGCAGGCGGCAGAGAAGGCGATCACCGTAGAAACCCGCATCGCCGATGCGATGACGCTGTTTGCCGACCGACGTGCGGTCAAGCAGATCGTCATCAACCTGTTGTCGAACGCCGTGAAGTTCACCGGCCAGGGAGGCCACATAACGGTTCGGGCGCGCAACGCTTCCGGCGCCCTGACGCTGACCATCGAGGACAATGGCTGCGGCATCCCGAAGAACGCGCTAAGCAAGCTGGGGCGGCCCTTCGAACAGGTGCAGAACCAGTTCTCGAAGAACCATGCCGGCTCCGGCCTCGGCCTCGCCATCTCGCGCTCGCTGGCGGAGCTTCACGGCGGCGCTCTGAAAATCCGTTCTACCGAAGGGTCGGGAACGATCGTTTCCGTCCGCATTCCCCTGAAGAAAGCGTCAAGGACGTTGAAGGCCGCCGCCTAATCCCTTTTTCGAAGCCCGGACCAGTCGGTCGAAATGCTTGCGGACCATGTGCGACGTGTCTTTCAGATGCGCCTCCAGCACTGCGAAATCCGGCAAGTCAGTGACGGCCAACAGAAGATCGGCAAGGCCGGGCGGAACGTCGTCGCGATCGAAACCGCCGGTCAGGCACAGCCTGACCATCTGGGTAAGCGCCAGATAGAGCGCATAGGCGTCGCATAGCTCGCGCTTCGTCTGCACGTCGACAAAACCGGGTGCAAGGCGCTCCAGCGTTTCCGCCGTTCCGGTCGTGCGCTCGCCCTCTTCCAGCTTTCCGGTGATTGTGGCGATCTGGGCGATGAATTCGAGGTCGATCAAGCCGCCGGGAACCAGCTTTATATCCCAGAGATCGCGCGGCGGCTTTTCCTCCTCGATCATGGCGCGCATGTCCGACGCCTCGGCCATGACCTTTACGGCGTCGCGTGGCAAAGCCAGAACGGCCGACACCTCAGCCTCGACGGCTTCGCGCAAGGCTGCATCGCCGGCGATCGTGCGGGCGCGCGACAGCGCCATGTGCTCCCAGGTCCAGGCTTCACCGCGCTGGTACTTGCTGAACGCGTCGACATGCGTCGCCACCGGTCCCTTGTTGCCTGAGGGCCGCAGGCGCAGGTCAAGCTCGTAGAGCACGCCTTCGGCGGTCGGCGCGGAAACGGCGGCAATGAGACGCTGCGTCATACGGCTGAAATAATGGGACGGCGCGAGCGGTTTCTGGCCATCCGACTCTTCGGCATCCGCATCGTGGTCGTAGAGAAGGATGAGGTCGACGTCCGATCCGGCCGTCAGTTCGCGGCTGCCGAGCTTGCCCATGCCGAGAAGGACCACCTTGCCACCGGCGACATGACCATGCCTCACCGCAAATTCCGCCATGACCGCGTTCAGCGCGGCATCGATCGTCAGGTCGGCCAGGTCGGAAAACGCCCTGCCCGCCCGCGCCGGATCGATGGCGCCGGCGAGCAGCCGGACGCCGATCAGGAATTTTTGCTCGGCGGCAAAGATGCGAAGGCGGTCCAGCACTTCTTCGTAAAGCCTGTCACCGCCGAGAAAGGCGGCGAGCCGCGCCGACAGATAGGCGCGATCCGGCAAGTCTTTGAGCAGGCCGGGATCGAGGAGCCCGTCGAATACATGCGGCTGGCGGGTGATGATCGCCGCCAGCCGAGGCGCTGCGCCCATGATCGTTGCCAGCATCTTCAACAGCGCTGGATTGGACTGTAGCAGCGAAAAAAGCTGGACGCCCGCCGGAAGCCCTGCCAGCAATTCATCGAACCGCATCAACGCCTCGTCGGCACGGCGCGTCCGGCCGAAGGCCTGGAGCAGCGCGGGCGTCAATTCGGTCAGGCGCTCGCGCGCCTCCGCCGAGCGGGTGACCCGATAGCGGCCGAAATGCCAGCTGCGGATAACGCGGCATATGTCGCTCGGACGCTGGAAGCCAAGCCCGTTCAGGGTCTGGAGAGTGTCCGGGTCGTCGACGTCGCCGGTGAAAACCAGGTTGCCGATGCCCGCGGAGAGTTCCGGCGCCGTTTCGAACAAGGCGGCGTAGTGGCGCTCCACTTCGTGCAGGGCGGAACGAAATTCCGTGGCAAACGGCTCCCCGCCTGCAAAGCCCAGCATGTGGGCGATGCGCTCCAGCCCTTCATCATCCTCCGGCAGCGTGTGCGTCTGCTCGTCCGCTACCATCTGGATGGCGTGCTCGACGCGGCGCAGGAACCAGTATTGATGGCTCAGCGTGTCGCGCGCTTCCGCCGTTATCCAGCCGCGCGCGGCAAGCTCTCCCAGCATCGGCACGGTTTCACGGCCGCGTAGTTCCGGAAACCGCCCGCCGGCGATGAGTTGCTGGGTCTGGACGAAGAACTCGATTTCGCGGATGCCGCCGCGGCCGAGTTTGACGTTGTGGCCCCTGACCGCGATCTCGCCATGGCCCTTGTGGGCGTGGATCTGGCGTTTGATCGAATGGACGTCGGCGATGGCCGCGTAATCCATGTATTTGCGCCAGATATAGGGCTGAAGTTCCTTGAGGAAGGCCGCTCCGGTCCGAAGGTCGCCAGCCACCGGCCGTGCCTTGATCATCACGGCGCGTTCCCAGTTCTGGCCGCGCGCCTCGTAGTAGTTCAGCGCCGCCTCGACCGGGATGGCCAACGGCGTAGAGCCGGGATCGGGGCGGAGACGCAGATCGGTGCGGAACACATAGCCGTGTTCGGTGCGGTCGTGCAGGATGCGCACCAGCCGCCGGGCGAGGCGCGAAAACATATCCGTGGCGTCGAGTGGATCGACGATGGCAGGCGCTTCAGAATCGAAGAAAACGACCAGATCGATATCGGAGGAAAAATTCAGTTCGTGTGCGCCGAGCTTGCCCATGCCGAGCAGTATCCAGCCGGACTCTTTCGACGGATCGTCCACATCGGCCAATTTGAGCTTTCCCTGCCGGTGGGCATCGCTCAGCAGAAAATCGGTCGCCGAGCGGATGCAGGCATCCGCGAGATCACTCAAACGACGCACGGTGAGCGCGGTGCCGGCTTCGCCCGCCAGATCGGCCAGGGCAATGAGGAAATGCGCCTCAGCCTTGCAGGCGCGTAGTTCCATCATCAGGCTCGATTCCGAGACGCCTTCCGCGCCTGCCGCCTTGCCGATGGCCGACAAGATGTCATCCAGCCTGGCTTCGACCGGCTGATCGAAAAGTGCCTCCAGCATCTGCGGCCGGCGGCGGGCCAGATCGCGCAGGAAGGGCGAAAGGTCGAACGCGGCGGCGAGAAAACGGGTAGCCTGACCCTTGCCGTCAAGCAGTTTCACCAGACGAGGGCAATTCTCGTCCTTCGCGGCGGCTGCGATTTCAGATAATTCGCGCGCCGCACTCTCCTCGTTCAAAGGGACGAGTTTCGTAACCGGCGACAAGTGCCAACCGCTCTCGGCGCTGCCTGCACCTGCCATCAATGATCCGCTCGTTCGGGAAACCGCATGACAACGGATAATCCGGGATTGCCCGGCACAAGGTCAAGATGCCCGTTGTGAAACTTCATGATCGCTTTGGCGAGACTGAGCCCTAGGCCGGAGCCCGGCTGGGAGCGGCTTTTTTCCAGCCGCACGAAACGTTCGGTCACGCGGGCGCGGTCGGTATCGTCGGGAATGCCCTGGCCGTTGTCGGCAACGGTGAGTTTGACTTGCCCGTCCTTGTGTTCGAGCGTCACCCGCACCGTCGGCTTTTCGGTAGCATCGAGGGAGTATTTAATAGCGTTGTCCACGATGTTCGACAGCGCCTGGCCGATCAGTTCCCGGTTGCCGTCGACAAAGAAGGGTTCGGAAACAGCCGCCTCTATCGCGACGCCCGCCTCCTCCGCCACCGGCTCGTAAAGTTCGACAACATCGCTGACGGTTGCGGCCAGGTCGACCTTTACCGTGCTTTCGGACGAATAACCGGCCTCCAGCCTCGATATCATCAATATGGCGTTGAAGGTCTTGATCAGGTGATCGGACTCCGCAATCGTGCCTTCCAGCGCCTGCCGATAGTCAGCGATCTTGTGCCTGCCCGAAAGCGTCGCTTCCGCGCGGTTGCGCAGCCTGGTCAGAGGCGTCTTCAGGTCGTGGGCAATGTTGTCGGAAACCTGCTTCAGCCCTTCGTTCAGCGCGGCGATCCTGGCCAGCATGGCATTCAGGTTCTCGGAAAGACGGTCGAACTCGTCGCCTGCCCCCGTTACCGGGAGGCGGCCGGCGAGATCGCCGCCCATGATGCGGCGGCTGGCCTCCGACACGCCGTCGATGCGCTTCAGCGCTGCCCGCCCGACGAAGAACCAGATCAGGATCCCACCAAGGCCCATCATGCCGAGCGCCAGCATCAGGGCGCGGCGGATGACGGCGCGGAACCGTTCCGGCTCGCCGAGATCGCGGCCGACCAGCATGATCATCTGGTTCGGTAGCCGCAGCACCAGCGCAATCGCGTTGTGGCCTTTCTCGCCTTCAGCCTGCGCATTGCCCTGGTCGGACGCCCCGCTGCGCTGGCGGTCCAGTTCACCTTCCCCGAAGCGCCGGTAAGCGAATGGACGGGTCGTCCAGCCCTCCGTCTCGAGCACGCCCGGCTCCAGGCCCTGAACGTTTCCGGTGAGTATCTGGCCGTTGATGTCGGCGATCAGGTAGAGATTGGCGCCCGGCTGGCGCGAGCGTTGCTCGACCACCCGCACCAAGGTGGGCAAGCCGCCACGCTGATAGGCGCGGGCAAGGCCCAGCACTTCATCGTTGATGGTGTCTTGCGTCTGCGCGGTCAGCATGCGGGCTGACAACGAGGTCATGTAAAAGACCAAAAGGACCGCGCAAAGCGCGAAAAGCAGCAAATAGAGCGCTGAAAGCCGCGCAGCCGTCGTCCTCATGATGGCGGGCACGGAAAGGGCCATTTCGTGTCAGCCGCTTTTAAGCATGTAGCCGGCGCCGCGAACGGTGTGCAGAATGGGCTTGTCGAAGCCTCTCTCTATCTTGCCGCGAAGCCGCGACACATGCACGTCGATGACATTGGTCTGCGGATCGAAATGATAATCCCAGACATTTTCAAGCAGCATGGTGCGCGTCACCACTTGCCCGGCATGGCGCATCAGATATTCGAGCAGCCGGAATTCCCGCGGCTGCAGCGTGATTTCCTGGCCGAGCCGCTTTACGGTGTGGGAAAGCCGGTCGAGTTCGAGGTCACCGACCCGATAGACGGTTTCGCTTTCCTTGGCGCCTGCCCGCCGGTTCAACACCTCGACACGGGCAAGAAGCTCCGAAAAGGCATAGGGTTTGGTCAGATAATCGTCACCGCCGGCGCGCAAGCCGGTTACACGATCATCGACCTCACCCAGCGCCGACAGGATGAGAACAGGCGTTGTGTTGCCGCGCGACCTGAGGCCGGCGATGACGGAAAGGCCGTCGCGGCGCGGCATCATGCGGTCCACCACCATTACGTCGTAATCGCCTGAATCGGCGAGCGCAAAGCCGGTTTCGCCGTCGCCTGCGACATGGATGGTATGTCCGGCTTCGGTGAAAGCCTTCTTGAGATAATCGGCTGCCTCGCGGTCATCTTCCATGACGAGAATCTTCATGGCGCCGTTATAGCCGAATTCCGTGGATCGAGATGCCGACATCTGCGCTGACCCCAATCTTTATGCGGCAGCGGACGATGGGGCCCGCTGCCGCTGGAACCGCGCACGACGACTGACTGACGTGCCCGGCCCCATGCTTTCCATGCCACGGCTCGGGGGACGAAACCGTTGCAACGGAAAAAGGCATTGCTTACCCGTTGGCGATAGGCAGGGCGACGAAGCGATTGTTGTCGTTGTGGGTCAACTGAACCAGCACCGACTTGCGGCCGGCCTTTGTGGCATCGGCTATCGCCTTGCTAACGTCCTGGGTACTATTCACCTCGGTCGAATTGACCGCCGTGATGATATCGCCAGCCTGAATGCCGCGATCCGACGCGGAACTGTCGGGATCGACATCGGTAACCACCAGCCCCTTGCCGTCATCGGACTTGGTGACGGTCAGGCCAAAGTCGGCCAGTGACTTAGACTCGTCGGGGCTCTCCTGCTGCTGCTGATCATCGGCCGAGGCCTGCTTGTTGGTGTTCGGCAACTTGCCAAGATCGATCTTGACAGTATTGGTCTTGCCATCGTGCCAGACACTGAGTTCCACAGCCTTGCCGGGGGCTTCGGCGGCGATCAGGCGGGCAAGCTCCTTCGGGGAATCGACATCCTTGCCGTCCACCTGGGTGATGACGTCGCCGGCAACCACGCCCGCCTTCTTGGCGGGACCGTCGTCCTGAGCGTTGGCCACAAGCGCGCCCTTCTGTGACTGCAAGCCGAGCGATTCCGCGATATCGGCCGTGACCGGCTGAATCTCTACGCCGAGCCAGCCGCGCTTGACCGAGCCGTTCTTGATCAGATCCTCAACCACCGTCTTGGCGGTGGAGGCCGGTATATCGAAAGCAATGCCGACATTGCCGCCCGACGGCGAGAAGATGGCGGTGTTGATGCCGATGACCTCGCCATTGAGATTGAAGGTAGGACCGCCGGAATTGCCGCGGTTCACCGAGGCGTCGATCTGGATGAAGTCGTCATAGGGGCCGGCGCCGATATCGCGGCCACGCGCCGAGATGATACCGGCGGTAACCGTCCCGCCTAGCCCGAACGGATTACCTACAGCCACGACCCAGTCACCGACGCGCGCCTTGGAATCGTCGCCGAAGGCAACGTAGGTGAATTTCTGGTTGCTATCGACCTTCAGCACGGCGAGATCGGTACGCGGGTCGGTGCCGATCAGCTTGGCGTCGAGTTCCTTGCCGTCACTCATCACGACGGTGAACGCGGTGCCTTCGTCAACGACGTGGTTATTGGTGACGACGTAGCCATCCTCGGAAATGAAGAAGCCGGAGCCTTGCGCGACAGGGCGCGGCTTGTCGTTCTTGTGATCACGGTGAAAGCGTTTGCCGTCGTTCCGGTCATGACCGCCCCGGTTGCCGAAGCCACGGAACTGCTTGAAGAATTCGCGCAATTGCGGATTGTCCGGCAAACCGTCCGGCCCCTGGAACATGTCCGAACCATCGTCAGAGGTAGGCTGAACGTTGGCCTTGACCTTGACGCTGACTACGGCCGGCGAAACGCGCTCGACGACATCGGCAAAGCTCGGAACCTGCGGAGCCTGGACATGCACGGCATCAGCCAGCACCGGGGCCGTGCCGGTCGTGACGGCGCCAAAACCGATCGCACCTGCGATCGCGAGAGACGCGACGGCAGCCATAAGGCGCTTGCGCGTAAGCGAGTATGAATGGGGGGCCTTGTTCATGATCTCTATCCTTTAACCTTGTTCCTCGGGTGCGTGACCGGCATCCTGAAAGGCAGAGATAGAGCGGGCGACATTACCGGGCCATTTCCGGCACGTGAAACTTTCGTAATGTTGCAAAAATCGGCTGAGGTTCAGTTCTCGTGCAAGATGGCTTCCAACCTGGCCTGTTCTTCGGGACTGAGCGAGGGGGCTTCACGGCGGCGGGAACGCGCCGAAAAGAACACGGCAAGCCCGCCGGCAAGCAACAGGACAAGCGGTGCGGCCCACAACAGGACGGTGTGCATGCTCAGGCGCGGCTTCAGCAAAACGAACTCGCCATAGCGCGACACCACATAGTCGACCACCTGGGTATCGCTGTCGCCTGCCGTCAGGCGTTCGCGTACCAGAAGGCGCAGGTCGCGGGCAAGGTCGGCATCCGATTCGTCGATCGACTGGTTCTGGCAGACCATGCAACGCAGGCCCTCGGAAATGTGGCGGGCCCGCGCCTCAAGAACCGGATTCGCCAGCATTTCGTCGGGCTTGACCGCGAACGCGCTGCCGGAGAACAACAGGGCAGACAACAGGACCAAAAAGGCCAGCGCCGCTTTCATGGTCATGGCGTGCTCGCCGCTGCTGCGACGGGGGCCTTCTTCGGGCGGCGCGAAGGCGCGCCCACCCGCAGCCGCCGGTCCATCAACGACATGGCGGCCCCGGCCATCATCACCAAAGCGCCGAGCCAGATCAGCGTCACCAGCGGCTTCCACCACAGACGCACCACGACCGAACCATCGGTCCCTTCGTCGCCGAGCGAGATATAGAGCTGGCTGAACCCGATCGTTTTGATGCCGGACTCCGTCGTCGTCATCTGCCGGACGGGGTAGAAGCGCTTGGCGGAGTGAATCTCGCCGATGGTCTTGCCGTTTTCGCCCACCAGTTCGAACCTGGCGCGGTCTTCGCTGTAGTTCGGGCCCTTATCCGGGAAAAGTCCGTCGAAACGCACCGTGTGACCAGACAGTTCCACCGTCTCGCCGGCATGCATGGACAGGATTTTCTCGGTGCCGAACGAAAGCGCTCCGACGATGCCGAGCACGGTCAGACCCAACCCCAAATGCGCGAGCGCGGTGCCGAAGATGGAGCGTGGCAGGCCGATAAGGCGCCTGAACAGCGCGGCAGCTCCGACATTGCCGAATCCGGCCTTTACCGCGAGGTCGGTCAAGGAACCGAAGACCAGCCAGAACGCCAGTCCGACGCCAACGATGGCGAAGGCCGATGCGCCATCAATGAAGAAAGCCGTCACCAGGCTTGCCAGCAGCGCGGCGGCAAAAGCCGCCATCAGCCGCTGCGCCACGGCAACGATATCGCCGCGTTTCCACGCCAGCAGCGGCCCGAATGGCACCATGACCAGCAACGGCACCATCAGTGGTCCGAAGGTCAGGTTGAAAAAGGGCGCACCCACCGAAATCTTGTCCGAGGAGACCGCTTCGAGCAGCAATGGGTAGAGTGTCCCGATGAGCACGGTCGCCGTGGCGGTCGTCAGGAACAGATTGTTCAGCACCAGCGCCCCTTCCCGCGAGATCGGGTGGAACAGGCCACCCGCCGTCAGCGCAGAGGCGCGCCAGGCGAACAGGGCCAGCGATCCGCCGATGAAGAGCATCAGGATGCAAAGGATGAAAACGCCACGCGTCGGGTCGGTGGCAAAAGCATGGACCGATGTCAGAACGCCCGAACGCACCAGGAATGTGCCGAGCAACGACAGCGAGAATGTCAGGATCGCCAACAGCAAAGTCCAGATCTTCAGTGCCGAGCGTTTTTCCATAACGATGGCGGAATGGAGCAGCGCGGTGCCGGCCAGCCACGGCATGAAGGAGGCGTTTTCCACCGGGTCCCAGAACCAGAAGCCGCCCCAGCCCAGCTCGTAATAGGCCCAGTAGGAGCCCACCGCGATACCGCCGGTCAGGAACATCCAGGCGACCAGCGTCCACGGCCGTACCCAGCGCGCCCATGAGGCATCGATGCGGCCGTCGATCAAGGCGGCCACCGAGAAGGAGAAGCAAACCGAGAAGCCGACATAGCCGAGATAAAGCAGCGGTGGATGAACGGCGAGCCCGAAATCCTGAAGAATCGGATTGAGATCGCGTCCTTCGATCGGCGCGGGATTGAGCCGTATGAACGGATTCGAGGTGGCCAGGATGAACAGGAAAAACGCGGCGCCGATCGATCCTTGCACGGCAAGGACATTGGCTTTGAGGGTTTCGGGCAAATTGGCGCCGAACAGGGCTACCAGCGCGCCGAAGAACGTCAGGATCAACACCCAAAGCAGCATCGACCCTTCATGGTTGCCCCATGCGCCGGTGATCTTGAAGATAAGCGGCTGAAGCGAGTGAGAATTTTCCCATACGCTTTGTACGGAAAAATCGGACAGCGCATAGGCAGCCGCCAGCGCCAGGAAGGAGATCGCGGTCAGCGCGAAGCCGGTCACCGCGACGGGGCCGGCGACCGCCATCATCCGGTCATTGCCTGTGCGCGCACCGTAAAACGGCACGACCATCTGCACGAGCGCCAATGCAAACGCCAGAACCAGCGCGAAATGCCCGATCTCAACCATGGCGGCAATACCCGCTATTCACTTTTGCTCTCCTGCCATACGCCCTTGGCCTTCAAGCCATCGGCCACCTCCTTGGGCATATAGCGCTCATCGTGCTTGGCCAGAACGCTGTCGGCAATGAACGTGCCGTCAGGCCCGAATGTGCCTTCGGTAATGACACCCTGATCTTCACGAAAAAGGTCGGGCAGGATACCGGTATAGGTGACCTTGACCGACTTTTGCGTATCGGTGACCGAAAAAGCAACGGTGGCGCCCTGGCCGCGCTGGATCGTACCCTTCTCGACCAGTCCGCCCAACCTTATGCGCTGGCCCGGCTCGACATGGGCGCTCGCCAGATCGCCGGGCATATAGAAATAGGACGCTTTCTGGCCAAGTGCATAGAACGTCAGGCCGGTCGCGGCGCCAAGAAACGCCAGACCCGCCAGGATTACCGACAATCTCTTTTGCTTGCGAGTCATCGCCTACTCCGTCGCAGCCAGGCCGAGCGAAGCGGCAAAGGCGACAAGCTTTTTTGCCTCGTCGGTGTCAGCCCCGAATGCGGCAATACCGCGATTGAGGGCATCGCGTGCCTGGCTGGTCCTGCCAAGCACCACATAGGAGCGGACGAGCTTGGTCCAGCCCTCCCAGTCGCGCGGATTTTGCCGAAGCTTTTCGTCCAGCCCGGCAACCATGGTTTCGATCATGGCGCTGCGATCCTGCGGCGACATCGAGGATGCGGCATCGACTTCCTGCCTGGTCGGGCCTGCGGCTGTGCCGTTGGCGGTTTCCGCCGGCTTGCCGGATCGGGCAAGCGCCTCTTCCACGGCAGGCCGCCACGGCGAGCCTTGCGGCAGGGAGGCGAGCATGGCCTGCCATCCTTTTATCGCGTCGTCCTTGCGGCCTTCCTGCGCCATCGCCAACGCCAGATAGAAGTTTGCCTTGGCGTTGGCCGGATCGAGTTTCCGGGCCGCTTCGAACGCCGCTTGCGCATCGGTCGAGACGATCCCGCCGGCAGTGTTGGCGATCGCCTCGCCGAGACCGGCCTGACGAACCGCGGTTTCACCGTCCAGCCGAATGGCGTTACGGTAGGCGGCAACGGCATCCGGGAAACGCTGCATGCGCAGATAAATGGGAGCAACGACATCCCAACCTCGCCCGTCCGAAGGGTTGGCGGCCAGATGCGCTTCGGCCCGTGCTACCAGTTCATCCACGGAACTATTCGCCGGGTTCTTGGCCAGCCTTTGGGCCAGCGGCTGCGAAGGCAAATCCGGTGACCCCAACTCGGCGTAGACACCCCAGCTGACGAGCGGAACAGCCAGAACGGCTGCGGCGGCGACCAGCCGCGCCGCCACGGTGGTTTCGCTCGCCTGCGTCTTTGACGTCGCGGCATTGTCGAGGCGAAGGATCCGCCGCGCTATCTCGGCGCGGGCCTGATCGGCCTGCGCGGGATGGATCAACCCTCGCGAGACATCGCGGTCAAGCTCCGACAACTGGTCGCGATAGACCTCGAGATCGTGGCTGGAACCGTTGCGATCCGGCTTCGTGCCGGCTGCCAGAGGCAGCAGCACCGCCAGGCTCGCGCCCAACGTCAAAACAGCGGCTATGACCCAGAACAGCATGCCCTTCCAATAGCGGCAGAGCCGCCGCCTGCCAACATGGGCGCCCTGCGACGCTTTGGCGGCGGATGCCAAGCGTTCGTTTCAGCCGGTCACGATATCGTTATAAATCAGGTCAGCGGCGTCCAGCTGCCGTCGCTGTTGCGGCAGGCAGTGCCGCGCGCCGTGAGGCTGGGTCCACCGTTAAAGACGGTATGTGTGTATTGCCGGCAATCCTGCGACCCGACGCGATAGGGCTGCGCCGCCACCACCTCGCCATAACGGCTCGAGGAATCGCTCTTCCATGTGACCACCTGGCCGCTCGCCGTATATTCAAGCGCCTTGTATTCGGCTTCGAGTCCGCTGCGCTTTTCCTGATCGGTCAGACCCGCGCCGATCTTTCCCCCGATGAGACCGCCTCCCATGGCAGAAATGATCGCCTTGGCGACTTTTGTGCCATTATCGCCGCCTGGAGTCGGCAAGGCAGAGGAAATCGCCTTGCCGGGGCTACCGCTCAGGCCAGTCGAGGCGCAACCGGAGACTACCAGAAGGCCGGAAACGAGTGCTGCACGTATCTTCATTCGATGGTCTAGGTCCAGATTGACACCGCATCGGCAAGCCGGCGTCGCGATAGTACCGATGTTTGGCCGATATTTGACCGGATTCGTCCAACGCCCGAACTCATGAAAGGCTCCGCAGCCGGACGACAGCCTTGAGACCGCCAAGGCCGGACCGTTCCAGCGCAAGGGTGCCTCCATACTCGTTGACGAGGTCCGCGACAATGGCAAGGCCGAGCCCGGTACCGGGTTTCGTCTCGTCCAGGCGCCGCCCGCGCTTCAAGGCTTCGCGCGCCTTCTCCTCCGGAATGCCTGGGCCGTCGTCTTCTATGCCGATTTCGAACAGATCGGCGGCATCGTCGCCAGGCGATTGGGCTACGGATACCATCACGGTACTTTTTGCCCACTTCATCGCATTTTCAAGCAGGTTGCCGAGCAATTCTTCCAGATCTTCGCGCTCGCCCGCAAACACGATATCCGCATCGCTCATCGAAAGCGACAGGCGGGTCTGCGGGTTGAGCTTTTGCACGACCCGCACCATCCGCTCGACAAGCGGCGCGACCGGTGTGCGATAAGTGACGCTGTCGCGTTGCGCCGCCACGCGGGCACGCTGCAGATAATGGTCCACCTGCTTTTGCATAGAACCCACCTGCTCGGTGATGAGTTGGCCTTTCGCGCCGCCCAGAGCCCGACCCTCGTTGATGAGAACGGCGAGCGGTGTCTTCAGCGAATGCGCAAGGTTCCCGACCTGCGTTCGCGATCGCTCGACGATACGGCGGTTGTTTTCGATGAGTGCGTTAGTTTCATTGGCGAGCGGTTCTATCTCGACCGGAAAGCGGCCCGTAAGCCGCTGAGCGGTTCCCTCGCGCACCATCGCCAGCGCATTGCGGACCCTGCGCAACGGCTGGAGCCCGAACAGGATGGCAATCGCGTTGATAGAAATCATGCCGACGCCGAACAATGAAAGATAGGTCAGAAGCCGGTGCTGGAATGCGCTGATCTCTGCCTTGAGTTCCGTCTCATTGCCCATCACGCGGAAGCGCGCGGCATGGTTTTTCGTATCGAGGACGAACTCGCTTTCGAAAACCTTCAGTTCCTCGCCGTCGAGGCCGTCGGTGGTGTAGGTGCGCTGAAAGGCAGAGTTGAACGGCACCTCGGCCGCGCTCGGCGACGGGATCGGTTCCGTCATCGAGGACGAGTGTCGTTCACCAGTGACACCTTCGGAAGCCGGCAGCACCGACCAGTACCAGCCGGAGTTCGGCTCGGAAAACCGCAGGTCTCCCAGATCAGGCGAGCCGGTCAGCACCCCCGTATCGGAAATGCCGACGGAGCCGATCAGGTTGAACAAATGGGCCGATAACAGGCTGTCGAACCCCCGTTCGCTGGCCTGACGATAGAGCGTCGTGATCAGGGTGAAGATGACGATCAGCGCCAGGATCGCCCAGACTGTCGAAAACGCCACGACGCGAAAGGCAAGCGAACGCGGCCATGACCGTATCGAGGGCGTTTTCACGACACCTTGCCCGGTGAGAAACGGTTGCGCGTCATGCCTCCGGTTCACGCATGCGGTAGCCCATGCCGCGAACGGTTTCGATCATGTCGACACCCATTTTCCTGCGCAGCCGGCCAACAAAAACTTCGATCGTATTGGAATCGCGGTCGAAATCCTGATCGTAGAGATGCTCGACCAACTCGGTTCGCGACACGACCTTGCCCATATGGTGCATAAGATAGGCGAGCAGACGAAATTCGTGCGACGTCAGCTTCAACGGCGCCCCGTTGATATCTGCCTTGGACGCGTTGGTGTCGAGCCGCAGTGGGCCGCAGGTCAGTTCCGATGACGCATGGCCGGCCGCACGCCGGATGAGTGCCCGGACTCGGGCCAGCACTTCCTCGATGTGGAACGGCTTGGCCACATAGTCGTCGGCGCCGGCATCGATGCCGGACACCTTGTCGCTCCAGCGATCACGGGCGGTTAGAATGAGTACGGGCATCTTGCGGCCGTCGCGCCGCCAACGCTCGACGACGCTGATCCCGTCCATCTGCGGCAGGCCTATGTCGAGCACTACCGCGTCATAGGGCTCGGTGTCGCCGAGAAAATGGCCCTCCTCGCCGTCGAAGGCACGATCGACGACATAGCCGGCATCGACCAGCGCGTCGGAAACCTGCCTGTTGAGATCCTTGTCATCTTCGACAACGAGTATGCGCATGCAACCCCGTAGTGTTGGTTCGTTATCTGAACCGGGTCAGCTATAGGCCGATTCCGGCGACCTTGGAAACGCCGGCGGCGTCTTCAGTTTTGCGGAACGACAATCTCGGAACGGCGCGGACGCTCGCCTTCCTTGCCTGGAACAAGCACCACGATCACGCAGACAGGTTGCCCACCCTGCGTCGATTGAGAGGCTTTAGCCAACGTTCCGCCCTTTTGCGCGGCTACCTGCTGGCCTACCGCGTAACAATCGGAGGCAACCGGCACAACAAGACCGGCACCACTCGAAAAGGTGACGGCAGGCGCAAAGGGCATGGCAGATGCCTGCGCGGCGAATAGCCCGGCCGCACAAAGCACCAGCATCGCCAGCCGAAAAAAAGTACAAAACGGGTTCATGTCCGACGTCCTAACGCATTGGTGCTGAACATCGCATGAACGGTAACCATTCGTGATGCATGCTCCCCCCTGCTCACGGTCGGCCATTGCCCGGCACGGTCTGGCTGGGTAATGGACGACATTATCTTTAGCCTATCCGATGTTTCGCCGCCAACCGGCCAAAGATGGCAACAAGACCGGAGATGGCGCTGATGGCCTGCAACAGGGTATCGGTAAGCGCTGAATTGTCCAGCCCGTCCAATGGAAGCCCGGTAAGGCCGGCAGTGCCCGTAACGATCGTGATGATCGACGCCCAGATCGTGCGCGAAAGATACCAGGGTTTGCTTGCCGTCATGTTTCAGTTCCTTTCGATGAATGGAGAGAGCATCAGGACAAAGTGAGGCGGCGCGTTGCCGGGATTCCCCAGCCCACGGCGACGCTCAGTTGGCGCAAAGTGACGTCGATTTCTGTGGGAAGCGCACCGAAATCGGCGTTTATATCGGCGGCCGGATAGAGCCAGGCAGGCTCGGAAACAATCTCGGTCCGCACCACCGCACCGCCTGCCGGCGCAATCTCGATGCGGTATTCCTCCCGGCCTTCGGCAAGCGGGATATCGCTTCCTTCCCACTTGTCCGCATCCAGCCGGCCACGGCGGACCCAGGAGAACCTGAAATCACTGCCTATCCGGGTGGCCTTCACATGAACCGGCGACAAGGGCAGCAATGCGCGAATACCGCCGACTTCCGCTTTGCTCACGAAATTGGCGCTGGACAGGTCGGCGCCGGAGGGGCCGACGCGCCAGTTGAGGAGAAGTCCGGCCTCGCTTTCAAGCAGGCCGGCTGAACGAACCGCATCGTCAAGCATGACAAAATCGGCACCGGCCGGCGCGCCCGCAACCATCGCGTCGTCAGTTCCCAACTGCCCTCGCAACAAGCCTGACAAGCGCCATATCTGCGGCGAGATTTCTTCTGCCGTCTCGAACTGAACGATTTCCCATGCGCCCGCAGCGCAGCGCACGGCGGCCGCATTGGCGCCGTTGAGAAGTTGCGTCCGGCTGACGCTGGCAACTTCCGCGTCGAACAACTCGACGACAATCGATCCGACCTGGTCGACCCGCCCCTCAAAGCCCGGTTCCAATGCGGCCACGAGCCTGCCGAGGCTGGCCGCCTTGCCAAGGGTAGAGCGAAAGACAAAGCCCGTGTCCTCCGGGGAAACGAACAATGCCTGGCTACGCCACGGTTTTTGCCAGACGGCGGCCCGGAATTGTGCCGGCGTCTCGCCCTCGCCAATCCCCGACGGCAAATCCAGAAACAGCACATGCGGCTGACCGGTCAGAGCCGGCGCACCGGCAATGCCAGCCGGAACCGACGGGCGCCAGGGGGTGGGGGCGTCCCGCACGATCTGGCGGGCCGAGACCCGGCGCACCAACCCGTCCTCGACCTGCGTCACCAGAAAATCGGACGAACTTCCCGAAGCCGGTATCCGCACAATCGCACCGGGACAGATGTCAACATGCGGCTGAAAGACGGAAAACGTCGTGGTTTCACGCTCGTACCATGTGCGCTTCAGCCAGTCATCGAGCAATGCCTTACCTTGGCCTGTCTCCAGCACGCCTGGAAACGAAATGCTCTGCTGGCGGCTGCCCATCGCCCCAAGGTGCCTGCCGCGTACGGACGCGGACTGATACTCCGTCAGCGGGTTGAGGAACGTCAGTGTGGCTTCAGCAGGTAGCTGGTGGTCCGGCAGCCGCACGGTTTCCACCAGCGGACCATTTTCGTCGACCACCAGTTCCGTCAAGTCGAAGGCTGGCTCTTGCGTAGCGCCAGCCTGCCTGAACACCAGCGTATCGGCATCCTCCCGGACAACGATGTCGAAGAGGTCGGTAAGGGGCTCGATCGCGGCACGCGCCGACGTTGGATCGGCAATCAGGTAACCTTCTACCGTGCCTTCAACATCTTGCGTGTCGGCGGCCGGCTGGCCATGATCTGTCAGGATGGCATTGATCAGCGCGCCAAGACCGGGGCTGGCCAGCCTGCCGTTGAGCCAATGACCCCTATCCCAGTTTTCTCCGTCCGACCAGAGGTCGCCGCGCAACGGAAAGGCCGGAAACGGCCGCGCGTCCCACGACCATGGATAAATGCGCGCCGGATCGACCATCCTCCCGCCATAGACGGAAGATTGCGGATTCCGACTCCCCTCGAAGCTGGGCTCCGTGGCATCCCAGTAGTCCATATGGGCTTCTAGGAAACAACGCTGCGCGGCATCGCAGCGCCCGCCATTCGAGAAATAGGGCGCTGCGTTTTCGGCCGACTTCGGATCGGGGAATATATTGGGCTGGTTCGGCCCCTTGTCGGAAGCGGGGCAGCCGAGTTCGGTGAACCAGATCGGCTTGCCTTGCGGCACCCAAGCGGTAGGCGTGGAGGCTTCCACGCCACCGGCCCGATTGTAGTGCGGCCGGGACCACCAGTTGACGATATCCTTGTAGCGATAGACCCATGGCTTGCCATAGGCGCCGTCGGTTATCGGCGAGCGCAGCCGCTTTTCTCTCGCCTCGGCGCTGGCGTAATACCAGTCGAACCCTTCCCCGCTTTCAATCGAAGTGGCGAGACCGCGCGGGTCGTAGGGGCTGGCGAAGCCGTCCGGATTGCCGCCGGCATAGTCCGCGTCGCGCCAGTCGGACAGCGGCATATAATTGTCGATGCCGACGGCATCTATCGCCGGATGCGCCCACAGCGCGTCGAGATGGAAATAAACATCTCCGCTGCCATCCTGCGGATGATGGCCGAAATACTCGCTCCAGTCGGCGCCGTAGGTGAGCCGGGTTTGCGGACCGAGCACCGTGCGCGCATCGGCTGCCAGCGTGCACAATTCCTCGACAAAGGGAAAACCCGCATGGTCGTCGCGAAGCGTGGTCAGGCCCCGCAGTTCGCTGCCGATCAGGAAGGCGTCGACGCCGCCGGCTTTCACCGCCAGGTGGGCGTAGTGGAGGATCAGGCGCCGATAACCCCATTCATCGCCGGCGCCGGAAAAGGCGACGGTGCCTGACACCTCGGCAAACTGGAACGGCAAGGCAGCGCCGCAGAATGCCGCCACCTGAGCGCGCACCAGATCCGTCTCGTCGGCGGAGCCGGGCTCCATCGGGGCTGGATCGCACGTAATCCGCCCCCGCCAGGGATAGCTCGGCTGGCTCGCCCTACCATAAGGGCTGGGCAGATCATTATCGTCGGCAATATCCATCATCACGAACGGGTAGAGCGTGACCGCCAGGCCGCGCGCCTTGATATCGGCGATCGCGCTCAGCACACTCGCATCCGACGGCGTCCCGCCATACGCCGCGCCGCCGCCGTGCTGCGACAGAACCGGGGCCGAGCTTCGCGATATCCCCGAAACCAGCCACTCGCTGGAAAGCCCCTCGCCTTCGGCGGTAGTGACGGCCGGCCTTATCCGGCAGTGCCCGGCCCTGAGATCGTCGCCGAACCAGGAAACGACGAGCGCCACATGCTGCAGGTTCGGGCATGTCATCTGCAACTCGTCGAGCGAGCCGGCAATGTCGGTGCCGGCAAACAATATGTTCCTGTTGATGGCCTCCTGTTCGCCCGGCCGCTTCTGACGCGTTACCAGTTCAGCCGAAAGGCCGTATTCGATCGCGCCCGGAATGAGTGAAATCGCCTGGATCTTCTCGTTCAGTTTCCCAACCGGCCGGATCACCTCGAACTGCAATTGGGGAACGCGGTTTCCAAACGGCCCGATATCGAACCGCTCCAGCACGACATAGGCGACGCCGCGATAGGCCGGCGTATTGCCGGCGCCCTGTTTGGCCTCGATCAACGGGTCGGCAGGCTGGTCCTGGTTGCCGCGATAGACCCTGATCTCGACGTTCTGGCGGTCTATCTCGCGTCCATCGGCCCAGATGCGCCGGATTCCCACGATCTCGCCTTCACAAAGCAGGAAGGCGACATTGGCGAAATAGGAATATTCCGTCACCTTCGGGCCGAGCTTGCCGTGGCGGCTGGTCGCGCTGCTTTCCTCGAACCGCGTCGCCCAGATCAACGTGCCGCCAAGACGCGCCGTCCCGTAAAGGCGCGGGATAGAGACGCCCTCCTCGGCGGTGAACGGCTTCGCGCTGGTCAGGCGCGGCCCTTCCAGGTGCCGGGTGCTGTCGATCAGTGCACGATCGACCACATAGCCGGCAACCGCCCCCGCAGCCGACCCAATCGCACCGCCAACGGAACCGAGAAAGCCGCCGAGATAGGCCCCGGCGGCCTGAAGCAGAATTGTCGCCATAACCGCTCCGGGTTCAGGTTGAAATGTCAGGTAATTCTGGAAAGGCGAAGACTGCGGCAATGCGCCTGCGCCACTGCGGCACCAGTGCGGATATCGTCACCGCGCCGCCGCCCTGATAGGCGTGGACAAAGCGGTTTTGCCCGACGAGGATGCCGGCGTGCTTGGCCGGCAGATGCGGCCGCCAACGGAAAAGGAGCAAATCGCCCACCCACGCATCCGAAAGCGGCTTCTCCCAAAAGCTGCGCCTAGCCCCTGCAATCAGCTTCTCTTCCCCGCCGGCTTCGGCCCAATCGGCGGCATAGACGCCCTGCGGCTCGATATCGAAGCCATAGAGGGCCCGCCAGACACCGCGCACCAGCCCAAGGCAATCGCAGCCGACGCCTTTCCGGTCAGCCTGATGCCGATAGGGTGTTCCGACCCACGACATCGCCTCGCGGATCACCGATGCGGCGATCGGAGATTCGCCATCAGTTGGAGCCTGCATCATGGAACGACCGGCCCGCCGTCGAAATTCCCGCCGTCGACGACGTAGGAATAGGCGGCGTCGTTGCCCGGCAGATGCGGGAAGCCGCGAAAATTGAGCGCGTTGTCGAACTTCGCCTTGCAGGTCGCGAATGTCTTGTCGCAGCCGGCCTCCACCGAGAATATGTCGCCGACGGCCATCGCCGGCCCTACCCTTTGCTGAAGGACCAGGAATACATCACCGCCGGCCAGCCGATGGTCGACAATCCTTTCGGTCTGCCCCGCGCGCGCACCGGTGACCCAGCCGAGCGTGCCGAATGAAAACCAGCCAGCGCCAAAGCCGCCAAGTCCCGATACGGCGATCTTGTCTGGCGTTTCCATGGCTTCGACCGATCCGGCAGCCTTGAAGCCCGGCTGGTCGAGAAGGAAGCCGCAGCGCGCATCACCCAATTCGGCATCGCATGTTCGGCTTACGATGCGGCCGTTCGGCTGGTCCAGCCTGCTAACCGGGCTTTCCAGTTCGGCTATGAAGCGCCCGTCACTTCGCGTCATCTTGCCGATGGCAGCCGTTCTTATGAGAACGAAATCCTCAGGCTTTCGCCAATTGACGAGGAAGGTTTCCACCCTGGCGCCGTCATAGAGACCGGCCGCGATGTCCTCGTCACGGATGCGCGCGGAGGAAAGCGCGCCTTCAACATCGACGGTATCGACAGCGAGGCCCAGCGTGCTGCGTGCCTCGCTGGCGCTGAAACCGGCTTCCGGCTCGAACACAGTCCCCTCAAATGTAAGCGGTCGGTCATGGTCGGTGTAGCCGGTCGTCTCACCATCGATACTGGTCAAACGCCAGCAATGGCAGATGGTGGTCACGTCGCGCGCGAAATGCTCGACAAGGGCCTGCGGATAAGCGGTCATAGCTGCACCTCGACCAGCGGGATCGACGGAATCTGCCCCGCCTTGAATGCCTTCAAACTGATTTCGATCCGCTCGGTATCGAAACGCACCGGCACATCGAACTCATAGCCACAAGTAACGGCAAGGCCATCGCCGGGGGCAAAACCGGCAGCGAAGACGATTTCGCCTGTCGCGTCATCGAAGGTGAAAGCCTCCGGCGCCGACAGCTCGACGCCGTTCACAGCGACACGCAATGTCGAAACGACCGGCTTCATGATCGGCCGGCGATAGGCGTCGTCGCCTGTTCCATAGACCTTTACCAACCCGAACCGGTTTGCCGTTCCGTCACCGACGGCAATACTCTGGTCGACGGCGGAGGGCATGGCGCCCGGCCGGCACGACTTCCCGTCGAACGGGTCGCGAAAGCGGAAGGCGTGCAGAGAACCGCGCCGAGCTTCGAAAAATGCCAGCACATCATGCAGATCATCGAGCGATCTTACGCCCGTGCCGGCGTCGTAGCGATGGCGCGATTGCGAAAACCGCGCATTGCGCTTTTCGCGACCGGAAGTCAGCGCAACGATCTCGTTGCGGCGCTCCGGGCCGCCGGTCGCGCCGAACGATACGGCCGTCGGAAACAGCACGTCATGAAAGTTGGCAAGTTCTGACACGAGGCTTCCTCAAAAGGTTCGTGTGCCGCGCGAAACCGCACGCGCCAGCATGCCGGTGATCTGCGCTTCGGATTTGCGGAAGGAGGCGGCGTCCTGCGCCGTCACGTTGAAGACGACGTTGACCGACCCGCCACTACCGGTCGCCGCAACGCCGAGGCTGCCGTCGGCGCCGCGCCGGAGCGGCAGGATCGCCTCGCTGCCGGCTTCGCCCATGAGGCCGACATTGCCCGCCATCGGAAAATAGCTTGGCGTAGAGACGATGCCGCCCGAAGCGAAGGGGACGACATGGCCGGGCACCCCGCCCTTGGCGAAGGGGAGGATGCCGGAAAGCCCACCGAGCAGGCCGGAAAACAGCGAGCCGGCCAGCGATTGCAGCGGCTTCAGCCCTTGCGCCAGTGCCATGCCGGCAAGATTCAACCCAACACGGCGAAGCACGTCGTCCAGTTCACGGCCGCTGACCGCCGCGCTTTTCAGCGCTCCCGTCAACTGATTGCCGAAATTGCCGGAGAGCTTTTCGAGGTTTTCAAGCGCGCTCTGGAACGGTGCGGTATCGGCGCGGATCGACACGGTTACGTCTTCAGCCAAATTCAGTCTCCGTTATCGCAAGGTCGGGGAAAGCACGCATCAGTGCCGCGAGATCGGCACGGCCGGGCGTCGAGGTCCTGCCTGGCTGCACCACACTCATTGCCCGTTCGAATTCGATCGGCGTCATCGCCCAGAACGCCTTTGGTGAAAGCCGCAGCAGGCCGAAGCCCATGGCCATGACGTCATCCCATGGAAACGCCGTCTTCGCTCCTGCCGCGGCCTCTAAGGGTTTGGCGTGGCAACATCCTTTGGCACCCCGCCGAATGTCGCGGTCAACAGTTCGGCAACGATCGCGGCAAAGCCGGTTGCGCCATGTTCAGAATGCATCGCGCCCACAGCATCGTCGGCCACGTCTTCACCAGCACCGCGCAGACCGGCGCCGATGACGCGGATCATGTCGCGCGCCGAAAGCCGGCCCGTAGAGAACCGTTCCACGAGCGAGGCAAGGTCATCGGCGGCATAGGCGGCTTCCAGTTCAGCCAAAGCGCCCAACGTCAGGCAAAGCCGATGCAGCGTGCCATCTAGTTCGGCACAAATCTCGCCACGCCTGCGGTTCGCGCTCATGGCGCCACCGTGAAGGCGATGGCGCCGGCCGATTCCAGCGCCATATCGAACGTCACCTCGCCATCGTGCGTGCCGGTGTATTCGAGCGAGGTGATCTGGAACGGCCCCGCGACCGTGCCGAAATCGGGCATGGCAAGTTGCCAGTCGGATATCTCGCCAGCGAAAAAGCGCGAGCGGATGAGCGCGTCGGACTGCGCATCCTTGAAGATGCCCGAGCCGCTGACAGCGGCGCGCTGGACACCGGCACCGGCCAGCAACTCACGCCAACGGCCGGCCGAGTCCGCGTCGGTAATGTCGACGGTTTCGCTGTTGAAGGCGATCCGTTTCGAGCGCAATCCGGCAACGGTGACGAATGTGCCGCCGCCATCGGAATCGAGCTTGAGAAGAAGGTCCTTGCCCTTCTGTGCGACCATGCCTGGCCTCCTGATTTTTTGATTTATGGGATCTGAGTAGACCGCTTGGCCTTCAGGCTGATTTTTCGATCACTGCCCGAAAGCGCAGCTGGCAGTGATGGACGGACAGATCGTCGTCATAGCTGGCATCGCCGAATTCGAAACGGAGATTGACGAGATGATGCTCGTCGAGCGCAAGGGCCGCGTCATCGAGGCGGCCCTTGACGATCTCCATGATATCGAGCGCTTCCTTCCTGCCCTTGGCCTTCGACCAGATGTGCAGCGTGAAAAGCTGCTCGGTGCCGCTCTCGGTATCGGTACTCCAGTCGTAGACGCTGGTTCGGCCGAAGGTCACATAGGGGAAGCGCACGTCGGCCGGCGCGTGGTCGAATATCTTTGCCCCGCCGAGCAAAGCCGCCAAGGCGTTGTCGCCGGCTAGTATCTGAAAAACGGCTTTCTGAAGATCAGCGACGGGCGCGGTCATCGGCCTGCTCCCTTGTTGATCCGGGCGCTTGCCGCGCAGGTTTTTCTTCCATGAATTCCGTCGAACGGGAAGCGTAGCCGGCCTCCACGGCCTCGGCCAGATCGTGCACATTCCAGCGCAGGGCGCGCACCAGTCCGTCGAGCGTTATCGCTGCAGCCAGCTTCATGCTCCTGTCTCCGTGACCTTGCAGACCAGATAACGGCCGCTCTCGTCCGGATCGTGGACGGTGACGATCTCGAAAATGCGCGTGTCTTTCACGAAGCGCATGCCGCTGGCGACGCCGCCGCGGTGGCGCACAGTGATACGGTGCGTCGTCGTCTCCAGCGTCTGGTCGGCGCCGAACACGCTTGTCGCCGAAACTGGCTCGATTTTGGCGAAGAACGTGGCGGTCGCTGTCCAGATCTCGCTGAAACCGCCAAACCCATCCGGCTCCGTTGTGCAGACCTCCAGCACGATCTCCGTGCGCAGCTCACCCGGATCGATGAACAGCACCGCCATCAGAGCCTGCCTCGCCGATAGGAGGCGATCATGCGGTCATAGCCCGCCGGATAGGAAACGGGCTGGTCGTTCGGTCCATAGCTCGTCCTGAACTCGTACCAATGTGCGGCGAGCAAGATGATGGCCCGCCGCAGAAGATCGGGCACATCGGGTCCGGCTTCGCCGAAGCCGGCGGTAAAATCGATCTCGATGCCGTTCAGGGTGCGAAGCACGCCGGGCGGGCCATCGAAATGAAGCCGGGCCGGGCGCGACATGGTGTCAACCTCATAGCTGGCCGGGTCGATCAGCGACCCCTCCCCTTCGGAACCGTAGGCGGTGACGGACAGGATTGTGCGGACCGGATGAAGCGGCACTGCCACACAGCCATCGCGCGGCCAGTTGTCGAGCGCCAGCCGCCAGCTCTGTTCGATGAGCGCCAGGCCGGCGGCTCGTTCAACGTCCTCGCGGGCGGCGCGGATCAGACCGTTCAGCAGATCGTCCTCGCTATCGTGGTCGAGGCGCAGATGCGCCTTCACCTCGGCAAGCGTCACCGGTTCGGCCGCCGGATCGACGGTTCGAAAAAGCGTCATTCATTCACCTTTGTCTGGAAAAAAGTGCGGCTCCGGTGGGGTGAACCGGAGCCGCGTCGGCAAGCATTCAGGCGGCGGAAGGAGGGGCCGCCGGCTTATGCCGTACCGAACTTCAACAGCTTGATCGCATCGAAATCCTGGACACCGCCGCCGACACGCTTCGTGGTATAGAAAAGCACGTAAGGCTTGGCGGAATAGGGATCGCGCAGCACCCGAACGCCGGTACGATCCACGACCAGATAGCCGCGGCCGAAATCGCCGAAGGCAAGCGGCGTGGCGTCATCGTCGATGTCGGGCATGTCTTCCGCCTCCACCAGCGGGAAGCCCATCAGCATGGCACGCTGGCCGACGGCGGAAGGCGGCTGCCACAGATAGTTGCCGTTATCATCCTTCAGCTTGCGGATGGTGGCCTGGGTCTTGCGGTTCATCACCCAGTTGGCATTCTGGCGATAGCCGGCCTTGAGCGAGTAAACGGTATCGACTAGGATATCGGACGGGTTTGCGACCGGAAGCGCGCCGGCAACGCCGGTCACGGTGTAGCCGATCTTGCCCCAGGCCCAGCTTGCTTCGGCTACGGTCGGGTAGCTCAGAAAACCCTTCGGCTTGGCCGTGCCGTCGCCCGAGACGAAGGCCGCACCCTCCTGCTCGGCGAACGCCGCCTCAACCTCGGAGGAAATCCACTGGTCGAGATCGACCACCGCATCTTCCAGCAGAGAAGCGGTCGCCGCCGGCATGGCGTAAAGCTCCATGGTGGGAAACTGCAGTTCGGCCAGCGTCGCGGTGTCGGTCTGCGGACGCGCCGCCGTTTCCGCCACCCAGCCGACCGCCGGGCCGCTCACCGAAAACGGCTTCTTCAATACCGCGCTCGATACCTGTCTTACCGACGCGATCGAGCGGATCGGCGACAGGGCGGAGAGGCGCTTGCCGATTTCCGCTTCCGTCTCCCCCGGAACCAGATAGCCGCCGTCTTGGCCGGAACCGTAGGACATGGCCTTGGTGTCGAGGGCGCGAAGCTGGCGGTCATCGCCGCTGCGCATATAGGCATCGAAGGCGTTCTTGTGTTCCGAAGACACGGTGCGGCCATCGCGATCAAGGATCGGCCGGATCTTCTTCAGGGTCAAATTATCGATGGCGCGCTTCTGCTCGTCCAGCGCATGCGAGATGCGCTCCACCTTGTCGCTGGTCACCGTATCGGCGCCCATGCGCCCTTCCAACTCGGCCAGTTTCTCGTCGTTGGCTTCCTTGAAAGCCTCGAACGTCGTCATGAACTCGCCGAAGGCATCCTTCAGGTCGAGATATTCCCCCGGCGCCGACTTGGTCTCGACCGGCAGGGGTTGCTGCACTGCATTCATAGGGCGTTTCCTCTTTTGTTGATTATGTTGGTCGCTTCGCGGATGCGTCCCGCGAGGTCCTGCGGCGATCCCGGTGCGGCTTCCCGCCCGCGCACGAGACTGGCGAAACCCTTGGCGATGACGGCCCGGGCGTCGCTCCGTGACAGCCCCGCATCCCGCGTGAGCCAGAACTCGAATTCCCTGATGGTGGGCAGACGTTTCACCCGACCGCCTTTCACCGTCTCGATCCGTGCCTCAGGCAACATCGGAAAGGTGACGACGGAGATTTCCCAAAGGTCCGCCTCGATAATGCGGCGAACGCCGGTAGCCGGATCGCGGCGCGCCTTCACCGCGCGAAAGCCGATCGACAACCCGTCCAGCGCGCCGCCGCGCATCAGGCTCAAGACCTCGCGCGCGCGCCTCACATCCCCGGCAAGCTGGCCGCGCACGAACAGGCCGCGTGTGTCTTCCCGGATTTCCGTCCACGCGCCGATCGGCTCGTTGGGATCGTGCTGGAACAGCATGCGAATGCCGGATGCGCCGCGCGTGCGCAGCGAATTGGCGAAGGCGCCGCGCTCGACCACATCCTTGCCGAGATCGACCTTGCCGAACAGGCTGGCATAGCCGGCGAAACTACCGTCCGCCTCGACCTTATCCAGCACCAGGTCGACGAACTTACGCTCGCAAGCCCGTGCCAAAGCGTCACTTTTCATCGGCATTCTCCGGATTTTTCTTTCTAAACATGTCAAGCAGGCTGTTCTGTTCAAACGCCCGCACGACAAAGCCGATTGCCCACCAGGCGCACAGGCTGGCGGCGGCAGACCCCATTAACATCAGCTCGACGGGTCCGATGACGTTCTCCACGCCGAGTTCGGACGCAATCTTGAGGCCAGCGGTGCCACCGAACACCAGGCCGCAGACGACGCCGACGGCAAAGCGCGCCGCCGCCTCGCGGCGCCCATGAGGAAGGATATAGGCCAGGGAGATCGCCGAACCGGCAACCGCGCCGGCGCCTTTGGCGATCCAGACCCAGGCCGGTTGGGACAGGTCGGTCATGGTCGCTTTCTCTTTTCTATGGGTCAAACGAGGCCGCGAGGCCGGTAGCCGACCGCCTCGCGCTTTTCGTCTTCGGTCAGGAAGGTTGCGGCGTCCACGCGCGCCCATAGCGCGTCCCGATCGCTGTTCAGGCTTTCGATCCGGTCGGCGTCGTACCAAAGGCGAAGCGCATCGCCGCCGAAGGCGAGGCCAAGCCAGGCCGACAGCTCCTTGGCCGTGCGCGCCACCAGCGGCAGGACGGTCAACCGGTAGAAGGCGCGGTTGGCCTCCTGATAGTTCGCGTAGGTATTGTCGCCCGGAATACCGAGCAGCATCGGCGGCACGCCAAAGGCGAGCGCGATATCGCGGCTGGCGGAATGCTTCGCTTCAACGAAATCCATGTCCTTGGGCGTCATGCCCATGGCCTTCCAGTCCAGCCCGCCTTCCAGCAGCAGCGGCCGGCCGGCGCGGGTAGCGCCGGAATAGCCTTCCTCCAGTTCGGCCTTCAGCCGGTCGAACTGCTCATCGCTGAGATTGCCGCCATCCTTGGGCGCATAGACGAGCGCGCCAGAGGGTCGGGCCGAATTGTCGAGCAAGGCCTTGTTCCAGCGGCCTGCCGAATTGTGGGTATCGAGCGCCATCAAGGCCGCTTCCAGCGGCGGGAAACCATAGTGGTCGTCCAACGGGTGAAACAGCGTCAGGTGCAGCGCACCGCCGCCCTCCCCCAGACCCAGCGGAACGTTTCGCCGCTCGCTGCCCTCGCGATAGTCAAGCGCCGCCGGCCAGCCGCCCGCGTCCGTCTGCACGGAAACCCGGTCAGGCCGCAGAAGGTGCAGTTCTCGCGCACCGTTGCCGGCGTCGATCATTTCGGCATAGGCATTGCCGGCCAAAAGCAGATGACCATACAGCGCCTCCAGAAACGTCGCGCCCGCCTGGCGTGCGTTCGGCCGTTCCAGCAGACTGAGCAGCGGATGGTCGTCCAGTTCGGCCGCACCGTCGTAGAGCAGCCACGGCACCGCCGATGCCGTCTCCGAAATCAGCCGCACCGAGCGGTGAACGATCGGGTTGCGCATGAACCCTTCGCGCGCCAGCGTCGCATAGTCGCGTCGTGTCCAATGCGCCTCGCCCTGCGCGTGAAAGGCGATGAAGCCGCCCGGTGATGCGTTCTTGCTCTCGACGCGCACGCCGGCATTCCCCGCCGAGCGAGGCCAAGACCAGTTCCAAGCCATATTTTTTCCTTATATGAAATCGCGTATTCGAGGGCGCGACGCCCAGCCGGGCATCAGTTCCGTAATGGCCCAGACAAGCGCGTCGACCCGATCCGGCGAACGGCCGTTCGACAATCCGTTCGGGCCGAAATCGCACATCTCGTCTTCCAGTTCGCCAAAGCGGCCGGCGTGACGAACCTTGCCCTGCTGGTAGAGCGCGGCAATCGGCTCGGCACGCAGCCACTTTCCGCGGCTCGCCCGAACCGCCTTCACCGGGACCGATGGATCGACGGTGCGGATCACGGCAGTGGCCATCTCGCCGCCCTGGTTCACCTCGACCACAAGGCAATCCGCCTGCAGCCTGTGGAACAGCGCGACCGCCTGCGCCGCCCATTCCTGCGGCTTGGCGGCGCGCACCGTGGCATCGGCCAGAACGACGACCTCGCCATGACCGTCCAGACCTGCCGCCACGATACCGCAGGCGTCGGACGTCCTGCGCGAACTTGCCGGCGGATCGACCGCCACGACGATGCGGCCGAGTGCACCGGCGGCATCCGGCACCGTCTCCTCGATCATCTGGCGCGACCACAAGGCGTCTTCGCGATCCTCGATCATTTCGCCGCCGAGTTCCTGCCGCCCAAGCCGGGTGCCGGCGTAGCGCCGCTCGACCATCTTCAGGAAGCCGGGAGCCAGATTGGCCGCGTTCTCGCTGGTTTGCATGTGCGTCACCGCAATGGCGGGATCGCCAAGCAGCCGCTTCATGAGCCTGGTCGGCCTCGGCGTAGTGGTGATGATCTGGCGCGGTTGCGGACCCAGGCGCAGGCCGAATTGGAGCATGTCGAAACAGGCTTCCGCATGCCGCCATTTCGCAGCCTCATCACACCAGGCAGCCTCGAACTGGTGCCCCCTGAGGCTTTCGGGGTCCTCGGACGAAAAGATGGTCGCCACCGCGCCATTGTCCCAGATCAGCCGCCGCCGGCTGGCCTCGAAACGCGGCCGGTCGTGGCGCGAGATGGTGACAATGCCCGATGGGCCTTCGATCATCACGTCGCGCACATCGGCCAGTGTTTCGCCGATCAAGGCAAAGCGCCCATGCGCCCAATCGGCGAAAGGCGAGAAACCGCGGACAAGACTATTCACCCATTCCGCACCGAGCCGCGTCTTGCCGGCACCGCGCCCGCCCATCACCAGCCAGATGTCCGGCTTCGCACCCAATGGCCCCAGAAAATTTACAGGGTATTGTGCCTTCCTGGCGTAATTTACCCATTCCTCCCCTACGAGACCGGCCTCAGCCGGCTTGAGATTTTCGGTTGCCCAACTGCTCCGCATATTCGATCGCAAGCTCGACGATGCGCTCGTCGATGCGCCGGAGGACGTCCGCCATGTTTGCATCTCTTCTCGTTTGGTTCTCTTTCGCGCTGGCATCGCTGCGCGTGATTTCGCCAATTTTCTCAAGCGTACGCATCACCGCCGAAATCGCGTCCATGCGGGCCTTGTCCGCCGAAGCGCGGCCTTCGTCGTCGGCACTGGCCACCTCGGCCTTGGTGATCTGCTGATCGAGCAGGATGCGAAGCCGCAGTTCCTGATTGGAAAGCTGTGCAGCCGCCTCCGCGTCGCGCCAGGTTTCCTTCTCGGCGCGCCTGCTCAACGAGGCAACGGAGCGGCCCGTCGCATCAGCCAGCAAATCCAGGCTGGCAGCCGCCCCTTCGTGAAGCGAGCGCAAGGCTGCCCATTGCAAAGCAGACTTTGCAACCATTCGGGAACTCCATTTCATGTCTTGATTTCGAGGCGCCGGCCGAAAGCGAAACCTTCCGTGCCGCCTTGGCCGCGGCTTTCCGACGATAACAAGAACCTACCAGAGCACCGTAACGGTGTCAAGAATATATTCCTATGATTTTTACCGTCTTCGACGTTCTTTGACCGGCCCACCGGATTGCGCTTGTGGGAGCGGCCGAAATCGGTGAGAAGATGCTTGCCGGACGCCGCCTGGAAATTACGTGTAATGTATCCCCAGTCTCGTCTCGAAGCTGCTGCCGGATTCGCAAATGATGGACCCCAACGAAGAGCGCAAGAAAAGAGGGGCCGTCGCGGCCTTTCTGCTCGCGGTCGACGCGTGGCTCGATTCCTCGCTTTATGAGGCAGGCTTCAAGGCCCGGGAATTCTGGGAAACGGCCACCATCTTCTTCCGCCGCTTCCGTGTTTCCGGCTGGCGGCGCGGCGTCGTCGAAGTCCTGAGCGAAGCCTTCACCATCGGCGCCGGCGGATCCGTGGTCATGCTGGCGCTGGCGCTGCCGGCGTTCCAGGACACGGCCGGCGACTGGCGCGCCCAGGGCGATTTCGCCGTGACCTTCCTCGACCGGTACGGCAACGAGATCGGCCAGCGCGGCATCATCCAGCGCGACAGCGTACCTGTGGACGAGATGCCCGACAACGTCATCAAGGCGGTCCTTGCCACCGAGGACCGACGCTTCTTCGAGCACTACGGCATCGATTTCCTCGGCCTGATCAGGGCGATGTCGGAGAACGTGCGCGCCAATTCGGTCGTGCAGGGCGGCTCCAGCATCACCCAGCAGCTTGCCAAGAACCTGTTCCTGTCCAACGAGCGCACTTTCGAACGCAAGATCAAGGAAGCCTTCCTGGCGGTCTGGCTCGAATGCAATCTGTCGAAGAAGGAAATCCTGCAACTCTATCTCGACCGCTCCTATATGGGCGGCGGCACGTTCGGCATCGAGGCTGCCGCCGACTTCTATTTCGGCAAGAGCGTCAAGGATCTGAACCTCGCCGAGGCGGCGATGCTGGCCGGCCTGTTCAAGGCACCGACGAAATACGCACCCCACGTCAACCTGCCGGCGGCGCGTGCCCGCGCCAACGTCGTTCTTTCCAACCTTGTCGACGCCGGCTTCATGACCGAGGGCCAGGTGCTCTCGGCGCGACTCCACCCTGCCGACGTGGTCGATCGCGGCGAGCAGAAAAGCCCCGATTATTACCTCGACTGGGCATTCGACGAGGTTAAGCGCATTGCCGCGAAATCCGGCCAGCACTCGCTGGTGGCCCACACGACTTTCGACGCCAACATCCAGGCGGCTGCCGAAGAATCGCTGGAATTCCACCTGCGCCAGTACGGCAAGGACTATCGCGTCACCCAGGGCGCCATCGTGGTCATCGAAACCAACGGGGCCGTGCGCGCCATCGTCGGCGGGCGTGACTATGGCGCCAGCCAGTTCAACCGCGCCACCAAAGCCCTTCGCCAGACCGGCTCCTCCTTCAAGCCGTATGTATACGCGGTCGCGATGGAGCACGGCCTTACGCCGGACACGGTCGTCTCCGGCGGGCCGATCAGCTGGGGCGGGTGGTCGCCGCACAATTACGGCGGCGCCTCGGCCGGCAAGGTCACGCTGACCACGGCGCTGGTCAAGTCGATCAATACGGTGCCGGTCAGGCTGGCGAAGGACTATCTCGGCATTCCGCCGATCAAAGCGATGGCCGAGGCGATGGGAGTGGAATCGCCTCTGGGAAGCCACAAGACGATGGTTCTCGGCACCTCGGGCATGACGGTAATGGATCAGGCGACCGGCTACAGCGTCTTCGCGCAGGACGGCATGGTCGGCACGCGCCACGGTATCACGCAACTCGTCACGCATACCGGTCAGGTAATCTACGACTACGCCAAGGATGCGCCGCCGCCGCACCGGGTTCTTTCCGAAAAGGCGCTGAAATACATGAACACCATGCTGTCGCAGGTGCCCGTGATCGGCACGGCGCGGCGCGCGGCGCTTCCGGGTATCGTCGTCGCCGGCAAGACCGGCACCACCCAGGCCTACCGCGATGCCTGGTTCGTCGGCTTCACCGGCAATTACACGGCCGCCGTGTGGATGGGCAACGACGACTATAGTCCGACCAACAAGATGACCGGCGGCGCGCTGCCGGCCATGGTTTGGCAGCGCCTGATGGCCTATGCGCACCAGAACATCGACCTGAAGCCCATACCGGGGCTCGACCATCCGTTCGTGGATGCGGAAGTCGCTGCCAAGGCGGAAGAAGCCGAAAAGAAAAAGGCCGAAAAGGAAGCCGCCGATGCAGCAGCAAGCCGACCGCCGGTCCTTTCCAGCAAAACGACCAGGACGCTGCGCGAGATGATGCAGCTGTTCCAGTCCGCTCCCCGTCTCGCCGCCCCGCCGGAACCGGAGACGCTTTCGGCATTGTAGCCCTTAACCGGCCCGGCAAGCGGAGAAACCCGCGCGCCGCTTGCCAGAAGACCCCGCCCCGCGATATCTCCAAAGACAATTCTGACTTCCCGGCGGCCCATGCTGAAAAATGTCTTCCTGACACTCCTTGCGCTTGCCATAGCCATCGGCGGCGGAGGCGGCAGCGTCTGGTACATGCTCAAGGCGCAGGAAGGCGTAGGCGCCATCCGAGTCGGCATGTGGACCGCCTTCCCCGATATCGGCACGCCTGAGGCCGATCCTTATTCGAAGGCCAGGGTGGCGCGCGAGGGCGTATTGGCGCTGGGGCGGGCCGAAGGCCTCGCCTTCGTCGCCAAGCAGGACTCCGGCGGCGAACAGCTCCGGCGCGAATGCAGCTATTCGATCGAGGGCGGATTTCCGACGGCCCGCTTCTGGACGCTCTATGCCGCCGACCAGTCCCTGGACGTGATCGTGACCGGCAAGCCGCGGCCTGCGGCGCTCCAGTCCTATGAAATCCTGCGCCAGCCGGACAATTCGGCGATCATTTCGGTCAGCAACAACCCCAGTCCGGGCAACTGGCTGCCGGTTCAGGGAACCGGCACCATGTATTTCGTACTCACCTTCTACGACACGCCCATCGCCAGCAGCACGGGGCTTTCCGATGTCGTTCTGCCGCAAATCCTCAAGGCAGGGTGCAATGCGTAGGGTCCTGCACGCCGTCCTTCTCGGCTTGCTGGGCGCGGGCATCCTGCATATCGCAGTGCTGCTGCTTGTGCCCAAACTGACCGAGCGCAGCGCATGGTCGCGGCTGGCGACGGCCTCCGACCTCTACAAGATGACGCGGCTTACCGCGGAAACCGGAGGGGCTCCCGTGGTCAAGTCAGTAGATCCGCTGTTTGCCGCAATCGCCTGCCGGTTCGATCTTGCCGACGGCATGGTGCAGGTGAAAGGACCGCCGGGAACGATCCCCTTCTGGTCGGTTTCCGTCTACGACCGGAACGGCCACAACATTTACAGCTTCAACGATCATGGTGCGTCAAAGGGCCTGCTGGATGCCGTTGTGCTGACGCCGGCCCAGATGCTCGAAGTACGCAAGGATCTTCCCCCTGAATATCAGGGATCGGTCTTCGTCGAAGCCCCGATCGACAACGGCATCGTGGTGGTGCGCAGTTTCATCCCGGACGAAAGCTGGAGGCCCGCCGTCATGCAATTCCTCGGGGGCAGTTCCTGCGACCTGCGCCAGCCGTGACGACGCCCGCTGCTCGGCTACCGGCGCGGCAGCGGCACTGTCATGGATGACGCGGCCTTCGAAACGCCGCCTGAGCCCTTATCGCCCGACGGGCGCTCATAGCGGACGCCAGGGAAGATAATGACGCAATCCGCCGTTCCGGCGGTTCGGGGTGATCGACTGGTTGCCGCTTGTCGCGGCACGAATGACAGTACCCTGCCCATGATTCGTGCATTCCTCTCGGTTGGCCCGGAGCACAACGCAACGCCTCCAAACATGAATAAGGCGCCCAGAGAGTTAACGGAACGCTAACGGATCGACGCTAATTTGTTCTAGTTGCAGCCCGCAAGACCGGC
The DNA here is from genome assembly GCA_049647745.1 of Mesorhizobium sp. Lineage (GTDB taxonomy): Bacteria > Pseudomonadota > Alphaproteobacteria > Rhizobiales > Rhizobiaceae > Mesorhizobium. The sequence continues at coordinate 50,023 of JBARYG010000138.1, forward strand.
CTCACCGGTCGGGCAAGGCGCATCGTGTATCGAGTGCATCAAGGCGTATCGCGTGTCATCGTCGGACTTCAGGCAGATTGCCATTCGCAGCGAGTCGGGGAAAGGCGCGCGGCTGTTTCGCGCGGCCATATCGGCCTTCTGTTCGCTGACCCGCCCTTCCCGCCGCGAAATCGCGCAGATCGAGGACCTTACGCTTTCCCTCTTCGACGGCGTCCCGGTGGAGTCGCGCCGATTCGTCGCCGCCGCTTTGTCGGAATGCGAGTATCCGCCGGCCGCCCTCGTGCGGCGCCTTTGCGAAGAACCCGTAGACATCGCGGCACCCCTGCTTATCCGCTCGAACGCGCTTACCGACGTCGACCTTGTCGCCCTGATCGGACGCCACGGCCTGCCGCATGCGCGCGCCATTGCGCGACGCAGGGATCTGAACCCCACCATAGCCGATCTGATCAAGGCGCTGGAAAGGCCTACCCTGGTGCGGACCACGACCCCGGCGCCTGAACGGACCGATGCTCCAAGGCCGGCAAAAGCGATCCGGAACGAAGTCGCGGCGCCACACGTCGCCGGTGGGGCCGCGGAAACCACCCGGCACCGGCTGCGCGCAATCATGGCGACCGACCATAGCGGCGGTGCCGCGAACCTCAACGCTGCCGCCGGATCGTTGACCTATGTCAAACTGCGCGAAACCGCCCTCACCGGCAATTCGGCCTTTTTCCAGACGGCGCTCGCCGATGCGCTCGATCTCGACTTCGCCACAGCCCGTTCCCTGACGGAAAGCGCCACCTATTCGTCGCTTCTCGTGGCCCTGCGGTCACTGGACCTTGGCGAAGACAAGGCGTTCCTCATCGCGGTCGCGATTTTTCCGCCGCTGTTTCCGCACCCGCAGGCGATCCGCATTTTCCTCGACCGCTACCGGACGCTGCACCGCGACGTCGCCTTGCAAAGGGTGGACGAATGGAAGGCGGCAAGCCTGGCGGGAGCGATCCACCAGATCGTGCACCGGCCGGCCAACGCCGATGCACGCGCATCGGCCACAACCCGGCATCCCGGTCTCAAGGCATCTTGACGGAGATAAGTTCTTCCACAGGAACCGCGCCTGCCTCGATCTCCACCACCCATATGTCGGCGTCGAAACGCTTTTCCCGCTCTAGTCGAGCTTCGAGCGCATCGACATCCTCGCCAGCCCCGACAATCGTGAAAAGCCGCTCGTCCGGCCTGGCCGAATCGTAACTCGTCTGCGGTGCCGGGCCGAACAAGGTCGTACCGCCCGACCGATCCCGCGCCATGACGAAGACAGCGCCGGCTTCCATCGCGCCACGCTTGACCACGGCAGCGAAGCCGCCCGCGCCGAACACACGGCGCACAAGGGCCGACACCCACAGATCAGCGGTTACGCGCATCGCGGCCTTCCCAACGAGAATCCCGTTTTCTTATCGGAAATGTCACAGGGATGCGAACCGGACGCGATGCTCGCCACGACCCGTCAATTGGTAAGGCCGATCTCACGCATCTTGGCATAGACCGTTTCGTCCGGCTGGCCGGTCACGGGCAGGCCGAAAAGCGACTGGAATTCCCGGATCGCGGCGCTCGTTTGGGCGCCGACCACGCCGTCCAACTGTATGGCGTCGTTGCCGAACGCCTTCAGCCCAGCCTGGATCTTGACGATACGGGCATCGGTGCGCGCCGCTACCGCCGGCGTATTCGCGGAGATTGCATTCGTTACGTCGGCACCGGGCGCCGGGGGCTGGGCCGCAGGAGCTTGAGACGCCGGGGCTCGGGGTGTCGGCCGGGGCACGACGGCAGCCGTGATTGGAGTAGCGCCGAGTTGATCGAGCAACTGGCTATCTATCTCACCCGACGGCGTCAGCCCGACCTTTTGCTGATAAGCCTCGATCGCCTTATGGGTATTGGGGCCCTGAAGACCATCGACGGTGCCGGTATAGAAATTCAGGTCTTTCAGGATACCCTGGACCTGCTTGACCACAGGATCGCCGACCGGTGGGGCGGATGGCGTCGGCGGCCGTTCGATATTGATCGTCGTTTCCGGTTCGTCGACCTGCGGCGGCGAGAAACCCTGGATGGTTCTCGTGGCAAAGAACGCGCCCGCATGGGGAAAGGGCTGATACCAAAGAGCATTCGCCGAGACGAAGAAAAAGGTGACCAGAAAGGCGGTCGAGCCGCCGACCAGGACGGGATTCTCCGAAATCATGCCGCCGAGCGCAACGGCCCCGCCCTTGAGCATACCGGCGCGCCGCTTGACGGTCTTAGGCTGTTTTGCGGAGCGGCCCATTCCCGTCTTCCTTCTTCTTATGCGCAGGCAAAGCCACCACGGATGGTTCTTCCAGCCGCTCACACGGTCCCTCCACCGGCAGGCTGATCGTTACCTTGGTTCCCTCCCCGGGCGCGCTCTCGACCGACATGGTGCCGTCGTGCAGCGCGACCAGCCCCTTGACCAGCGACAGGCCGAGGCCTGTTCCCTCGAAAGCACGGGTATAGCCGTTCTGGATCTGCATGAAGGGTTTGCCAAGGTCGCCAAGATTCTCCTCGGCTATGCCGATGCCGGTGTCGCTCACCCAGAAATGCAGGCGCGAACCGATCCTCTTCGCCCCGATGTCGACGTTGCCGCCGTCCGGCGTGAACTTGATGGCGTTCGACACCAGATTGATCAGGATCTGCTGGACCGCGCGGCGATCAGCATTGATCTCCCCGAGGTCTGACGGTGTCTGCGTTGCAAGCGTTATCGCCTTGGCTTCGGCCTGCAACTGCATCATCGACCGGCACATGTCGACCGCCTCGATGAACCGGAAAGGCTCGGGCTCCGTCGTGTAGGCGCCGCACTCGATTTTGGATACGTCGAGGATCGAAGTCACCACTTCCAGCAAATGCTGGCCGGAATCGCGCACCAGACCGACATATTCCTTCTGGCGAGGATCGCTGAACGGCCCGAACATCTCGTGCAGCAGCATATCGGAAAAGCCCAGTATGGCGTTGAGCGGCGTACGCAGTTCGTGGCTTACAGCCGCCAGGAACCGTCCCTTGGCGATTTCGGCGCTGGCCGCCGCCTCGTTGGCTTCGTCCAGTTCTTCCCGCAAATCGGCAACGACATCGCCCTCGCGCAGGACCGCGACGAAGAACTCCCGTTCACCCTCCGCCCGCATCAGTTCGAGCGAGAACCGCCGATAGTTGCCTGCGAATGCGCCAGTTCCAGCCTGCGGCAAGCGAATGCGCAGGTCCAGCTTGCGCAACAGAGCGCCCTCACGCAGATCGGCGAGCGCGCTCAGATATGAAACCCGGTCGGACAGGTGAACCCGGTCGAACAGGCCCGTGCCGATGAGCAAATCCGGCGCAAGATGGAGAATGGAACGCGCCTTTGCGGACGCGTCCAGAACGTCTCCCTGCTTCGCGATGCGGAACACGACCGCATCCAGCATGTTCTCAAGCAAGGGCTGGCCTTCCGAGGCATCAGCCGTGCCGGCCACAGCCCGCAATCCGTTGCGGCGAAGAACGAGCGTGCCGGCCCAGGCAAGCGGCAGCAGCCAATGCCACGCCGCGATTTCCATGCCGGCAGAAAAAAGGCTGCCGGCAAACGGCTGCAACAACACCGCGCCCAACCCGGACGCCACGCCCCACAGGGCGGCCCTCCGCGAAGCTGCGATCCAGAAGGTTTCGACCGCCGGGGCGAGCAGCAGCAGGGCCACCGGCGAGGCAAGACCACCCGCGGCCGCGACAAGCCCGGCGCCGACGACGCTCGCCGAAACCAGGGCCACAGGGCCAGCCCAGCGCATCGACCCGGAAGCCGCGACCAGTAATGCCGCAAACCAGCACAGGCCAAAGGCAGCGAATATCGACGCCATGGTCATGGCCGCGCCTATGCCCGCGGTGACCAGCGTTACCGCGCCACCGGCGACAAAGAACGGAGCCGCCAGCATGACGCCGATGAAACGCCGCTGCTGCCGACGCTGGTGAGCATCCTTGACAGATGGATGGACCAGCCTTTCGCAGCCGACAGCCATGGCGTCGGGCAACTCGATATATCTGGCGGCAATTGAACTCACTCAACGCACTCGCACTTGTCTGCTTGGCAGATCGCTTTTGATTGGCTTTGAAACTCGCATCCAGCTTTTAAAGAATGGATAAGGGGAGCCGGCCTGACAGGGCGAGCAGGACGATTATCGACAGGCTGGCCACGAAAAACCCGGCCAATTGCCACCATAGTAAATGGAGGGTTAGCCGCGCCCAGCAGCGCCCGGTCGACAGGCAACAACGGAACGGCGGCATCGGCAAGAAATATTCATAGAAAAATCAGCAGCTTACATATTTAACGAGACGTAACGGAAATCGCTCGCATTCAATGCAAAGCCAAGGCTGAACAGGTCCTTTCAAATTCGACTAAAATTTGAAGAAAATCCCGTCTTTTCATGCAAGCCGTCCTTTGCCCGCCTGTGTCAGCATCGTCGGTAACAAAGAGGCCACGCCATCCATGCAATCGTGGCCCGGTCACAACGAGGCGGTACGATGTTCTTTCTGATCAGGATGGCTTTCTGGTTTTCGCTGGTGCTGCTGGCGCTGCCGTTCGATACGGGTTCGGATGCATCCGGGCAGCCGAGCGTCGGAGCAATCCAGGCGCTGGTGGCGGCGCGCGAAGCGGTCGGCGACATTTCCGGCCTGTGCGAGCGCAAGCCCGAAGTCTGCGAGACCGGCAAATCCGCCATACACACCGTTACCGTGCGCGCCATCAAGACGGCGAAGTTCGCTGCGGACATGCTGGATGAAACCGATCCGGCCGCCCAGCCCGATACTTCGACCACTACCGGCAGCGTCCCTGCGAACGACTGATCCCGCTCGAACCGCGCGAAAGCCTCGCTTTTTCCGTGACGCGGCCCGGTCTGGCGCCTATATCCACCATCATGGCCACGACGATACAAGCGATCCGCGACGACTTTGAGTTCCTCGACGAGTGGGAGGATCGCTACCGCTATGTGATCGAACTGGGTGAGGCACTGCCTGCCTTCCCCGATGCCGACCGTACGCCAGCGAACAAGGTGCCCGGCTGCGTTAGCCAGGTCTGGCTGACGACCGAAATCGGAACGGGCGCCGACCCGGTCATGACTTTCCATGGCGATTCGGATGCGCACATCGTGCGCGGTCTAGTGGCGATCATGTTGGCGTTGTTTTCAGGGCAGGCGGCAAGCACGATCGTCAAGACGGACGCGGAAGCGACCCTGAAAACGCTCGGCCTCGACGAACACCTTTCCACGCAGCGCGCCAACGGCCTTCGCTCCATGGTCAAGCGAATCAAGCGCGACGCCGGGGCTTCACTCAAGCAGACGGCCTGATCTGCACTCTTTCATCGCCTTTCAGGATATTTTGGGCCGGTAGTCCTCCGTTCCCCAATGCAGCGTATGACGTTCACGACGATGATGCGTGGAACCGGCAGGCGAATAGTGGCGCGCCAGTACGCCAAGCGCCGTCTTCAGGACGATCTTGGCTGAGCGCACGGGCCAGCCGCGTTCCGTCTCGACCAGTTCGAGCCCCTTCAGGAAACAACATACATCTATCAGCACGCCGGAAAGCTCGGGGCCGACCGCTTCCACGGCACCGTCGACGCGTTGGCGCGCGGCAAGCGCCGCATCGGTAAGTTCCGTCAGGCCACTGCCCCCGGCGCGCCTGCCGGACGACACGCTTGCGACCCAGTTTGCACCCAGCCTCGGCATGATCTGCCCGCGCGTATAGTCGCTCCGCAACCTCTCGCCAGCCTGATATTCGCTCACGCTTAGAAACGGCTTTCCGTCCCTGGTCTTGCGGCGAACCAGTTGCGCGAGCGGCGATTCCGAAAGATTGGCCAAAGCCACGGCCGGCCCCGCTGGGGAAGCCACGGTGACCAGGTCGAGGTCGCGGTGCCGGTCCTGGAAGACATCCGACGGCGAGGCGAGCCGCCTGGCCAGTTGCGCGCCCTCGCCCGACAACGCCACGCTGTGCGAACTCCTGACCAGCATGCCTTGCGAAGCGAGCGTCGAAAGAACGGTGTCCTCGACGGAAATTGTTCCGCGCCCGTCCGCTTCGAGCAGTACCTGCCACTCGCGGGCCGCCGGACGGACCGATACGGGCCCGCTTGACAGAAAGCGAAGAACCCGCCGCCGCGAGCCTGAATTGTCCCTGCCTTGCTCCATGTCAAAGGCCAAGCCGGTTACGGAATGCCGCAAAAGCCACCTGCTCCGTCATCAGCACGACACGATCGAACTCCGGATCGTCGCGAAGGTTTTCAATGACCTGGCAAGCGTGAAGCACCGTGGTGCGGTCCCTCCCGAAGCCCGCCCCCACTTCGCCCATGGTCAAGCGCAGCACCACATGCGCGACATACATGGAGATCTGGCGCACGCGCGACACCGGCACCGACGTCCTTCCCGGCCTGCGCAATTCCTTGCTCGAGACGGAGAACAAGGCGGCTGCGATATCGATCAGGCATTCGCACATTTCGAGCGCAGCCTCGTCACGACGCTTGGAAGTCGGCCGAAACTCGGGCGATACAGACTCCCTTTTCAACACCGGCTGCGTCGACCGCTTTGACAAGGCTGATTGTATCTGCTGCACGAAAACCCCCTTCATGTATAGGAATATCTTCCTTATACCGACTCCTCTCATTGATGTGAACAAAGAAAGAACGAAATAGAAGGACCAACAGCCTTAAGGCATTGATAAATATACGCTTCCTATTTCGCTTAGGAAAAAATCGCTCGAATCTCTCCCCACGCCCCAGCCCGCCCCGATAGTGGCGTGATCATTCAAGGGCAGGAGAAGGACATGCAGCGTCTTCAGGAGGAAGCCAAAGCTTTCGGTACGCAGAAGCTGGCCACGATAATGCAGGCGAGCCGGCTTGCCGCCACGCAACTAGTGTGCGGCATCGATCTCTCAGCGGCACTTGCCGCGGAAAACGAGGTGCAGGTCCGCTACATTCGACGCATTGAGCGAGTGATCGAGCGCGAAAGGCTGAAAGGAATGCGCCGACACTGGAGCTACGATCTCAACCGCCACATTGCGCTCAAGCAGGCGCTGGACCTCCTGCGCGAACGACAACCCGGGCAAAAGCGCTTATGCACGGCCGCAAGCGAGTCGGCGGTCCGCACCAAACAGAACGGCGCCCGAAGGCGCCGTGGATCGACTTAACAATATCGGGAAAAGATCAGCGGGTCGTCTTGCGCTTGCGGCCAAGGCCCATCTTCTTCGCGAGCGCCGAGCGGGCGGATGCATAATTCGGTGCCACCATCGGGTAGGTAGCCTCAAGGCCCCACTTTTCGCGATACTGGTCGGGCGTCAACCCGTAGTGCGTCATCAGGTGGCGCTTCAAGGATTTGAACTTCTTGCCGTCTTCCAGGCAAACAATGTAGTCGTCGTGGACGGAGCGCTTCGGGTTCACGGCAGGCTTCTGCTTGTCCACCGGCGGTTGTTCACTGGTGCTGCCAACCCGACCGAGTGCTGCATGAACATCGGCAATCAAACTTGGAAGTTCGCCGACCGGAACGGGGTTGTTACTGACATAAGCGGCCACCACGTCTGCGGTCAGCTCGATCAGCATGTCACTGTTTCTGGAAGGCGTGTCAGCGGTGTCCATTAATGTCACGTCCTAGAGGAGTTGCAGGAACAATGCCGTATTGGGTGTCGCATCATCGCATATTGCCACGCATCGGACTGGCCACGACTCGCATTGCGACATGTTAATGACGCAACAGATCAATCAAGTCAATTCTGTCTTTCCGCTATATTTGATTACATTGATGAAACATTCCGAGATCAGCTTAATTTATTCATATCTTATACAACCTTTGCGGTAGTATCCCTATCAGCCCGCACGCGATCGACGTAAGAAAACAGGAGATTATATCTCGTAACGAGATAAATCGATCTTCGCAGTAATATCGGTTGCATCCTTCGATTGCTATTTACATTGAAAATCCCGTGCCGATTGTGGCCTGCGGAAAGCACGTCATCGGCCGAAAACAACACACGCCACGAATACCTGTCCCGGCCAGTTACCCCGCACATCCGGTTTACTCCTCTTTCAGCGGCAAGGTGGCTGACCTCCGCTCTTGAAATATCCCCTCCAGGCGTGCTCACCTTCCTGGACAGAATCCTTTCGCAGCGAGACGCCATGACCCTGCCCACCGGCTTCCCATCCATAACCCCGCCGCAAGCCGCCAGACACGAAGTTTCCGACAAACACCACGGCATTACGCGCGCGGACGACTATGCCTGGCTGCGAGCGGACAACTGGCAGGAGGTGTTCCGTGACCCGTCGCTGCTCGACCCGAACATTCGAAAGCACCTCGAAGCGGAAAACGCCTATCAGTCGGCCCTTATGGGCGACACAGCCGAACTGCAAAAAGCGCTTTTTGGTGAGATGAAGGGCCGCATCAAGGAAGACGATTCGTCTGTTCCCATGAAAGACGGACCTTATGCCTACGGCTCGTCATTCAGACTTGGCGGCGAGCAGCCGCGTTTTTTCCGCATTCCACGCGACGGCGGCGACGAGACGATCCTTCTAGACGGTGACGCGGAAGCTGAAGGAAAGCCCTATTTCCGCCTTGGCGGCATCGATCATTCCAGCGACCATCACCGGCTTTTGTGGGCCTTCGACGACAAGGGGTCCGAATTCTACACACTTCGCGTGCGCGACCTTGCGCATGGAGCCGACCTTGCCGACGAAGTTCCCGATACGGGCGGCGGCGGCGTATGGGACGCGGACAACAAGGGCTTTTTCTACACCCGCCTCGATTCCAATCATCGGCCCTCCAAGGTGCTGTACCATGCCCTCGGCGACCGATCGGACAATGACAGGCTGGTCTACGAGGAAACCGACGCAGGCTTTTTCATGGGCGTCGGTGGCACCCGCAGCAACGACTGGATCCTGATCGGCATCAACGACCATGAAACGTCGGAATACCGTGTGTTGAACACCGCCAACCTCAGTGCAGAGCCGAAACTCGTCGCGGCACGCGAGACCGGCCTGCAATACGACCTGGAAGAAGGCGGCGACGTCTTCTTCATTCTGACCAACGCCGACGGCGCCAAGGATTTCAAGATCATGACCGCGCCGACCGCTGATCCGGTGCGCGCCAACTGGAAGGAACTCGTTGCCCACGAACCGGGCCGGCTCATCCTTTCGGTAATCGGCTTCAAAAACCACATGGTGCGGCTGGAGCGCAAGGACGGGCTGCCGCGCATCGTCATTCGCGACCGCTCAAGTGGCGAAGAGCATTCCATTTCCTTTGACGAGGAAGCGTTTTCGCTCGGCCTGTCGGGGTCCTACGAATACGACACCGAAATGGTGCGTTTCTCCTACTCCTCGATGACCACGCCGGCGCAATTGTTCGACTACAATATGCGCACGCGCGAGCGGACCCTGCTCAAGACGCAGGAAGTACCCTCCGGGCACGACCCTGATCTCTACGTCACGCGGCGGCTGATGGCGCCGGCGCCGGACGGTGAACTGGTGCCAGTGTCGCTGCTCTATCGCAAGGATACGCCGCTCGACGGGTCGGCACCCTGCCTGCTCTACGGCTACGGCTCCTACGGCATCGCCATTCCCGCCTCGTTCAACACCAATTGCCTGTCCCTGGTCGACCGCGGCTTCGTCTATGCCATCGCCCATGTCCGCGGCGGTAAGGACAAGGGCTATGCCTGGTACGACGACGGCAAGCGCGCCAATAAGATGAACACGTTCACGGACTTCATCGCCGTGGCCCGCCACCTCGTCGCAGAAAATTTCACGGCGGATGACCGCATCGTCGCGCAGGGCGGATCGGCCGGCGGCATGCTGATGGGCGCCATCGCCAACATGGCGCCGGAGGCCTTCGGCGCCATCATCGCCGAGGTTCCCTTCGTCGACGTTCTGACCACGATGCTGGACGACAGCCTGCCGCTGACACCGCCCGAATGGCCGGAATGGGGTAACCCGATCGCGTCCGAGAAGGACTACCGCACGATCGCTGCCTATTCGCCTTATGACAATGTCGCGGCACATGATTATCCGCCGATCCTGGCACTCGCCGGTCTTACCGATCCGCGCGTCACCTATTGGGAATCCGCCAAATGGGTGGCCCGGTTGCGCGAACGCAAGAAGGGCGGCAACCCGGTGCTGTTCAAGATCAACATGGATGCCGGCCACGCTGGCGCATCGGGCCGGTTCTCGCGGCTGGAGGAAATCGCCTTCACCTACGCCTTCGCGCTCAAGGTAACCGGCAAGGCCGGCATTTCCTGAGGCGGCCGAACGAGGTTGGTCAGTTCGCAGGCTTTTGGCGGGCCGGATAGCCGTTGGGGCGGGGCGGTATCGCCTTGAGGTAGGCGGCGATCGCTTCGCGGTCCTCCTGCGTCAACTTCGCCGTGTTGGCTTGCACATCGACCATGGCGCCGCCGACCGAATCGAAATCCGGCGTGAATCCGGTTTCGAGATAGTTGGCGATGTCCTCTTCCAGCCAATCGGCGATGCCCCCCTCACCCGACGTGATATTGGGGACAATGCCCTTGCCTTCGGCGGCAACCGCACCGGCCAGCCACTGCGCCTTTCTGGCGCCTCCGGCGAAGTCGCGCGGCGTATGGCACTCGCCGCAATGGCCCGGCCCCTCGACCAGATAGCGGCCGGCCAATACCTGCTCCGGCGTGCCCTCCGGGAAAGCCACCACCGGTTTGCGGTTCAGGTAAAGCCGTTTCCACAAGCCGATGCCACGGCGGACGTTGAACGGAAAACGCAAGTCGTTCGGAGCGGCCTTGCCGGCGACTGCCGGAAGCGTTTTCAAAAAGGCATAGAGATCGCCGATATCGGACAGCTTCATGCGCGCATAGGACGTATAGGGAAAGGCCGGGTAGAGGTTCTCGCCAGAGGGCGATACGCCCATCATCATGGCGTTGGCAAAGTCTTCGACCGACCACGCGCCGATACCGTCCTTTTTGTCCTGCGAGATATTCGGCGGCACAAACGTGCCGAACGGCGTTTGCAATTCCATCCCACCGGCAAGCTCGAGGCGGGCATCGTCCTCGGCCTTCGGGCGAGCATGACAGGAAGCGCAGCCGCCCGCATTGAAAATGCGTTCGCCCCGCGTTGCGTCACCGGTGCCCAGTTGCGCCAGCGTTTGCGGATCCAGCTTTTCAGGGGCGGACATGACCCAGCCCACAGCCCCGACCGCCGCGATTACGGCGAGCGCGGCGGCGGAGAGCTTCTTCAGCCACGGCATCTCGTGATTGTCAACTCTTCTTGATTCTGAACGCCTTGTGGCAGGTGCCGCAATCGCCGCCGAGCGCTCCAAGCTGCGCCTTCAGCGCATCGACATCGGCTGGAGCAGCCGCATTGGCCGCCTTGACGTCGGCGAGATACTTGTCTTCGGCGGCCTTGAAGCCGGCCATGTCTTCCCAGATTTTCGGCGAGGCCGTGGTATCGCCGCTGTCGCTGCCAGCCGGGAACAGAGCCTCTACGTCAAACTTCTCGGCGTTGGCCTGCAGGGCCTGCAGCGCGGTCAGCACATCGGCGGCATCGAAAGGCTGTTCGCCCTTGACCACCTTGGACAGGCCGCCAACGATCTTGCCGCGCTCCTTCATCAGGGCCTGCCGGTCCAGCACCTGGTCGGCAAATGCGGTCGAACCGGCAAATGCAAGCATCGAGATGGCGAGGATGAGCTTTCTCATGGTCGTCTCCGGATTTCAGAAGGGTTGCGAGCCTGATAATGATGCGCAAGGTGGCGGAAAGTTTCCACGCTTTCGACTCACGGTTGCGTGATCCTTTCGGAAACAGTGCGTGCCCCATGAAAAAAGCCCCGGTCGAGCCGGGGCTTTGCTGAGGCGATCAGGCTTTCGCTTTTTCATAAAGCTCAAGCACGTGATCCCAGTTGATCAGGCTGTCGACAAAGGCCTCAAGATACTTCGGCCGCGCGTTGCGATAGTCGATGTAATAGGAGTGCTCCCAGACATCGACGCCCAGGATCGGCGAAGCGCCATGAACCAGCGGGTTCTCGCCGTTCGGCGTCTTGCCGATTGCCAGTTTCCCGTCCTTCACCGCCACCCAGGCCCAGCCCGAACCGAACTGTGTCGAGCCAGCGGCGATGAAATCCGCCTTGAACTTGTCGTAGCCGCCAAGGTCGCTGTCGAACGCCTTCTGGAGAGCACCCGGCAGCTTGTTGCCGCCGCCGCCCTTCTTCATCCACTTCCAGAAGTGGATGTGGTTGTAGTGCTGGGCGGCGTTGTTGAAGAGGCCGGCATTCTTGCCGAACGACTGCTTGACGACTTCCTCCACGGAGAGGTTGCCCATGCCGGCTTCGGCGGCAAGCTTGTTGCCGTTGTCTACGTAAGCCTTGTGGTGCTTGTCGTGGTGATACTCCAGCGTCTCCTTCGACATATAGGGCTGCAAAGCCTCATAATCGTAAGGCAGGGCGGGCAATTCGAAAGCCATGGTGCTACTCCTCAAAAAAATCCGGTATTGCTTACCGAACAAAGATAGGTCGGGACCGGCCCAAAGCAACGCCTGGACCGATGCGCAGATGCCTTTTATCCGGTTATCCGGCGGAAGTCGAATGCGCCCATTCCCAATAAAGTTCCCGCGCTTTCTTGGCGACCGGGCCGGGCTGCAGGCTGCGATCCTCGATGCGAATGATCGGGACGATCTTGGAATGGTTGCCGGTCGAGAAAATTTCATCCGCTTCGAGAAAATCGCGCACCGACAGCGTCTTTTCGATGGTCTGGAAACCGTAGTCGCTCAAAAGCGTCATGGTGCGTGCGCGCGTGATTCCGGACAAAAACGTGCCGTTGGCGGCCGGGGTGAAGACGTGGCCGTCCTTGACCAGGAATATGTTCGAGGAAGCCGTCTCAGCGACATTGCCCAGCATGTCCAGCACCAGCGCGTTGTCGAAGCCGCGCATCTTGGCCTCCATGATGGCGCGGCCGTTGTTGGGATAGAGGCACCCGGCCTTGGCGTTGGTAGGCATGGTCTCCAGTGTCGGACGCCGGAACGGCGAGACGGACACGGAAAATCCGGTCGGCGCGATCATCGGCGATTCGTAGAGGCAAAGGCAGAACCGGGTCGAGGCCGGATCGGCCGGCACGCCCATATAGCCGCCCTGCTCCGCCCAATACATCGGGCGGATATAGACGGCCGTCTTTCCATCGAATTTCTTCAGGCCGTCCCACGTCAGTTCGACGATCCGTTCCGGGCTGACCGTCGGCTTGAGGCCAAGGGCGATCGCGGAGGCGTTTACCCGCCTGGCGTGAAGGTCGAGATCGGGTGAGACGCCTTCGAACCAGCGGCCGCCATCGAACACGGTGGTGCCCAGCCACATGGCGTGGCTGCGCGGCCCAAGGATGGCGACATTGCCCTCATGCCAGTCGCCGTCGACAAAAGTCCAGGTCGCCGATTGCGCAGCCGCCGCCAGTGTCATGATCCCGATCCGCTCCTAGGTGTCTTGTGCCGGTATTGGAAGGCCGTTTGGCTCGCGCCGTCAACCAGCATATCGCGCTTTTGTTGAGGCCAGCGTCCTATTCAACTGCAATCAAGGCTTGCGTCCGATGCCCGCTCGTCACACAAATGTGCGATGCAACACGCCGCTTATGTTTTCGATGCCTACGGCACGCTGTTTGACGTGCACGCCGCCGTGCGCCGCCACGCCGACGCCATCGGGCCGGACGGCGCGGCGTTTTCCGAACTCTGGCGCGCCAAGCAGCTCGAATATTCCTGGGTCCGGACGCTGATGGGCACCTATACCGACTTCTGGCAGCTTACGGAGCAGGCGCTCGATTTTTCGCTGAACAAATTTCCGTCGGTCGATCCCGCGATTAGGCCAAGGCTGCTCGACGCCTACTGGCGGCTGGACTGCTATCCGGAAGTACCCGGCGTGCTGAAGGCGCTCAAGGCCGCGGGAGCGCGGCTCGCGATCCTGTCCAACGGCTCGGCCGAAATGCTCAATGCCGCGGTTCGTTCGTCCGCGCTCGACCAGGTTCTGGACGACGTGTTTTCAGTCGATGCTGTGAAGCGCTTCAAGACCGACCCGTCGGTCTACGACATGGTTACGACGCTTTGGCGACTTTATCCCGGTGCTGTTTCCTTTCAGTCCTCAAATCGCTGGGATGTCGCCGGCGCGACAAAATTCGGGTTCCGCACCGTGTGGATCAACCGCAGCAACCAGCCGGAAGAATACAGCGATTTCTCGCCCAGCCTGATCCTGCCCTCGCTCGAGGGCCTGCTGGCCGGCGGTTGACGGACTCGCTTGCACAACCACCTGTTGCAGAACAGCCACAGTAGAGCACCCGCCACATCTTGGCCTTGGTTTGTCCACCCTCAGGCCAGAATCGGAACCGCCTATCGCGCCGGCAGTTATCGGGAGGATGGCGTGCCTGCCCGCGCCTTCGTGCTTTTTTGGACTTTCGGGAATAAAACACCATCATGACCAGTCTCGCTCCCTTCTCCCGTCCCATCAGCCGGCGCGGTTTTCTCAATACAGCCGCCCTCGGCGCCGCCTCCATCGCGGTATCGGCGTGCACCACGACCAGCCAGGATCAGGCCCAGATTCAGCCCCAACCACCGGCCTATTCGGAACCGGAGCTTGGTGACTATGCAACGATGTACGGGCCGGTAAGCGACGGGGGGTACGACATTCCGGCGGTTCCCTATCAGAAGATCGATCCGCAGTTCCTGCGCCAGATCGTTGCCAATCCGACCGGAGAGCAGCCCGGTACCATCGTCGTCGATACGACTGGGCATTTTCTCTACCTCGTGCAGGAAGGCGGTCAGGCCATCCGCTATGGCGTCGGCCTCGGCCGCGCCGGCTTCGAATGGTCGGGCGACGCGGTCGTGCAATGGAAGCAGAAATGGCCGAAATGGACACCGCCGGACGAGATGATCGCGCGTCAGCCTGAACTCGCCAAATACAGCGCCAGCAACGGCGGCATGCCGCCGGGGCTGATGAACCCTCTGGGCGCGCGGGCTCTTTACCTGTTCCAGGGCAATGTCGACACGCTCTACCGTCTGCACGGCTCGCCAGAGTGGAATTCGATCGGCAAGTCAGTGTCGTCCGGTTGCGTGCGGCTGATGAACCAGGACATCATCGATCTCTACGACCGCGTGCCGAACAAGACGAAGGTCGTGGTCACGTCGAATGTCGGCGCGCCGATGGTGGCATCGGGGGGACAGGCGATCCCGATCGACGACGGCGTGCCGGAAGACTCAGTGCTTCTCGGACCAATCAAACGCACGGCAGGTCTGTTTTTCTGACCCGCCGCGCCTGCCCCGTCAGCGCCCTTTCGACAAGCTGCCAAGGATGCCGCGCACGATGGCGCGGCCAAGCGACGAACCGACGGAGCGGACCACGGACTTGACCGCGGCTTCCGTAACCGACTGGCGGTTCGAGCGGCGCGGCGCCGGCGAACGCCTGCCTGACTGCTGTGGCTCGTCATCGCCGTCGAAGCCGGGGATCGTCCAGCGCGAGCCGCCGGAATTCTCCTGCCCCGCCGACGCCTCGGCATCCTGCGCGGCCTTTGCCTTCTTCTGAAGCATCTCGAAAGCCGATTCGCGATCCACCGCCTCGTCATACTGGCCGGCAACCGGGCTTTCGAGCACCAGCTTGCGCCGTTCTTCCGGCGTGATCGGCCCAAGCCGCGAGGATGGCGGGCGAATCAGTGTCCGCTGGACCACGGAAGGAACGCCCTTGGCCTCCAGCGTCGAGACAAGCGCTTCGCCGGTTCCGAGCTGCGTAATCGTCTTGGCGCAATCGAAATCCGGGTTTGGCCGGAAGGTGTCGGCAGCCGTTCTCACCGCCTTCTGCTCGCGCGGCGTGTAGGCGCGAAGGGCGTGCTGTACGCGATTTCCCAATTGCGCCAGCACGGTTTCGGGAACGTCCAGCGGGTTCTGCGTGACGAAATAGACGCCGACGCCTTTCGAGCGGATCAGGCGCACGACCTGCTCAACGCGGTCGACCAGCACCTTGGGCGCGCCGTCGAACAGAAGGTGAGCCTCGTCGAAGAAAAACACCAGCCTCGGCTTGTCGGGATCGCCGACCTCCGGGAGTTCCTCGAACAGTTCCGACATCAGCCAGAGCAGGAAGGTCGCATAAAGCCGCGGATTCATCATCAGCTTGTCGGCGGCCAACACGTTGATGGCGCCGCGCCCGTCGCGCGCGGTGCGCATGAGGTCACTAATCTTCAACGCCGGTTCGCCGAAAAAATTCTTCGCGCCCTGTTGTTCCAGCACCAACAGGGTGCGCTGGATAGCCCCGACCGAAGGCTTGGTGACGTTGCCGTAGCGCGCGCCGATCTCGTCGGCACGCTCGGCGATATTAGCCAGCAGCGCCTGCAGATCCTTCATGTCCAGAAGAAGAAGCCCCTCCTCGTCGGCAAGCTTGAAGGCGATGTTCATGATGCCTTCCTGCGCCTCGGTGAGGTTCATAAGGCGCGAGAGCAAAAGCGGCCCCATTTCCGAAACGGTGGCGCGGATGGGATGGCCCTGCTCACCGAACAGATCCCAAAAAATGACCGGGAAATCCTGAAACTCATAAGGATCGAGCTTGATCTGTTCGGCACGCTTGACGAGAAAATCTTCCGCCGCGCCCTTCATGGCGATGCCGGACAAATCCCCCTTGATATCGGCGCAGAATACCGGCACTCCGGCATTGGAAAAGCCTTCCGCCATGATCTGCAGCGTCACCGTTTTGCCGGTGCCGGTTGCACCCGTAACCAGGCCGTGCCGGTTGCCGTATTGCAGGAGAAGTTGCTCCGGCCGCTGATAGCTGTCGTCCGGTTTGCGGCTCGCCCCCAAGAAGATGCTTTTCTCGTCCGCCATGTATCAGGTTCTCCGATCATTCCCTGCCAGGGTCGCAGGTATAGTGGCGCTCTCCCACAGCGACAATGGCTGCCGCCCAAATTGCCGCCCGGCCGCCCCTCGGCAAATCGACCGGCAACGGGACAGTGTTGCATTGCGGTATGCTTCCATCGACCTTACACTGCCCGTGGCGGACCGATGCGCTGATGCAACGAAAAATGGATGGGTGCCAAGGCCTTGAACGAGGATAGAGAGTTACCGGCTGTGGACCGGCAGCGATGGCTCGCTTTGGCCGAGAAAGCGCTGGGAGGCGCCTCGTTCGATACGTTGGTATCACACAGCGACGACGGCATTGAAATCGGTCCCCTGCATGAACGCGCAACCGGCGCCGTCGCCAGCCTGCGGGTCGAGCCGGACAAACCCTGGACGATCAGTCAGCGGGTGGACGACCCGGATATCGAGCGTGCCAAAGCGCAGATCGAAGAGGATATGGCGCAGGGTGCAACCGGCCTGTCGCTCGTCTTCGAGGGTGCTCCAAGCGCGTTCGGCTATGGGCTGCCGGCCACGGCGCAGGCACTGGAATCCGTGTTAGAGGGCGTGCCGCTCAATCGCATCCACCTGCGCATCGATGTTCACCCATCGAGCCGCGCCATGGCCGATTGGCTGGTAGCAATTCTGACAAAGCGCCGCGTCGATCCAGATAAGCTGAACGTATCCTTCGGCATTGACCCGGCCGCAACCTTCGCGGGAACCGGTCGGTTGCGCATGTCCATCGAGGCCTTACAAGCCTCGATGCCGCAATCGCTGGCGCACTTTTTCGCAATGGGCGTACCGGGCGTTCTTCTCGAGGCCGACGGGCGCGTCTTTCACAATGCGGGCGCTACCGACGCACAGGAACTCGGCATCATGCTGGCCTCGGCGGTTTCGCACC
>JBARYG010000139.1:0-4383 GCA_049647745.1 Mesorhizobium sp.
GGTTTTCTACACACGCGGCTTTGATGACGATCCGGCCGCCATGATATCGTCTGCCAACGGAAGGCCTTATACCGAGCTGCCGACCGCCTATCGCTACAAGAAGCCCGGAGAACTTGGTGCGCCGGCCTGCGGCTGCAACGTAGCGCCGGGCTTCGAAATCATCGGCGGCAATTCATCATCGAGGCAGCAGTCCCAGCCCGAATCGGCAAGCATCATGTCGTTCGCGCCGACCGCCAAGCCGGCTATAGCCAGCCCACCCGAGGATACGACGGGGAAAGACAGCGCAACGATAAAACAAGATGAAATCTCGACCGTGCCTGCAGGCGAGCGCAAAGTCAGGGTCGTCGCGCCAGCGTTCCTTCCCGACCCAAAAGCGGCAATAAATCTGCGAGTTCAGGCCCCGAAGCCAACCCCGTAAGGGCAAGCCGCAGCGGCATGAACAGGGCCTTCCCCTTTCGGTCCGAGGCATTCCTGACGGCGGCCGTCCAGTCTTTCCAGATCGTACCGCTCCACGGCTCTTCCGGCAGAAGATCGAAAGCCTGGCGCAGGAACGAAATATCCTCGTCGGAAAACTCCGGCTTTTCCTTCGGGCCGTCGTTGACGATCCGCCACCAGGTCTCGGCATCGCTCAGCCGGTCGAGATTGCCGCGCACGGCCAGCCAGAACGGCTCCGCCCGCTCGTCCGATATGCCGAGAAGAACAAGCCGGTCTCGCGCCTCAGTGAACGGCATATGGTGAAGCAGGCTGCGATTGAGGACCAACAGTTCGTCAGGATCGAATTTCGACGCCGACTTCGACGTGCCAGCGGGGTCGAAGCGCTCGCACAACTCCGCCATGGTCTCCATCGCCTGAACGTTCTCCGAGGTGCCGACCAGCACAGCCAGCGAGGCGACCGCCATCGGCTCGATGCCGGATTCGCGCAGGCCCTCGATGGAAAGGGAACCGGTGCGTTTGGAAAGCCCTTCGCCGGAAACGGTGGTCAGCAGGTTGTGATGGCCGAAGGTCGGCATTTCGGCGCCCAACGCCTGAAAAATCGCCATCTGCACACCGGTATTCGTGACATGGTCGTCGCCGCGAATGACATGCGTAACGCCCATGTCGATGTCGTCGACCACGGAAGGCAGCGTATAGAGATATGTCCCGTCTTCACGCACCAGGATAGGATCCGAGAGCGAGGCGAGATCAACCGTTTCCTCGCCGCGAACCAGATCGTTCCATCTGATTTCGGTGCGTTCCGGCTCCTGCGGGTCGCTCTTGAAATTGGGAAGCAGAAAGCGCCAGTGCGGCCTGCGGCCGTCGGACTCATGTTCCGCGACCTGTTCGGCCGTCAGCGTCAACGCCTCGCGGCCATAGACCGGCGGCAGCCCGCGTGTACGGCGTATCTTGCGCCGCAGGTCGAGTTCCTCCGGCGTTTCGTAGCAGGCATAAAGAAGGCCAGCCGCCTTCAGTTTCTCGACGGCCGCATCATAGATCTCGAAGCGTTTCGACTGGTATTCGGTCGCGTCCTGGAAAATGCCCAGCCAGTGAAGGTCGTAAAGGATCGAATCCGCATATTCCTGTTTGGAACGGGCTATGTCGGTATCGTCAAAACGCTGGATGAAGCGCCCCTTGTGCTTCTGCGCGAAAAGCCAGTTGAAAAGTGCGGTGCGCGCATTGCCGATATGGATGCGGCCGGTGGGCGAAGGAGCGAAACGGACAGTAACGTTCATGGGCGGGGCCTAAAGGATGACTCCGCTTTTTGCAACCGGATCGTTCACGGGCGGAGCGCGCATCTGGAATGCGCTCCGCACAGATATCACACGAACAGGGCTTAGTTGACCGATTCCTGCGGCGCAGCGGTAGTACCCGTGGCATCCGCTGCCACCGGCAATTCGGCGCTTGCAAGCTGGTCGGCGCAAATTTCTGCGGCACCGCTGACCGGCTTGTCCATCTTGGCGAAGGTGACCCATCCACCGTCGCTTACAAAGCTGTCACGCTTCCAGGAATCGACCTTTTTCAATTCGGCCAGCTTGGCGGCCGCATCGGGTGCCTTGAGGAATCGGTTGACGCAGATGTCGGCAGCGAGTTGCGCAGCAGCATGTTCTCCCGAGGCTTCAGCTTGTTTTGTCGCGGTCCCACCCGTAACCCAGCCGCCCCACGAGAAGCCGACAACCATGGTCAGCACCGCCGCGCCCACGCACGACCAGAACCACACAGCCTTCGACGGCCGATAGGCGCTCCAGTTTTCTCCAATGGACATTGTTGTTCTCCCTTGTGGTTATCAATGGTTCTTGGAAACTATCGCAACATCGCATCACGATATAACAAAGCTTATCACATATCGTGATCGGCGATACCCCGGAAGCGCCCTCCCGGCCCACAATAGATTTTCAATGGAAATCGAGGCCTGAATACCGGTGACAACCGTGCGATGGCACAGGCCATTCCAACTGGACGCCCAAAGGCCACTCCGGCGCATCAGACAGACACCGGAGTAGTTTTGGGGAGCCGAATTCGTCTTTCAGTGCGGCAATTTAACCGCGGTCCCTGAACCGGTTGGTTATCGGGTAGCGGCGGTCCCTGCCAAAATTCTTCTTGGTAATTTTCACACCGGGGGCGGCCTGCCGGCGCTTGTATTCGGCGATGTAGAGCAAGTGCTCGATACGGCTGACGGTGGCGCGATCATGCCCCCGCGCAACGATTTCATCGACGCCCATCTCGTTTTCGACCAGGCATTCGAGGATATCGTCCAGCGCCGGATAAGGCGGCAGCGAGTCCTGGTCGGTCTGATTCTCGCGCAATTCGGCCGATGGCGCCTTTTCGATGATGTTGACGGGGATGACCTCGCCACCGGGGCCGAGCGCGCCGGGAGGCACATGTGCGTTGCGCCAGCGCGACAGCGCATAGACCTGCATCTTGTAAAGGTCCTTGATCGGATTGAAGCCGCCGTTCATGTCACCGTAAAGCGTCGCATAGCCGACCGACATTTCGGATTTGTTGCCGGTCGTCACGACCATCGAGCCGAACTTGTTGGAGATCGCCATCAGGATGGTTCCACGCGCGCGAGACTGGAGATTCTCCTCGGTAATGTCCGCCTTGATGCCATCGAAGAGAGGGGCGAGCGCCTGCGAAAAGCCCTCCACCGGCTCGGCGATCGGAACGATGTCGTAGCGGCAGCCCAGCGCATCCGCGCAATCCTGCGCGTCCTTCAGCGAATCCTTCGACGTGTAGCGATAGGGCATCATGACCGCATGCACCCGCTCCTCGCCCAACGCATCGACGGCCAGCGCCGCGCAGATCGCCGAATCGATGCCGCCCGAAAGGCCGAGCACGACGTCCTTGAAGCCGTTCTTGTTGACGTAGTCGCGCAGGCCGAGCATGCAAGCGCGGTAGTCCGCCTCTTCCTTCTCCGGAATCCTCGACATCGGGCCCTGCATGCAGGTCCAGCCCCCGGCGCCGCGCCTCCAGGTGGTAACTTCGACCGCGTCTTCGAACTGGCTCATCTGGAAGGCCAGCGACTTGTCGGCTTGTATGGCGAAAGAAGCACCGTCGAACACCAGTTCGTCCTGCCCGCCAAGCTGGTTGGCGTAGATCATCGGCAGGCCGGTTTCGATCACCTGCCGGATGACGACCTGATAGCGAAAATCCATCTTGGCGCGATAGTAGGGCGAACCGTTTGGCACCAGCAGTATCTCGGCGCCTGATTCGGCCAGCGTTTCGCAAACACCGAGGTCGCCCCAGATGTCCTCGCAGATCGGAATACCCAACCGAACGCCCCGGAAATTGACCGGTCCGGGCAGGTCCGGCCCGGCCTGGAAAACGCGCTTCTCGTCGAACTCGCCATAGTTGGGCAGATCGGCCTTGAAGCGCTCGGCGATGATCTTGCCGCCATCGGCGACCACGATCGAATTGTGCGTGCCGCTCTTGCGCTTCAGCGGCGTGCCGATGATGACGCCCGGCCCGCCATCGGCGGTGTCCTTTGCGAAATCCTCGACAGCCCGTTCACACGCCCTCAGGAAAGCCGGCTTCAGCACCAGGTCTTCGGGCGGATAGCCGGAGATGAAAAGCTCGGTGAACAGCACGATATCGGCATGCTGGCGGGCGGCATCGGCCCTGGCCTCGCGCGCCTTGGCGAGGTTTCCCTCGGTATCGCCGACGGTCGGATTGAGCTGGGCGACGGCAATGCGGATTGTGTCGGGGACGGCAGGATGCGTGCTCATGAGACGCCTATTATCGCGCCCCAGCCGCCCCCGCAATGCGCTTTGCCCGACGGAACGGACGATCCCTTCGGGACAGGCGGATTTCGGCCCGAATGTCGTCTGGCCAAATCATTTCCTATGCGAAAGCACGTTCAGGACCTTTCCGAACGGATCGCGCACATAGAAGCGCCGGACGCCCCACGGC
>JBARYG010000140.1:0-22487 GCA_049647745.1 Mesorhizobium sp.
GGCCCTTCCCTTTCGATGGGTGGACACTACCGAAATCCCTGTGGAAAGGGCAAGGCCGCCACTAACACATTTTTAACGAATCTGGTTACCGGAGCGGCCCCAAATGGGCTGCCGAGACGACGCGTCCTGGCAAAGCCGTTGTGATTCAAACCCTTTTCCGGCGGCCCGAAAAAACAACGGCCGGATAATTTTTTTTGAAATAATTCGCTTGACAGCCAGTTGTCCCCCTCCACCGTAGCGCGTTGTGAAGAACCTGTGGACCACCTAGTGTAAGTATATGAAGAGATTGGATTATTTGTGACAGCCGAAGCTGGCGCCACGAATGTCCGGTCCAGCCGGAAACATTAGCCGGGGCAGACATACCGGCAAATCTTTCACGCGTCGAACGGCTGATACGCAGGGGAGCTTTTTTAAGTTCTTGCCGGCAAACGAAAAAACCCGGCGCGATGCGCCGGGTCTTCAAAATCAGCAGGGAAACGGAATCAGGCCGAAAGGGTCTTGAGCCGGTTAGCCAGGCGCGACACCTTGCGCGAAGCCGTGTTCTTGTGGAGCACGCCCTTGGTGGCGGCGCGCATCAATTCCGGCTGGGCAGCCTTGAAGGCCGCTTCGGCCGCTGCCTTGTCGCCGGAGGCGAGTGCTTCTTCGACCTGGCGGACATAGGTGCGAACGCGCGAGCGGCGGTTCTTGTTGATGGCCGCACGGCGGGCGATCTTGCGCGTTGCCTTTTTGGCCGAGGAGGTATTGGCCATGATGCCTCTTTCTGATCTCTGTGGTGGGCGCTTACGGAAACCGCAAGGCGCAAAAAACAACGGGCAGCCACGGGGCCGCCTCGGTTGGTGCGGCTTATAGTTCAGCTTTCGGGGCGCGTCAACGCTGCATCGCTGCCTTTTTGAAGGAAGCGGCGCGTCACCGGTTGACGAAATTCGCCTTTCGCTTCTCGGTGAAGGCAGCCATGCCTTCCTTCTGGTCCTCAAGCGCAAACATCGAGTGGAAAAGCCGTCGTTCGAAGCGCAGGCCTTCCGCCAATGTGGTCTCATAGGAGCGGTTGACGGCCTCCTTGGCCATCATCACGGCCGGCAACGAAAATCCGGCGATCTTTTGCGCCGCCTTGAGTGCCTCGTCGATCAGTGTGTCTCCGGAAACGATTCGCGAGACCAGCCCGCAGCGTTCGGCCTCGGCCGCATCCATCATGCGGCCGGTCAACACGAGATCCATGGCCTTCGCCTTGCCGACGAAGCGGGTCAATCGCTGCGATCCGCCCATGCCCGGCATGACGCCCAGCGTGATTTCCGGCTGGCCGAATTTGGCGTTGTCGGCGGCGATGATGAAGTCGCACATCATCGCCAGTTCGCAGCCGCCGCCCAGCGCATAGCCGGCAACCGCCGCGATCACCGGCTTGCGGGCGCGGGTGAATTCCTCCCAGCCGACGAAGAAGTCCTGCAGATAGGCCTCGACATAGGATTTTGACTGCATTTCCTTGATGTCGGCGCCAGCCGCGAAGGCTTTTTCGGAGCCGGTGACGACCAGGCAGCCGATGCCGGCATCCGCCTCGAACGCCTGCACGGCTTTAACGAGTTCCGCCAGCACCTGCGAGTTCAGCGCGTTGAGCGCCTTGGGGCGGTTCAGCGTAATCAGGCCGACCTTGTCGCGCGTTTCCGTCAGGATCGTTTCATAGGCCATGGCAGTCTCCTCGGTTCGAACAGGCTATGCTCTATCGCAACGACGGACAGGCCTCAATGGAGGCCAGACCTGCCGGGCCAACCCGTCAACGCTGGCATGTCCGGCAGTAGAAGGTGGAGCGGCCGCTTTGAACGATGCGCTCTATGTGGCCGCTGCAACCGGGCGTGGGGCAGGGCTCGCCTTCGCGGTCATAGACGGCGAAGGAGTGCTGGAAGTAGCCGAGGCTTCCGTCCGCATGAACATAGTCGCGCAGCGACGAACCGCCGGCCGCGATGGCGTCGGCGATGACCGAGCGGATGGCGGTGGCGAGGCGTTCGCTCTGCTCTTTCGCTTTCTTTCCCGGTATGGCGACGGTGCCGGCCGCGCGCAACGGCGAGAGACCGGCGCGCCACAGCGCCTCCGACACATAGATGTTGCCGAGACCGGCAATGAGACGCTGGTCGAGGAGGGCGGCCTTCAACGGCGCCTTGCGGTCTTTGAGGAGCGATGCCAGCAGTGTGCCGTCGAGCGCGTTGCCGGTCGGCTCCACGCCCAGTCCCGCCAGCATGGGATGTTCATTCACGCCCGTTTCCGCAAACAGCATGAAGCCGAAGCGGCGCGGGTCGTTGAAGACCACGCGGGCGGGCGTCCCCGATGCCGCGACGACATCGAAAACGACATGGTCATGCGCGCCGTTCTTCGAACGCTCATGGTGGAAATCGCCGGGCGTCGCCTCGCCTTGCGGGTCTTCGATGCGAAACGATCCCGACATGCCAAGATGACAGATGAGGCTTGGCCCGCTGTCCGTCTCCATCGTCAGGTATTTGGCGCGGCGTCCCAGCGCCACGATCGTCCTGCCGGTCAGGCGCTCGGAGAATTTTTCCGGAAACGGAAAGCGCAGATCGGGGCGCCTCGTCTCGACGCGGGCAATGCGCGCGCCTTCAAGAACCGGTTGCAGGCCTCGCCTGACCGTCTCTACTTCGGGTAGTTCAGGCATGGCCGCCGCCTATCGTCGAAAGGAAGGACGAGCCATGCTTGCCTTGCGAAAGGCCGAGGTGTTCGGCGACGGTTGCGCCGATATCGGAAAATGTCGGGCGCAGGCCGATATCGCCGCCCTTCAGGCCGGGCGCGATGCCGATGACCGGCGTGCGTTCGCGCGTGTGGTCGGTGCCGCGCCAGGTCGGGTCGTTGCCGTGATCGGCCGTCAGCAGGAAAAGGTCGCCGGGCTTCAGTCGCGCCAATGCTTCCGGCAGACGCCGGTCGAACGCTTCGAGGGCAGCGGCATAGCCGGCGACGTCGCGCCGATGGCCGAATTCGGTGTCGAAATCGACGAAATTGGCAAAGACGAAATCGCCGTCCCCGGCATCGTCCATCGCGGTGAGCGCCTTGTCGAACATCGCCATGTTGCCCGCGCCCTTGCGTACTTCGAAAATGCCGCGATGGGCGAAGATATCGCCGATCTTGCCGATGGCGATGACATGGCGGCCGCGCTCCGTCAGCCGGTCGAGCAGCGTCGGTTCGGGCGGCGGCACGGCGTAGTCGCGACGGTTCGGGGTACGCTGGAAGGTGGCTCTGGTTTCGCCGAGGAACGGCCGCGCGATGACGCGCCCGATCTTGAGCGGATCGCAAAGCCTGCGTACGACCGTGCAGAAGTCATAGAGCCGTTCGAGACCGAAATGCGTCTCATGCGCGGCGATCTGGAGAACCGAGTCGACCGACGTGTAGCAGATAGGCATGCCGGTTCGGATGTGCTCCTCGCCGAAATCCTCGATCACCGTCGTTCCCGGCGCATGGCGGTTTGCCAGGATGCCGGGCACCTTGCCCTCGCGGATCATCGCTTGCGTCAGCGTCTCCGGGAAGGAGGGCACCGCGTCGGGAAAATAGCCCCAGTCGAAACGCGTCGGCAGGCCGGCGATCTCCCAATGGCCGGAAGGCGTGTCCTTGCCGCTCGAAACTTCCTGTGCCGCGCCGTGAAAAGCCGAGGCAAACGGGTTCGCGCCGTGATCGCCGAACGAAAAGCCGGTGGCGGTTTCAGCCGCACGGCCGAGCCCTAGCGATGCCATGTTAGGCACGGCGAGCAACCCGCGCCGCAGGCCTTCGCGATCGCCCAAGCCCGCAGCACAAGCCTCGGCGATATGGCCGAACGTATTGGCGCCGGCGTCTCCGTAGCGCTCGGCATCGGCCGCGCCGCCGACGCCGAAGGAATCGAGAACGAAAACGAATGCGCGCGCCATCGGAACCTGTGCGTTAGCCTGCTGGCCAAGACATAGGGTTGCCCGCCTTCATTGGCAATTGCAAACGCCGCGGCCCTGGACAGACCCTATTTGCCGTTGCAATCCGAACAATCGATGCTCGGGCTCATGCGCGCCCGCAGGTAATAGGTTTCACTCATCGAAATGCTGTCGAAAGCTGCGGACAGGCCCATCGCCTGTTTGCGGTCGGCGGCCCAGGTTATCATGGGCTTGTAGATGAGATCGGTCTCCACGCGAATGAGAGATGTGCCGGGGATTTTCAGCGAATCGGGGACCGTCGTGGTATTTTTCGCCGCCTCGCCGATGGCGAAGACGCCACCGTCGATCTTGCGCGACCAGACCACCGTTGCCGTCGGTGTGGTTTCATTGCTGATCGAAATCTCCGTGATGATGATTTTGGGCACGGACCGGTTGTAGGGCTGAAGCGTGGATGCGCCAATGTCCATGATCGCCCTCAGGTCGCCTTCGGTAACGGATGACCGTTGCGTCACCAGATCCGCCGCCATGCTGGAGATACGGCTTACCTTCTTGCTGGTTTCGATGCCTTGCGAAACCTCCATGGTCACGAAATACATCGCCAGCAGCACCGGCGCTATGAAAGCGAACTCGATTGCCGCGACGCCGCGCCGGTCCTTGCAAAACCGGACCGCCCCCGAACAGAAATTCGCAATCTTGCGATGTGCCCCCGCACCAACCAGCATTTGTTTGCCCTTTTCTCGCGCCCCCGCGGCGATTTTTTACTCAGTCGTCGAATGGCTCGTTCTGCCAGGTCACGGTGGCGAAATGCAGCGTCTTGCCGCCGTCCAGGTTCGCCATCCATGTGCTCACGAAATCGGTGATGACGGGCCATTTGTAGAAAACGCGCAGCATGTTGATGGTCATCGACTTGCCTGGCGTAACGGCAAAGCCGCCGGTAAGGTCGACGCCGCCCTTCGTCAGCACGATGTCGCCGTTGGCGATCCTGAACCGCGCCGCCGCCGCGTCTTGGAAACTGGTGTATTGTCGAAGATCGACATCAAGGCCGGGGCACCCCTTGGCGACCATGATCTCGAGCTTGGCGCAAATCTCGTCCTTGACCTTCTGCTCGGTCATGCCCTCGGCTTTCAACTGGCCGGTACGGAACTGGCGCGCCACGTCATCGGTGGCGTTGGCCATGACCTCTTGGCCGGCGAACGAGATGCAGCTTTCCAGAATGGCGAAGACGAGCATGCAGAAGGGAAGGGCCAATGCGACGAACTCGATCGCCGTACTGCCGCTGCGGTCACGCAGGAAGCGGCCAAGGAAGCCGGGCCTTTGCCCTTCCTGCCTGCCGCTTGCCGGTTTGGAATGCCTGATCATCTCCCGTCCCCGCCGATCCTTTGCGCCGTCGGGAGGGACTATAGCCAAAACCTGTTGAAGGCCGGTTTGGATGATCGTTCGATTTGCAGCGTGCGCCTTTACCGGGCGTTAATCATGAAACGGCGCTCAGGAGAAGCGGAACACCGATAGCCGGGATCAGTGGCCGTTCGCCTCTGCTTCGGAAGCCCGCTCGGCGTCGTTCTTGTAGGAACTCTCGCAATAGGGCGTGCACGACATCGTCTGGACTTCGGCACGCCTGTAGATGCGCACCGATGATGCGTCCTGGCGCACGACCGTCACCTGCTCGTCGATGATCGGGCTGCCGTCGGCGTCCAGAATGACGAGGTTGGTCACGCCGAACCCTTTGCCGGTCAGCACCACCGTCGAGGCGTCCTGCACGGAGGCGTCCGCGATTGCCGGGTTGCCGACGACGATGGTGTCGGCCGGTCGTGCCAGCTTGACGATCTTGGCCTGGTTCATCGTGACCTCGATGCCCGCTCCGGCCTGTGCCGGCATGACCGAGGCGGCCGCGACAAAAACCGCTGCCATCAGCAAGGACGATCTGAACTTGGCCATTATGCTCCCCAGGGACGGCAAACTGTTCAACGGACAATGAACGAGAATGGTGAACCAACGGTTAAGTGGGAAGCGCTGCGGCCGCATCGATGGGAAATAACGAGCTGGGCATGACTCATCGATCCTTAACGGAATTCCCCTAGGCTTCGGTCCCGACCGACTTGGCCCTGGCGATCCTGTGTGAATCCGATGCTTGAAGCCCTTATTTTTGTCGTCTTTCCCTTCTGCATGCTGTTTGCCGCGATATCTGACATGCTGTCGATGACGATCGCCAACCGCGTGCCGCTCCTGCTGATAGCCGTGTTCGCGCTGGTGGCGCCCCTGACCGGAATGGACTGGGCCACCTACGGCATGCACTTCGCGGCCGGCGGGCTCGTCCTGTGCGTGACTTTCGGCCTGTTCGCTCTTGGCGGCATGGGTGGCGGCGATGCCAAGTTGCTGGCCGCGACAGCCATATGGATGGGTTTCAACATCCATCTTGTCGAATATCTGGTTGTCTCTACTTTCCTCGGCGGTCTGCTGACGATCGGTATTCTCGTATATCGCAACTCGACGCTTGCCGTGTTTACGCGCCACAGCCAGTTCCTCAGGCATTTCGCCGACGAGGCGAACGGCGTTCCTTATGGTATCGCGCTCGGCATCGGCGGCCTGCTGGTCTACCCGGATTCGCCCCTGATGGTGTGGGCGCTGGCGCAGTTCGCCTCGTGATCGGCTCCTGGCGCATGTCAGCCGTGGCTTAGCCGGAGCTGAATACTTCCACTTTATGTAAACGTTAAATTAATCACGATCGTAAGCTTTGCATTAACCCTAATTTGACGATTGCAGCTGCAATGTCCCGCTTGGCTAGGTGGTTTGCCAAGGGCGAGGGTTCGGACATATGCCAGCATCCCGACTGATAATTCTTGGCGTGGCGGTGGCCGCCGCGGGCGGCGCCGGATACGTTGCAAAGAACATGGTGGCGGTAGCGCCGCCGAACGTCGCCGTCGATACCGGCCCCAAGGAACCGGCGATCGCGCTGCAGGATGTGCTGGTGCTTTCCGGCGACGTGGCGATGGGCGAGCCTCTCGGCAACAACATCGAATGGCAATCCTGGCCCGCTGCCGGCATCAACGCGAATTTCATCACCCGCGCTGCCGAGCCGGACGCGATCAACAAACTCAAGAGTTCGGTCGCCCGCCTGTCGATGTTGACCGGCGAGCCGCTGCGCCGCTCCAAGCTGATCGGCGAAGGCCAGAGCTTCATGTCGTCGATCCTGCCGTCGGGCAGCCGTGCCGTGGCGACGTCCATCGCGGCCGACACCTCGGCTGGTGGCTTCATCCTTCCGAACGATTTCGTCGACGTGATCATGACGCGCCGGGCTGACGCGGCAACGGGCGGCAGCGGCTTCAGTACCGAGACGATCCTGCAGAACATCCGCGTGCTGGCCATCGACCAGACCATCCAGGAGGATGAGGAAGGTAAGAAGACGCGGGTCGGCCAGACGGCGACGCTGGAGCTTACGCCGCAACAGGCCGAGATCATCACCGTGGCGCAGCAGATGGCCGACCGCCTGACGCTTTCGCTTCGGTCGATCAAGGACACCCAGAATCAGGTCACCCAGGAGGCCGACTACCTGGTTTCCGGCAACGGAAGGCGTGGAACGATACGCTTGATCAAATCCGGCGAAGTTTCCGAAGTGGGAGCAAGGAAATGAGGTCAACCAGAAAACTGTCGGTCGTCGCCGCCGCAGCCATCGGCCTGGCTCTCGTCGGCATTGCCGGTCAGGGCGTCAACGACGCACAGGCTGCAAGCAAGGCGCAGGTGAGCGCTTCCAGGGCAACCCAGAGGGTCAAGCTCGGCCTCAACAAGTCGGTCGTCATCGACCTGCCCAGCGACGCCTACGACATCCTCGTCGCCAATCCGGCGGTGGCGGATGCGGTCACGCGCACCGCAAGACGCATCTATCTTTTCGGCAAATCGGTCGGTGAAACCAACATTTTCGTCTTCGGCCCCAACGGTGAGCAGATCGTCAGCCTTGACCTCTCTGTCGAACGCGACGTCGCCGGCCTCGACAGCTACATCAAGCGCTTCATTCCGACATCCGACGTCAAGGTCGAACTCCTGAACGATAACGTCGTCCTGACCGGGACCGTCGACACGCCGCTCGATGCCAAGCGGGCCGAAGAGCTGGCGACCATCTTCGTCTCAGGCGGCGAAGCCACGACCGGCCAGTATTCCCAGACGGCGGCCGGCGGTTCGGCGCAAAGCGGCGTCGACATCAACAATCCGGATTCTACGCGCCGGACCTCGAAGATCGTCAATCTGCTTCAGATCGTCGGCGAGGATCAGGTCACACTGAAGGTGACGGTTGCAGAGGTGAGCCGCAACGTCATGAAGCAGCTCGGCGTCAAGATGATCGGGCAGGCAGACGGCATCAGGTTCGATGCCTTTAATACTGACAGCCTGTTGAAGGCCGGCACCAGCGCATCGAGCGTCGGCAGTCTTCCGAGCTACCTCGAAGGTACCTTGAACGCCATGGAACAGTCCGGCGTCATGAAAACGCTGGCCGAGCCTACGCTCAGCGCCGTGTCCGGGGAAAAAGCCACCTTCAAGGTGGGCGGCGAATACAACGTGGTCGTCAGCCAGGCGGTTGACGACAAGGGCAATCCGATCCCCACCATCAGCAAGATCGAATACGGTATCGGTCTCGAATTTCAGCCGGTGGTCCTTTCGGCGGGGCGCATCAGCCTGAGGGTACGGACATCCGTGTCGGAGCCGACCTCCGAAAGCGCCGTCCAGGTCGGCGGCACGAACGTCCTTTCGCTTCGCAAGCGGCTTGCCGACACCACGGTCGAATTGCCTTCCGGCGGCTCCATGATGATCGCGGGCCTGGTCAACGACGATATTCGCCAGACGGTGAACGCGGTGCCGGGCCTGACGAAAATCCCGGTGCTGGGCGCGCTGTTCCGCAGCCGCGAATTCGTGCGCAACGAAAGCGAACTGGTCGTCATCATCACGCCGTATCTGGTCAAACCGGTGGCACGCAACGATCTCGCCAAGCCGGACGACAACTTCAATGCGCCCAGCGACGGCGCCGGCATTTTCCTTGGCCGCGTCAACCGCGTCTACGGAACCATGCAGACCGACAAGCCCAACGGCCGCTATCACGGCGTCGTCGGCTTCATCTACAAGTAAGCGGGGAAACGGGTCATGTCTTCTCAGTCAACATTAGGGGCCAGCGTCGCCGCACTGCGGGCCGGTCGTTCAAGAGCCTGCCTGCTGGCCGCGCCGGTGCTGGCGGCCACGGCAATCGCGCTTCTGTCGGGCTGTGCCAACCGCGACTCGATCACGGTCGGCTCGATACCGGACGACTACCGCACCAACCATCCGATCGTGATTTCCGAGAAAGACGAGAAGATCGATCTTCCGGTCGGCGCCAGCGACCGTGGCATGACCCAGTCGCAGCGCGCCACGCTGCTCGGCTTCTTCGACGGCTACGATAAAAGCGCGGCTCCCACCCTGACGATCATGGTTCCGGCGGGGTCGGCCAATGAGATCGCCGCCGCTGCCGCGGCCCGCGATTTCGCCAGGCTGGCGACGAAGAACGGTGTGCATTCGAGCCGCATCGTCATGGCCTCCTATCAGGCGGGAGCCTCCGAGGTCTCGGCACCGGTTCGCGTCAGCTACGCCCGACTGCGGGCCCATACCGATCAATGCGGCCGCTGGCCTGAGGATATGCTCGATACTTCGGAAAACAAGCACTACGCCGACTTCGGCTGCTCCTATCAGAACAATCTGGCCGCCCAGATGGCCAACCCGGCCGATCTTCTCGGTCCGCGCAAGCAGACGTCGATCGATGCGGCGAACCGCAGCAAGGTGATCGACGTCTATCGAAGCAGAGGCATTTCGGGCGAGTTCCTCGGGAACTCGGAAGTGACGTACTGAGCTGCGCAACGGGCACGCAAGTCACGGAAAGAGCATGACGATGAGCAATCTCGCCTACGACACCAGCCTCGACGGCGTCGACACCTCGCATCAGGATATTTCCACGATGCAGGCCCTGCGGCCGATCCCGCGCATCTCCATCCAGGCGTTCTGCGAGACGGAGGGCGTCGCAGGGCCGATCGAGCGGGCCGGCGAGGACCGCCGCATGGCAAGAGCGCATTTGAAGGTCCACATGGGCGGCATCGCCACCGCGGTCGAATTCTACCAGACCGCGCCGACCCCAAACCTGATCCTGCTCGAATCGCGCAGCGAGCCGAAGCAGTTGCTGGAGCAGCTTACCCAGCTTGCCGAATATTGCGACCCGACCTCGAAGGTCGTGGTGATCGGCCATTACAACGATGTCGGCCTGTACCGTGAACTCATTCGCTCCGGCATTTCCGAATATGTCATCGCACCGATCTCGATGGCCGATATCGTCAG
This sequence comes from Mesorhizobium sp., assembly GCA_049647745.1. Taxonomy (GTDB): domain Bacteria; phylum Pseudomonadota; class Alphaproteobacteria; order Rhizobiales; family Rhizobiaceae; genus Mesorhizobium. The sequence goes on from JBARYG010000140.1 coordinate 10,230, forward strand.
CGTCATCTCGTCGATCTTCGTCGACCCCGAAGCCGAGCCGATCGGCCGCTCGCTCGCCTTCATCGGCGCCAAGGGCGGCGTCGGTTCCTCGACCATCGCCCACAATGTGGCGTGGACCATGTCGTCCCTGTTCAAGTCCGAGGTCGTCGTCGCCGACCTCGACCTCGCTTTCGGCACGGCCAATATCAATTTCGACCAGGATCCGGCGCAGGGCATCTCCGAAGCGGTGTTTTCGCCTGAGCGCATCGACGAAGTCTATCTCGACCGGCTGCTCGCCCAGTGCGCGGAAAACCTGTCGCTGCTGGCAGCTCCTTCGACGCTGGACCGGGTCTACGATTTCGACGCCGAGGCATTTGCTCATGTCATCGATACGGCGCAACGCACGGCCCCGCTTTTGGTGCTCGACGTTCCCCATGTCTGGACCGGATGGACCAAGAACACGCTGACCAAGGCCGACGACGTCATCATCACCGCGACGCCGGAACTGGCCAATCTGCGCAACGCGAAAAATCTGGTCGATATGCTGAAACGGCTGCGGCCCAACGATCCGCCGCCGAAGCTGGTCATCAACCAGGCGGGAATGCCCAAGCGGCCCGAGATTTCGGCGGAGGATTTCGCCGAGCCCCTCGGCCTCGTGCCGATGTCGATCATCCCGTTCGATCCGCTGCTGTTCGGCAATGCCTCCAACAATGGACGCATGCTGGGCGAAATGGACGCAAAAAACCCCATCGTGGGATCGATCAACGAAATCGCCCATGTGCTGACGGGGCGCAGCGAGATTAAGGCGAAAAAGAAGGCTGCTCTCGGCAGCCTGCTTGAAAAACTGAAGCGGAACAAGAAGTAACGTCCGCGCGGCGGGAGTGGGTGTCGATCATGTTTGGTAAAAGAGGCAATGACGACGGCAGCCGGTCCATCCCGGAAGTGCGTCAAACCCCGATGGAACCGGCGTCGCACATAGCCGCGCGGCCGGCGGAAACGGCGGTGCTTTCCCGCCCGGCGGCGACCGCCCCTGCATCGCCCCTGCCGCCGACGCGCCGCTCGGTGGAGCCGCCGCCGCTGGCGCCGGAGCCGAAACGCGCTCAGCGCGAGCGCAGCGAGAACTACTACGATACCAAGAGCCAGGTTTTCTCGGCCCTCATCGACACCATCGACCTGTCGCAACTTGCCAAGCTCGATCCCGACAGCGCGCGCGAAGAAATCCGCGATATCGTCAATGATATCATCGCGATCAAGAACTTCGCCATGTCGATCGCCGACCAGGAGGAACTGCTCGACGATATCTGCAACGACGTTCTGGGTTACGGGCCGCTGGAGCCGCTGCTCGCCCGCGACGATATCGCCGACATCATGGTCAATGGCTCCAAGAACGTCTACATTGAGGTGAACGGCAAGGTCGAGCAGACCGGCATCCGCTTTCGCGACAACCAGCAGCTTCTCAACATCTGCCAGCGCATCGTCAGCCAGGTCGGCCGCCGCGTCGACGAGTCCTCGCCGATTTGCGATGCGCGCCTGCCCGACGGCTCCCGCGTCAACGTCATCGCGCCGCCGCTCGCCATCGACGGCACCGCGCTCACCATCCGCAAATTCAAGAAGGACAAGCTGACGCTCGACCAGCTCGTCAGGTTCGGCACCATCACGCCCGAGGGAGCCGAGGTGCTCAAGATCATCGGCCGGGTGCGCTGCAATGTCGTCATTTCAGGCGGCACCGGCTCGGGCAAGACGACGCTGCTCAACTGCCTGACCAATTATGTCGACCGCGAAGAACGCGTCATCACCTGCGAGGACTCGGCCGAACTGCAATTGCAGCAGCCCCATGTGGTGCGCCTAGAGACCCGGCCGGCCAATCTGGAAGGCGAGGGCGAGGTCACCATGCGCGACCTTGTCAAGAATTGCCTGCGTATGCGCCCCGAGCGCATCATCGTCGGCGAAGTGCGCGGACCGGAGGTATTCGACCTTCTGCAGGCGATGAACACGGGCCATGACGGCTCGATGGGCACCATCCACTCCAACAGTCCGCGCGAATGCCTCAACCGTATCGAATCGATGATCGCGATGGGCGGCTATACCCTGCCGCAGAAGACAGTGCGCGAGATCATCGTCGGCTCCGTCGACGTGATCATCCAGGCATCGCGCCTGCGCGACGGCTCGCGCCGCATCACCCACATCACCGAGGTGATCGGCATGGAAGGTGATGTCATCATTACGCAGGATCTGGTCCTCTACAACGTCAAGGGGGAGGACGCCAACGGACGCCTGATCGGCGAGCATGTCTCGACGGGCATCGGCCGACCGCATTTCTGGGATCGCGCCCGATACTTCAATGAAGAACAGCGCCTCGCCACTGCGTTGGAGGCGATGGAGAAGCGTGCTGATTGACATGAAGGCGGCAGTCCATGTTCGGAATTGACAGCACGGTATTGGCGTTCGTTGTGCTCGCCGGCCTCAGCGCGGGCGCGGTGGCATACGCGTTTCTGTTCAACCGGATCGGCAACGAAAAGAACGTCGGCAAGCGCCTTGAGACGATCAAGACGGCCGAAACCGACCGTTCCATCGTCAAGGCGTCGCGCGATCGGGTGGCCGAAGCCGCCAAGCGCCGCAAATCGGTTCAGGATTCGCTGAAGGAACTCGACCAGAAGCAGAAGACCAAGGACGTCAACGTCAAGAAGCCGCCGCTGAAGGTTCAGATCCGGCAGGCCGGAATGACGGTGACGCTGGAGCGTTTTTATCTGTACTCGGCCGTTTGCGGCCTTATCCTGGCGGCCGGGGCATATCTTGCCGGAGCGCCCCTGCTGGTTGTGCCCGGTGCCCTGGTCGCCGGTGCGCTCGGCCTGCCGCGCTGGTTCGTGTCGTTCCGCCGCGGGTTGCGGGTGAAGGCATTCCTCAAGGAATTCCCCAACGCGCTCGATATCATCGTGCGCGCGATCAAGTCCGGCCTGCCGCTCAACGACGGCATTCGCCTGATCGCCAACGAATCCCCCGAACCCGTCAGGACCGAGTTCAGGCGCATCGTGGATTCGCAGCAACTGGGCCTGTCGATCCCGGACGCCGCGCTTCGCATGCAGGAAACCATGCCGTGCCCGGAAGCCGGGTTTTTCGGCATCGTCATCCAGATTCAGGCGCAGGCCGGCGGCAATCTTTCCGAGGCGCTCGGCAACCTCTCGCGCGTCCTTCGCGACCGCAAGAAGATGAAGGACAAGGTCCAGGCGCTTTCCATGGAAGCCAAAGCGTCGGCCGCCATCATCGGCGCTCTTCCGTTCATCGTGGCCGTCATGGTCTACCTGACCAGCCCCAATTACATCATGCCGTTGTTCACGACGAATGTCGGCAACCTCATCCTTGGCATTTCGGGCCTTTGGATGCTCATGGGTGTTCTCGTGATGCGCAAGATGATGAATTTCGAAGTCTGATTTTAGGGTGCTGGTGCCATGACCGAACAGGTCGTCAAGACGTTTACCGATCCGGCGATCCTTATCGCGATGCTGGTCGCCATCGCGGTATTCGCGACGGTGTTCACGCTTATTCCCGCGCTCGGCGGAAACCCGCTCAAGGCCCGCATGAAGTCGGTGGCGCTGGAACGTGACGAACTGCGCGCCAAGCAGCGCGCACGGCTCGCCGCCGAGGCCGACCGCCGCCGCAAGGGACTGCGTGAAGAACAGTCGCTCGGCATGCGCAACATCGTCGACCGCCTCGACCTGAGACGCGCGCTCGCCGACGAAGGTACGTTGCAGAAGCTCAAGGAAGCAGGCTTTCGCGGGCAGAACCCGCTTACCAAGTTCCTGTTCTTCCGCCTCGTGCTGCCTTTCGTCGGTTTCGCGCTGGCGCTCGTCTATGTCTTCCTGCTCGGCGGCCTTCCCGACAAGCCTACCTTCGTTAAGCTGTTTGTCTGCGTCCTGGCGGCCTATGCCGGTTTCTACGCGCCGAATCTTTATGTTTCGAACCGTGCCACCAAGCGCAAAAAGTCGATCCAGATGGCATGGCCGGATGCGCTCGACCTGATGCTGATCTGCGTCGAATCCGGCATGTCCGTGGAAGCGGCGATGCGCAAGGTGGCGGACGAGATCGGATCGCAGTCGGTGGAACTGGCCGAAGAATTCGTTCTCACCAATGCCGAGCTTTCCTACTTGCAGGAACGCAAGCAGGCCTATGATAACCTGGCCAGCCGCACGGGTCTGGACACGGTGAAATCCGTCGCTCAGGCACTCGTCCAGGCAGAACGCTACGGCACGCCAGTGTCCCATGCGCTGCGCGTTCTTGCCAGCGAAAGCCGCGACTTGCGCATGAACGAGGCCGAGAAGAAGGCCGCCGCCCTACCGCCGAAGCTCACCGTGCCGATGATCCTGTTCTTCCTGCCGGTGCTTTTTGCCATCATCCTCGGCCCGGCCGGCATCCAGGTCAGCCAACGCGGCCTGTTCGGCGACAAGCAGCAGACGAGCAGCGAAAACAACTAACAGGGCGGGCCGTCCAAATCGGCCGCTTGGCCTGTCTTAAGTGCCGGCCTGCGATCGGCACCAAAAAAAGCCGCCCGGATCGAGCGGCTTTTCGATTTGGTGATTTCACTCAGTTCGTATGGACGATCAGTTGGTCGCCGACGCGCCCTTGTCTTCCTTCTTGAGCTGGTTCCAGGCGTTCTGCTGGGACAGCATCTTGCGAAGGTAGGCGACATTGGCCTGGGCCTGCTCGGGGGAAAGTTCCTGCGCGGCGATCTTCTCGGCTTCGTCGAAGCGGCCCTGCAAGCCGACGACCAGCGCCAGGTTCTGGCGCACGCGGCTGTCGGCATTGGGCTGTTCGGCCGCCGAGCGCAGATAGGTTTCGGCGGTACGAAGGTCGCCTTCCAGAACGTAGGACATGCCGAGATTGGACAGCACTGTCGGCTCGTTCGGCTTCAGTTCCAGCGCCTTGCGGTAATCCTGTCGCGCCGCGTCCTTCTGGCCGAGCTGATCCAGAATGGCGCCTTCGGCCGAGACCAGCTTCCAGTCGGGATATTCGGGTGTCTGCGCGCGGCGCACTGCGTCCAGCGCGGGTTCGAACTGGCCGTTGGCGGCAAGCGCCTTGCCGTAGGCGGCAAGCACGTCGCGGTCCTTCGGATAGGCGATCGCCAGCTTGCGCATGACGGCGAGCGATTGGTCCGCGTCGCCGTTCATTTGCAGGACCGCCGCATATTTCATCGCCACGGCCTGGTTGTTGGTATCTCTGGTGTAGCTTTGGCCGAGCGAGGCTGCCGCCCTTTGCAGTTCATCCGATGTCATGGTGTCGACCGGCTTGCTGCTCAGGCGGCTGATCGAGCCGGTCGACATCCTGTCGGTTCCGCACCCGGCGGTTGTCGCCGCCAGCGCCGCGACGAAAGCGACCGTCAGGAACCGCTTGCCCGTCCTGCTCATCGTGCGGTTGATCGACATTGGCTTCCAGCCTTCCCTCTAGCCCGAGGTCCTGCGGCGCGAAGCGCGGCAAAGACCGTCTTTCCTTGCCGAGAAATATTCTGTTAACCCTAATGGATGGTTAAGAACGGTCACGAGTCGGGCCGGCGGGAGAGGTTTTGATGCCAGTCGAGATTGTCGCCAGGAAATCGAAAGATTCGCGGCCGGTTTATCTGGTGGCGGACAACGGCTTGCAGGACGCAGGATTGGCAAAGCCGGAGCTTGCCTGGGCACAGGCGAACGGCTTTTCGGGAGAGGCGGGCAGGACATTGGTGCTTCCCGGTGCCGGCGGCGCGGTCGTGGGCGCGCTGTTCGGCATCGGCCGGGGCGAGGGAGCGCTTGCACTTGGCGCGTTGGCAAAAGCGCTGCCGGACGGCGACTGGCATTTCGCATCGACCCCGGCCCGGTCCGATCTGGCGGCGCTCGCGCTCAGGCTCGGCGGCTACCGTTTCACCCGTTACGGCAAGAGACATGTCAGCAACCTGCGCTTTGCCTTGCCGGCGGGCGCCGATGCCGGCCACATTGGCCGTGTTGCCGACGGCGTTTTTCTTGCCCGCGACCTGGTCAACACGCCGACCAACGACATGGGGCCGGACGCGCTGGAGAAGGTGGTGCGCGAACTGGCCAGGGCGCATAAGGCGGATGTGTCGGTCACAAAGGGTGATGATCTTCAAAAGAAGAATTTTCCGATGATCCATGCGGTCGGCCGGGCCTCCGCCGAAGCGCCGCGCCTGATCGACCTTACCTGGGGTCCGAAAAAAGCGCCCAAAGTGACGCTTGTCGGCAAGGGCGTGTGCTTCGATACCGGTGGCCTCGACATAAAGCCGGCCAGCGGCATGCTGTTGATGAAGAAGGATATGGGCGGCGCCGCCAACGTGCTCGGCCTCGCCTCGATGATCATGGCGGCCGGGCTGAAGGTGAGGCTGCGCGTGCTCATTCCCGCCGTGGAGAATTCGATTGCCGGCAATGCCTTCCGCCCTGGCGACGTGCTGACGAGCCGCAAGGGCGTCACCGTCGAGATCGGCAATACCGATGCGGAGGGTCGGCTGGTGCTGGCTGACGCACTGGCGCTGGCCGATGAGGAGGCGCCGCAGGTGCTGGTCGATATGGCGACGCTGACGGGCGCTGCCCGCGTGGCGCTCGGCCCCGACCTGCCGCCTTTCTACACAGACGACGAGGCGCTGGCCTCCGAACTGGCGTCCGCCTCGATTGCGGTCGAGGACCCCCTGTGGCGCATGCCGCTGTGGAAACCCTATGAGGTGAAGCTGGCCTCGAAGATCGCCGACATGAACAATGTCACCACCGACGGCTTCGCCGGCTCGATCACGGCGGCGCTGTTCCTGAAGCGCTTCGTCGAGAAGACGCCAACCTGGGTGCACCTCGACATCTTCGCCTGGAATCCGTGGGAGCGGCCGTATGGCCCTGCCGGCGGCGAGGCGCAGGGCATTCGCGCGCTCGAAAAGGTGCTGTCGAAGCGTTTCGGCTGAGCGTTCGCCCAGCCTGACTGAAACGGAACCGAAACGAATTGCCGGCATAGTGCCGGCATGGCGATACCGATGCGTCCGATTCAGGCTTTGAGGCTGTGGCAGCAGGTGATGCTGTCGCAGGTGCGCGACGATGCGCCGGATCTCACCATGCGGCAGGCCGCGATCCTGCTTACCATCTATCTCGATCCGCCGCCGCATACGGTGCGCGGACTGGCCGCGAGGCTCGACGTGACTAAGCCGGTCATCACCCGAGCGCTCGACACGATGGGCGCGCTGAAACTGGTGTCGCGCCACCGCGACGAACGCGACAAGCGCAACGTGCTGGTAAAGCGCACCGTTGAGGGCGCGCTCTATATCGAGCGCTTCGGCGATGATATCATTGCAAAAGCCCTTGAATTGCCGATGTGAAAGCGACCGAATTGACCGCCCATGACGCCCGCCTGCATGCCTATCGCACCGATCTCGCCGATACGCGACTGAAAGGGCAGGTGGTGGCCGACCGCTTTGTCGAGGGGCAGCCCGCGCGGGTCGCCGCTTCCGTCGCTGACGTACGAAAGGCGCCGCGCGCCGACGCCGGCGTCAACACCCAGTTCCTGTTCGGCGACGACGTGCTGGTATTCGAAAACAAGGACGGCTGGGCCTGGGTGCAGGGCGCACGCGATGGCTATGTCGGCTACGTCGAAGCTTCGATGCTGGACACGCCCGAACAAGCACCGACGCATATCGTCTCGGTGCCGCGTACCTTCTTCTATCCGGGGCCGGATTTGCGCTTTCCGCAAAGTGGACAGTTGTCGATGGGGTCGACGGTCACGGTGACCGGCAGCACTGAAACGCGCGGCACGGCCTATGCCCTGCTGCCGTCCGGCGAAGCGGTGATCGCGGCCCATCTGCGGCTGATCGCCGACCACGCCGCCGATTATGTAGCCGTCGCGGAAGCGTTTGTCGGCACGCCCTATCTTTGGGGCGGTGTGTCGGGCTTCGGCATAGATTGCTCGGGGCTGGTGCAATTGTCGATGCGCATGGCCGGTCGCGACGTGCTGCGCGATTCCGACATGCAGGCTTCAGCGCTTGGCGAGCCGCTTGATCCGGGGCCGGATTTTTCCAACCTGCGGCGCGGCGATCTCGTGTTCTGGAAAGGTCATGTCGCCATCATGACGGACACCAAAAACATGGTCCATGCCAACGGCCACACCATGTTGGTCTCCCGCGAAGGCTTGCGCGAGGCGGTTGACCGCATCGGTTATCTATATGGCGGCCCGACCGGCTTTCGTCGCCCTTGATTTTGCGGCATGAGACCGGCAGCGGGAATTAGTTGTCGGATAAAGTCGTATTAAAACCAGATGTTATGACTGTGTGATGATTCAATCTGGAAACATCACGCTCTAAGCATGCTCGAAAGAAAAGACACGACCGGGCCTTGTCTGAGCGCCCTTTGCGTCGCCAAAATCGGTCACCGGATATTCGGCGAGAAGTCGTAGCCGCGACAGCGGCAGGTCTTTTCTGCCGAGGTCGCCGACGAGAACCTCGATACCGGCGGCGACGCACCTGTCGAGAAAGGCGGTGACGCGCTTTGCGAGGCGGGGTTCGTAGAACAGGTCGCCGACCAGAACGAGGTCGACCGCCGGTGGTTCGCCGTCGATAATGTCCTGGTCGATGACGGTGGCCGAAGCGGCGTTTTCGGTCAGGTTCAGTTCCAGTGCGGCAAGCGCATTGCGGTCGATCTCCGCGGCTAGCACGCTGCCCGCACCCGCCTTTGCCGTCGCGATGGCGACGAGTCCGGAGCCTGCGCCAAGGTCAAGCACATGGCGGCCGCGAACGCTTTGCGGATGGTCGAGGATATAACGGGCAAGGGTCATGCCGCCGGCCCACGGATAAGCCCAGTAGGGCGCGGCGTTCTCCTTGCCGTGCTGCTCGATCCGCCGCAGCCCGCTGCCGGAATGCGCCGTATGCAGCCGGATCTCTGGCACGGACGGCACCGCCGTCAGCGGCAGGTTCTGCCGGATGAAGGATAAAAGGCTGGGCGCAGCCATGCCGGCGCTTGGCAATGTCACGAGCGTTTCAGGTGCTCGTCCAGCCGGGGCATGATCTCGACGAAGTTGCAGGGCATGTGCCGGTAGTCCAGTTGCTGCCTGAGAATGCCGTCCCAGGCGTCCTTGCAGGCGCCCGGCGAACCCGGCAGCACGAACACGAAGGTTGCGTTGACGACGCCGCCGGTCGCCCGGCTCTGCACCGTGGAGGTGCCGATCTTGTCGTAGGACAGGCGGTGGAAGACTTCCGAGAACCCGTCCATGCGCTTTTCGAAGATGGCTTCCAGCGCCTCTGGCGTCACGTCGCGGCCGGTGAAACCGGTGCCGCCGGTGGTGATGACGACGTCGATCTTGTCATTACGCGACCAGGCGAGCACCGTGTTTTGGATCTTTTCCTTATCGTCGGTAACGATGGCGCGGTCGGCAAGGATATGGCCCGCCTGCGTGATGCGGTCGGTCAGCGTCTGGCCTGATTTGTCGTCGGCAAGGCTGCGCGTGTCCGACACGGTCAGCACCGCGATGCCAACCGGAATGAAGGGGCGGCTCTCGTCAATCCTGTCCATGCGCGTCGGTCCCCGATGCCATGCTGCGCGTTGCCGCGACGAACCAGTCCGGATGGCGGCTGCGGATGGAGGCCGCCGCGCGCTTGGCGACGTTGCCCGTCTCGAAAAGCCCGAAACAGGTGGCGCCAGACCCGGACATGCGGGCAAAGCCGGCATCCGCCTTACGAAGCGCGGCCAGCGCCTTGCCGATTTCGGGCTGAAGCTTCCGCGCAACCGGCTCCAGATCGTTGCGCGTCGTTTCCAGCCAGTTGCGCAGGCTGTGGAAGTCGATCGCAGGCGGCAGCGGCGGCAGCTTTTCGTTGTCGCGCCGTTCCAGTCCGGCAAATACTTCCGGTGTCGGTACGGCTACCCCCGGATTGACCAGAACCAGTCCCAATGAAGGAAAATCCGGCACGGTTTCAACCCGCTCGCCGATGCCACGTGCGACCAGCGGCTGGGCTGACAGGCACATCGGCACGTCGGCGCCGAGATCAAGCCCGACGCTTGCCAACTCCGCCTCGTCCACGCCGAGGTTCCACAGGCTGGCAAGTGCGCGCAGCGTGGCTGCCGCGTCGCTCGAACCACCGCCGATACCGGAGGCGACCGGCAGGTTCTTTTCGAGCGCAAGTGCTACCGGCGGCGTGTTACCGTCGCCAAAGCGCTGCCGAAGTGCGTCGCGCGCTCTTACGATCAGATTGCCGCCGTCCACGGGTACGGCAGCAGCGTATTTTCCGGAAACGGCCAGCGAGTCTTCCTCGGCGGGCACCGCCGTAATGCGGTCGCCGAAGCGGGTGAAGACGGCGAGGCTCTCAATTTCGTGGTAACCGTCCGGCCTTTGGCCGGTTACATGCAGCGCAAGGTTGACCTTGGCGGGCGCAAGCCTTGCCCCCGCTTCCGAAAGCGCGGAAGGGACGATGTTCAATCCTTGGCCAGCCGATATTCGCCGGTAACCGGGTCCTTGACGAGCGTGCCCATGGCGCGGTTAGCGTGCTGTTTTTCGGCGCGGCGCAGCTTGGCGGTCACGCGTTCCGCTTCCTTGACGAAGGCGCGATAGCCGACATAGGCGGCAACGCCGACTGCGGTGAAGAAAATGATCTGCGGCATATCAAACTCTCCTTCGCTCTTCCGCGCTGGAGGCCTCTTCAGGTCGATCGTGACGCAATGCTAACCCATAGATCCGGAAACCGAAATCGATTTCTGAGCGAGGCGTTGCGGCAAGTTGGCCTTGGCAGCTCGTTACCGATTGGATGGCCAGGCTTTCGCAAGGTTCCCGAACTTAAAGGCCAAAACGTGACCACAGCGCCCGTTGCTCGGCCGCGTCGAGCAAACCACCCGCCGCTGTAGCCGCGATATCGGGCGCGGAAAAGTCGCCGCGCTGGCCGAAAAGGCCGAACCTGCCAAACAGGCCACGCGGCACTGCGATCAGTTTCAGCCGGGTTTTCGTGCCGTATCGGGCCTTCATCGTCGTTCGCATGTCGCCCAGCGCATCGACAAGCCCGAGTTCTAGGCCCTTCTTGCCGGTCCAGAACAGGCCGGTGAACAGATCCGGGTCGTCCTTCAGCTTGCTGCCGCGCCGTTCCCTGACCATGTCGATGAAGGTTTCATGCACCTCCAGTTGCAGCGCCTTCAGCCGCTCGATGTCCTCTTCCTTCTCCGGCTTGAACGGGTCGAGCGTCGCCTTGTTGCGGCCCGCCGTATAGACGCGGCGCTCGACGCCGATCTTCTTCAAAAGCTCGGGAAAGCCGAAAGAGGCGGAAACCACGCCGATCGAGCCGACGATGGAGGAGGGGTCGGCGATGATCTCGTCGCCCGCAAGCGCAATCATGTAGCCGCCCGATGCCGCCACGTCCTCGGTGAAGACGAAGACGCGCTTGTTCTTTTCCGCGGCAAGGTCGCGGATGCGCTGGAAAATCAGCCGCGACTGCACCGGCGATCCGCCGGGCGAGTTGATTGAGATGGCGACCGCCGGGGCGTCGAAGGCAAACGCTTTTTCGATCAGCCCTGCCGTCGATGCCAGCGACAGGCTCTGCCGGAATTTGCCGCCATCCGCCATGATGGTGCCATGCAGCCTGACGACCGGAATGGTAACGGCGTCGGAACGCCAGGATTTCGGCAGCAGGCGTTTTATGAGGCGTCGCAACATTGGTTCTCCGGGTGTAGGCCTGAAGCATGTAGGCATTTGCCGGAAAACAGCAATGCCGAACCGGTTTCAGTCGCCGAAAAGCGGGGAAAGCCCGTTGCCGACCATGTCGGCCCGCGCCGCGAAGGCGTTGCCCGACCCTTCATGCATGACCAGCGGCGGATGCAGCGACAGTTTTCCCCGTGCACCACGCACGGCCCGGATGATAATACGGATCGCGGCAGCGTCCGGGCGCGGGTGCACCGCAATCATCTCGGCGTTGCCGAAGCGGTTGGCGAGCGCATCGAGGATCGGTTGCAACTGCTCGGGCCGGGCGATGATCGCCACGCCCCCGCGCGGCCTGAGCACGGCCGCAGCACTGCGCAGCCAACTTTCGAATAGCCCGTCTTCCATCACGTGCGCCTGACGCTTGAGGGCATCCGGCGTGGCGCGGTCCCGCGCGGCGTTGAAAGGCGGGTTCATGACCACGAAATCGAAGGAGCGGTCGGCAAGGCCTCCGGTCTGGCGCGCCCGCCCGGCAAGCGTGACGTCGGCGCGCAGCACGGTGGCGCGGTCGCCGAGATGGGCGTTGCCGGGATGGCCCAGCGTGGCATCCGCAAAGGCAGCCATTTCCTCGGCGCGCTCGACAAGCACCGCTTTCGCCTGCGG
>JBARYG010000141.1:0-7235 GCA_049647745.1 Mesorhizobium sp.
GCCTTGCCGTAGCTGGTGGCGGGGTCCTTTGCTCCACCCACAAGATTGATGGGCAGGCTTTTGCGGACATCGGCGAAATTGGCGTCGTCGGCGCCTTCGAAAATGAAGCCGAACAGGTCGCGCCACAGCGACACCGAAGCGTCGAAGCCACAGAGCGGATCGGCGATATAGGCCCGCACCTCCGCGGCGTCGCGAGACAGCCAATCGAAAGCCGTCTTCTGGTTCGGCACAGCCTTGCCCCATGCCTGGAAGGTGAGTTTCGGCAGCAACCGCGAAGGCACGTCCGAGCCCAGCCGGAATCTTTCCCATGCGAGCAGGGCAAGCGCTGCCCGGCCCGCCAGCCCGGCAGAAAAATTGGCGTTCCAGATGGCGGCGGCGCGAACCCGCCCCGAATGACGCAGTACGAAATCGAGCGCGACGAGGCCGCCCATGGAATGGCCGAAGACGATGACCGGCAGGCGCGGATGCTCTTTCGTGATCAGGTCGTGGACGGCCAGAACGTCGGCAGTCACCTTCTCGCCGCCTTGTGTTCCGGCGAAGCGGCCCGGTGGCGCGTCGGGCGCCGTGGTAAAACCGTGGCCGCGATGGTCGTGCGCGTAGATATGGAAACCGTGCCCCGCCAGGAAATCGGCAAAGCGGGCATAGCGCGCAGCATGTTCGGCGAGGCCATGGTTGATCTGGACCACGGCCCGACCGGCACCTTCCGCCCGCTTGATATAGAGATTGAGCAGCGCGCCTGTCGGAGAGGCGAGTTTTACCTGGCGATCGAACGGCATGACGTCCCCCGGAGCAGGACTGTTGGCGATGGCAGGGTTCTCGTCAAGCGCATCGGGCAAGGGCGTGGCGTAGCCAGGGTCATCCTGCGGAAGCGTTGAGGCCGGCTGATCCTTCGTCCTGTGCGTCGCCCACCACGCGGTCGCGCCCCGTCGCCTTGGCGAAATAAAGACGACGGTCGGCGAGAGCAAACAGATCGTCGAGATGCCGGGTGGCGGCCGAAGCCGTTGCCACCCCCGCGCTGATGGTGATCTCCAGCGTGTCAGTGGTCAACGATGCCTTGACGGCGTGGCGAATGTTTTCGCCGAGCAGGCGGGCTACCGTGTGCGGGCGGGCACACAGGATGGCGAATTCCTCGCCGCCTATCCGATAGACCTGATCGTCGCGCCCGGTCGCCTTCTGAAGCAGCGCGGTGAGCGACTTCAGCACGCGGTCGCCCTCGGCATGGCCGAACCGATCGTTGATGGATTTGAAATGGTCGACGTCGAATACCAAAAGGCTCAGCGGCTTTCCGCTCAGCAGACTTGCAGAGACTGCCTGCTGCCCGTCCGTCTCGAAGCGGCCGCGATGCAGCAGGCCGGTCAGCCCGTCGCGGCCGACATGTTCCACCAATGCCTCGTAGCGTTCGCGATAGGTCAGCGTCTGAAACACGTCGGCGAGACCGCGCGGGGCTGCGACGTGGCGCACCTCGAACCATCGAAGGTAGGCGCAAAGCATAATGCTGTAGGTCAGGGCCGCGCCCATTTTCGCAAGCCAGCCGCCGAAGAATACTTCGGCCGGGGCACCTGCAACGAAGTGCAGGGCGGTGAAGAACCCGATCTGGTCGAAGGTCAGCACGCTGGCGACCGAGACCAGGATGCGCACGAACAGCGCGTGGCGAAAATATCGGCCAAGGCGTTCGTATAGCAGGATGAGCAGGATGGCGTCCGCGAACAAAAGCGTGGTTCCCCACACCATGAGCCAGCCCATCTGGTCGATGAAGGCGATATCGGGGCGCTGGCCATTGGGGAGCGGCGAGATATCGTGTTCCCGCAGGATCAGCACCAGCCCGATCATCAGCGCATTGCCCAAAAGCAGGCCATAGATCGGCTGCCGGACGGTTGCCGCGTCCTCTTTCATGTAAAGCAGCAGGAGCATAGCCAACTTGCCGGAAAACAGCACCGAGGAGCCCGGCGATACTATGCCGAACGGCAATGCGACGTAGAAGACGGCGGCAAGGTATGTTTCAAGGAAGTGCATGGCGCCGAGCGCACAGACGAAAACGCCGAGCCCGATGCGATCACGCAGGCGGAACAGGGCGACCATGACACCGAAATAAAAAACGGCTTCGGCAAGGAGCAGGAGGACGTTGTGCAAACTGGCGCTCCGACAAGGGGCGACTGCCCATCCTCCTCCTTTTGACAAGGAAGAGTTAATCGGCCCTTATCGCTGCCGTTTCCGCCGGCGAAACGGTGACGGTTTCCCGGACTTGCAATGGCGCCCGCCGGACGCAGGCTTGCCGAAACCGATTGCCGTTTGCCGCTTCATCGCCTACATAGCGGCCAACCTCCATCCATGTCGGCTTCGAGCCATTCTACAGGGAGCGCGCGCGTGGCACGCCAATTCATCTATCACATGGCCGGTCTCAACAAGGCCTACGGCACAAAGAAGGTGCTGGAAAACATCCATCTCTCCTTCTATCCGGATGCCAAGATCGGCATTCTCGGCCCGAACGGCGCCGGCAAGTCGACCATTCTCAAGATCATGGCCGGCATCGACAAGGAATGGAGCGGCGAGGCGTGGCTGGCCGAAGGGGCGACCGTCGGCTATCTGGCGCAGGAGCCGGCGCTCGATCCGGCGCTGGACGTTTTCGCCAACGTCATGGAAGGCGTTGCCGCCAAGACGGCCATCATCGAGCGCTACAACGAACTGATGATGAACTATTCCGACGAGACTGCCGACGAATCGGCCAAGCTCCAGGACGAGATGGACCGGCTCAATCTGTGGGATCTCGAACAGCAGGTCGAGATGGCGATGGAAGCGCTGGGCTGCCCGCCAAAGGACGCCGACGTGACCAAGCTTTCGGGCGGCGAGCGCCGCCGCGTGGCGCTGTGCCAGCTTCTGCTGCGCGAGCCAGACCTGCTTCTGCTGGACGAGCCGACCAACCATCTGGACGCCGAGACGACCGCCTGGCTGGAAAAGCACCTGCGCGCCTACAAGGGCGCGGTGATGATCATCACCCACGACCGCTACTTCCTCGACAATGTCACCGGCTGGATTCTTGAACTGGATCGCGGGCGCGGCATTCCCTACGAGGGCAACTACACCAAATACCTCGAAGCCAAGGCCAAGCGCCTTAAGCAGGAGGGCCGTGAGGACGACGCGCGCCAGCGGGCCATCGGCCGCGAGCGCGAGTGGATCGCCTCCAGCCCGAAGGCGCGGCAGACCAAATCCAAGGCGCGTATCAAGGCGTTCGAGGAGTTGCTGGAACAGGCAAGCAACCGCCGGCCTTCCGATACGCAGATCGTCATTCCGCATGGCGAGCGACTCGGCAATGTGGTCATCGAGGTCGAGGGCCTGTCCAAAGGCTTTGGCGACGAGTTGCTGATCGAGGACCTTTCCTTCAAGCTGCCGCCCGGCGGCATCGTCGGCGTCATCGGCCCCAACGGCGCCGGCAAGACGACGCTGTTCAGGATGATCACCGGGCAGGAAAAGCCGGATGCCGGCTCGATCCGAGTCGGTGAAACGGTCAAGCTAGGCTATGTCGACCAGAGCCGCGACACGCTCGACCCGGCCAAGACCGTGTGGGAGGAAATCTCGGGCGGCGCCGAAGTGGTCAAGCTCGGCAAGTTCGAGGCCAACACGCGCGCCTATTGCTCGTCGTTCAATTTCCGCGGCGGCGACCAGCAGCAAAAGGTCGGCAATCTCTCCGGTGGCCAGCGCAACCGCGTGCATCTGGCCAAGATGCTGAAGACCGGCGGCAACGTGCTTCTGCTCGACGAACCGACCAACGACCTCGATACCGAAACGCTGGCAGCCCTTGAAGACGCGTTGGAAAGCTTCGCCGGCTGCGCCGTCATCATCAGCCACGACCGCATGTTCCTCGACCGGCTGGCCACCCACATCCTCGCCTTCGAAGGCGACAGCCACGTCGAATGGTTCGAGGGCAATTTCGAGGACTACGAGCAGGACAAGATCCGCCGCCTCGGCGCCGACGCCGTCAACCCGCACCGCATGACGTACAAGCGGCTGACGCGGTAAGGGAGTAAAAGCAAATGCCGGACTGGTCCGCTGCCCAATATCTCAAATTCGAGGATGAGCGGACGCGGCCGGCACGGGACTTGCTGGCGCAGGTGCCGGTGGCCGATCCGAAGTGTGTGGTCGATATCGGCTGCGGGCCGGGCAATTCGACGAAGCTTCTGGCCGAGCGCTGGCCAGAAGCGCAGGTGAGCGGGTTCGACAGCTCGCCGGACATGATCGAGAAGGCGAAGGCGCGGCTGCCCGGCGTTTCGTTCTCCCTGGGGGATGCCGAGGCGTGGGTGCCGACCGAGCCGGTCGACGTGATCTTCGCCAATGCCGTGTTCCAGTGGTTGCCGCAGCATCCTGCGGTGCTTGAGCGGCTGGTGGGGTGCCTCGCGCCGGGTGGCGCGCTTGCCGTGCAGATGCCGGACAATCTTGGAGAATCTTCGCATCGGCTGATGCGCGAAACCGCCGCCGGGATGCCGTTCGCGGCAAAAATGGCAGGCGCTGCAAGAAAGCCGCTGCCGCCGGTCGCTTTCTACTACGATCTGCTGTCGCCGCTGTGCGAGAAACTCGACATCTGGCACACTTTTTATCATCATCCGCTGGAAAATGCCGGCGCTATCGTCGAATGGCTGAAGTCGACCGGGCTGAAGCCTTTTCTCGACCCACTGGACGAGGCGGAGCGTGGGTTTTTCCTTGAAAACTATACGGCAAAGATCGCGGAGGCCTATCCTGCTACGGCGACGGGAAAAGTGCTGTTGCGGTTTCCGCGCCTGTTCATCGTCGCACAGGCGAGGGGGTAAGGTTCTGCCGGCGGTGTCATGTTGGACACTCGCCGGTGCTCGCACAGGAAGTGGCATTCATGCAGGAAACGGTCGCGCGAAACGCCAAGTTGGCGTAAAGCGCGCGGGCGCATTGTTTGCGTGGGGCGCGGGCGTGCCCATATGAGGGCGTAGCGCACAGGCGGACAGGACATATGCATCGCGTCATCATCAGCGGCCTCGGCGTCGAAATTCCTCAAGCTTCGATCACCAACGACGAATTGGTGGAGAGCTTCAACCGCTGGGTCGATGCCGAGAACCTCCGGCGAGCCGCCGCCGGCGAGCCGCCGCTGCAAAAATCCGACAGCGCTTTCATCGAACATGCTTCGGGCGTGCGCAGCCGCCACGTCATCGAGCGCGAGGGCATTCTCGATCCCACGCGGATGGCGCCGCGCATCGCCGCGCGGCCCGACGAGGCGCTTTCGCTACAGGCAGAGTTCGGCATCGCTTCCGCGCGCAAGGCGCTGGCGCAGGCAGACGTGGAGCCGGCCGATATCGATCTGGTGATCTGTTCGTCCTCACATCTGCAGCGTCCTTATCCGGCGATCGCCATAGAGATGCAGAAGGCGCTGGGCACGCGGGGTGCGGCGTTCGACATGGGACTCGGCTGCTCCTCGGCGGCGGCGGCCCTGCATGTCGCGGTCGGGCTGGTTCGCGCCGGCACGCACAAGCGCGTGCTGGTGACGACGCCTGAAATCATCACCGGACACCTCAATTTCCGCGACCGCCAGACGCATTTCATCTTCGGCGACGCTTCCGTTTCGATCGTTGTCGAAGGGCTGACGAAGGGCTCGGCGCGGCCGGGCCGTTTCGAGGTGCTGGACACAAGACTGTGGACGCAGCTTTCCAACAATATCCGCACCAATCTCGGCTATCTGACCCGCACCGCGCAAGACGATCCCTACCAGATCGATCTCGAGGGCAATATGATCCGGCAAGTCGGCAACAAGGTGTTCAAGGAAGTCACCGTCGCCGGGCACAAATTCATCGTCGAATTTCTCGGCGAGCATGGGCTGACGCCGGATGGAATCAGGCGCTTCTGGCTGCATCAGGCCAATGCGCGCATGAACGCCATGATCCTGCGGCTGGCCTTCGGGCACGATGTCGATCAGGACCGCGCGCCGATGGTGCTCGACCGGCTTGGCAATACGGCCGGTGCAGGCGCCATCGTCGCACTGTCGGAAAACCATGCCGACATGAAGGCAGGCGACTACGGCCTGCTATGCGCTTTCGGCGCGGGCTATTCGATCGGCGGCGCGCTTTTGAAGATGCTGTAGGCCGGGGGCCGCCCGCCGCACCGCTTTCACAGCGGCGCGACTGCCGTCGATATCGTTCAGGCCTTGCGGTTCTTCTTTGCCCCCTGCGCCATGTCGGCGAGATGATCCCATTTTTCCCAGGTGGCGAGGCGGTTGGCGTATTCCTGCCTGAGCATCGGCAAGCCGACATCGCCGAAAAAGACGCGCAGCGGCGGTTCGGGCGCATCGACCAGTGCCAGCATGGCCGGCCCGGTCGCTTCCGGATCGCCGGGGACGGCATGCTTGCGGCGTTCGGCGGTGCGGGCACGGGCCGGATCATAGGCGGTAATCGGTTTCGCTGTCTTGGCCGAAGGCCCGCCCCAGTCGGTCGAAAAGCCGGCCGGTTCGACCAGCGTGACGTGAATGCCCAGATCGGCGACTTCGAGGCTGAGCGACTGGCTGAAGCCTTCCAGAGCCCATTTGGAGGCGTGGTAAAGCCCGATATTGGGGAAGGCGTTGACGCCGCCGATGGAGGAAACCTGGATGATATGGCCGGAGCGCTGCGCGCGCATAATGGGCAGGACTGCCTGCGTCACCCACAAGGCGCCGAACACATTGGTCTCGATCTGGTCGCGCGCCTCCTGCTCGCTCACTTCCTCGACCGCGCCGAACAGGCCGTAGCCGGCATTGTTGATGACGATATCCAGCCGGCCGAAGCGCTTGTGCGCCTCGGCGATGGCTGCCTCGACGGCTTTCTTGTCGGTGACGTCGAGCCTGATGGCGGCGACGGCCTCTCCGTATCTGGCGACCAGATCGGAAAGTGTAGCGACATCGCGCGCCGTTGCGGCGACGCGGTCGCCGCGCGCCAGCGCGGCTTCAGCCCAGACGCGGCCGAAACCCTTCGACGATCCGGTGATGAACCAAACCTTGTTTGCCATGACAGCGGTTCCTTGCATGTTGGGTAGGGGAAAGATCTCCGGGAAGATCGGAGATTTGCCCCAGACAAATGTGGAAGGAGCCGCGCCTTTCAAGAGGACTTCATGCGTCTGGCGATCACGGTTTGCGTGAGCGGACTTTATTCCTCGTCATCGGCATCGAGCAGGCGGGTGGCGCGCCAGCGGGTCAGTATGTCGTTGGTCTGGCCGATGACGAAGAAGCGGGCCGAATCGCGGTCGTAGCCTTC
>JBARYG010000142.1:0-48933 GCA_049647745.1 Mesorhizobium sp.
GTGTCAGATGGCCGGCTGGGTAGAGTTTCCAAACGGTCTCTTACGGCTTTCCCGCATCGTGGACGACGCGCCAGATCGTGCCCGAGCCGTCCTCGGTGACGATCAGCGACCCGTCTTTGGCAACCGCCACGCCCACCGGCCTGCCCCAGACTTCGGCGTCCGAGACGACGAAGCCGGTCATGAAATCCTCGTATTCGCCGGTTGGCCTGCCGTCCCTGAACAGCAGCCGGATGACCTTGTAGCCGGTGCGCTTGCCCCGGTTCCAGGAACCATGCAGTGCAACGAAGGCATCGCCCCGGTATTCGGCCGGAAAGTTGCCGCCCTCGTAGAAGGTGATGTTGAGCGGGGCTGAGTGCGCCTGCATCAGTACGTCCGGAATAGTGACCTTGCCGGCAAGGTCTGGCCGCTCGCCGGCATGGCGAGGGTCCTCGTGGTCGCCGATGTAATACCAGGGCCAGCCGTAGAAAGCCCCCTCTCTCACGGCCGTGGCGTATTCGAAGGGAACGTCGTCGCCGAGCCCGTCGCGTTCGTTGACGACGCACCACAGGCTACCCGTCGCCGGCTGCACCGTCATGCCGGAGCAGTTGCGCAGGCCGGTGGCGACGACGCGTTCGTTCCTGCCGTCCGGATCGTAGGCGCGCACCTCGGCCCTGCCCTTTTCCGAGCCCCAGGCCGCGCCCGGTGCCGCCGAGGTCTTCCAGTCGTCGAGGCCACCCGGCGGTTTTTTCCCGATGTCCTCGGCCACGTTCGACCCCGAGCCGACCGACAGATAGAGCGTCGTGCCGTCCGGCGAAAAGGCGATGTCGCGGGTCCAGTGATGGTTAGACGGTATTTTGGAAATGACGGTCTGCGGGGCTTTCGACGCCTTCATATCGCCGCCGCGATAGGCGAAGCGCACGACGCTGTCGGAATTCGCGACATAGACCCATTGCGGCTTGTCGGCCGGATAAAACGCGATGCCGTAGGGCTGGTGCAGCCCTTTGGCGAAGATTTGCTGCCGGGCTTTTCCGCCGCCCTCGCCCAGCCGGTACACTAGAATCCGGTTGGCGCGGCTGTCGGCGACGAACAGGTCGCCGTTCGGCGCGACCCGCACGACACGCGGACCGGAAAGACCCGACGCGATCATATGCGCCGAAAATCCCCGCGGCAGAAGCGGTCTGGCGCCTTCCGGCATGCGCACCTTGTCGGCGCC
The DNA here is from genome assembly GCA_049647745.1 of Mesorhizobium sp. Classification (GTDB taxonomy): domain Bacteria; phylum Pseudomonadota; class Alphaproteobacteria; order Rhizobiales; family Rhizobiaceae; genus Mesorhizobium. Next base: position 1,193 of record JBARYG010000142.1, read on the forward strand.
GTTGGCGGTCGACTGCGCCTCGTCGGGCTTTTGCAGATCCTGCGGCCTGATCAGGCGGCGAAGGCCGGGCCTGTCCTGCCGCCAATCGCCGAAGGCCGCCTTGCCCCGCAGCACGGGCCCCTCCTGCACCGGCCCGTCCTGCACCGGCCCGTCCTGCACCGCCTTGTCCGCCTGCTGGGCGAACGCGGTTGCGGTCAAAAGCATTGCTGCAAGCAAAGCCGCCAGGCGGGCAAGGCGTTTCATGCCGGCTCCCATCGCACACATGACCGGGAAAACAGTTCAGGACCCTGCGCGTTCCCTGCCAACACAAGGACGTGAAGCGAAGGGGCGGCCGAGGGCGTCAGTTCCCGGCTTCGGAGAAATCCTCGTCGAGGCGCTTCTCCAGTTCGACCAGATCGGCCGGCAGCGGCATGCCCATCGCGCGCAATTCGCCGAGCTTTTCGCGCAACTGCTCCTGAATCTCGTGCTGGTCCTGCGGCTGGTTGATCATTTCTTCGAGCAAGAGGCTGATCTGGGCCTTGATCTGTTCGAGCGCCATTTTCTCCTCCGTGCCGCCAGCGGCAAGCGGCTCAGCGCAGCATGCGGGAAATAAGCTGCGCCGTATAGTCCACCATCGGCACGATACGGGCGTAATTCAGCCGGGTCGGGCCGATGACGCCGAGCGCGCCGACGACGCGGGCGTCCTTGTCGCGATAGGGCGCCACCACCAGCGACGAGCCCGACAGCGAAAAAAGCTTGTTTTCCGAGCCGATAAAGATGCGCACGCCCGAACCCTGCTCGGCAAGGTCCAGCAACTGCATCAGCCCTTCCTGCGTCTCCATGTCCTCGAACAGATGCCGCAACAGTTCGAGGTCGGCCTGCGCGGTGATGTTTTCGAGCAGATTGGCGCGGCCGCGCACGATAAGCCGCGCCGGCAGGCCGCTTTCGGTGCCGGCCCATACCGCCAGCCCCTTTTCCACCAGATCCTGCGAAAGCGTGTCGAGGGCGACGCGCGTTTCCTCTCTCAGACGGGCAATCTCGGCCTTCGCCTCGGCCAGCGTGCGGCCGCGAATGTGGGCGTTGAGGAAATTGGAGGCTTCGTGCAGTTGCGAAACGGTGACGCCGGCCGGCAGGTCGACGACACGGTTCTCGACGTCGCCGTTCTGCGACACCAGCACGGTAAGCGCCTTGGTCGGCTCAAGCTGGATGAACTCGATGTGCTTCAGCGCCACCTCGCTCTTGGACGCCAGCACCAGGCCGGCGCCGCGCGACATGCCCGACAGCATCTGGCTGGCTTCAGTCAGCATATGCTCCAGCGAGGCGCCCGACCCGGACGCCTTCACCTGCGCCTCGATGGAACGGCGTTCCTCGTCGGAAAGATCGCCCAGTTCCATGAAGGCATCGACGAAAAAGCGCAGGCCCGTCTGCGTCGGCATGCGGCCGGCCGAAACATGCGGCGCGTAGATGAGGCCGAGATGCTCGAGGTCGCTCATCACGTTGCGGATGGTGGCCGGCGACAACGACGACGGCAGGATGCGCGACAGCGAGCGCGAGCCGACGGGCTCGCCGTCCCGGAGGTAGGATTCGACGATGCGCCGGAAAATATCGCGCGAACGCATGTCGAGCGTTTGCAGCACCGGCTGGTGCATGGTCGGATCGGAGATCGCCTTGGTCATCATCGTGCCTCTGTCATGAGGATATAGACTCAGGCATGGCAGGTGCAAGCTGGGGCATTTTCCTTTGCGCCCTGCCTCTCATGCGTCTACAAGCCGCCCAGTGCTTTGAAACCCACAAGAAAGATGCCTGAATGCGCCCTTCCAAACGCCAGTTCGACGAAATGCGTGCCATCTCCTTCGAACGCGGCATCTCCAAGCATGCGGAAGGCTCCTGCCTGGTGAAGTTCGGCGACACGCATGTTCTGTGCACGGCAAGCCTCGAGGAAAAGGTGCCGGGCTGGATGCGCAATTCCGGCAAGGGCTGGGTGACGGCCGAATACGGCATGCTGCCGCGCTCGACCGGCGACCGCATGCGCCGCGAGGCCTCGGCCGGCAAGCAGGGCGGGCGCACGCTGGAAATCCAGCGGCTGATCGGCCGTTCGCTGCGCGCCGTGGTCGATTTGCAGGCGCTGGGCGAACAGCAGATCACCGTCGACTGCGACGTCCTTCAGGCCGATGGCGGCACCCGCACCGCTTCGATCACCGGCGGCTGGGTGGCGCTTTACGACTGCCTGCGCTGGATGGAAGCGCGCCAGATGGCGAGCGTGCAGCGCGTGCTGAAGGACCATGTCGCGGCCATTTCCTGTGGCATCCATGACGGCCAGCCGGTCATCGACCTCGACTATCTGGAGGATTCTTCGGCCGGCACCGACGCCAATTTCGTCATGACCGGCAAGGGCGGCATCGTCGAAATCCAGGGCACCGCCGAGGGCGAGCCGTTCTCCGAGGAGCAGTTTTCCGCGCTGATGGGCCTGGCCAAGAAGGGTATTTCGCGGCTGGTGGATTTGCAGAAAATGGCGGTGGGATAAGGTTTTCTCCATGCAGCCCCGCGCCATCCTCGAATCCGCGCTCTACGTCACCGACCTCGATGCGGCGGAAACGTTCTACGCCGGCGTGCTGGGGCTGGAAAAGATCGGCGCGGTCGCCAACCGGCATGTGTTCTTCAAATGCGGATCGGGCGTGCTGCTGCTGTTCAACGCCGAGGCGACGCGCCAGCCGCCCTCGCCCGGCGCCAGACTGCCGGTTCCGCCGCACGGAATGACCGGACAGGGCCATTTGTGCTTTGCGGCGACGGCCGACGAAATCGAAGGCTGGAAGAAGCATCTGGAGGCGAAAAACATCGCCATAGAGGCCGATTTCGAATGGCCCCCAAAACCCGGACAGGCCCGCGGCGGCCGCTCCATCTATTTCCGCGATCCTTCCGGCAATTCGCTGGAATTCACCGAGCCGAAAATCTGGAACCTCTGATGCATTCTCTCGATGGGAAAAAGATCGTCGTCGCCAGCCATAACGAGGGCAAGCTGCGCGAATTCGCCGATCTGATGGGGCCGTTCGGCTTCGAGGCGAAATCGGCCAAGGCCTACGGCCTGCCGGAGCCCGACGAAACCGGCACCACCTTCGAGGAGAACGCCTACATCAAGGCGTTCGCAGCGGCGAAGGCGACCGGCCTGCCCGCGCTGTCGGATGATTCCGGCCTGTGCGTCGACGCGCTTGACGGCGCCCCCGGCGTCTACACCGCCAACTGGGCCGAGACGCCAGAGGGAACGCGCGATTTCGCCATGGCCATGCAGCGAACCGAGGTGGCAATGCAGGAAGTGGGCGCGAAGGACGAGGCCCGGCGCGGCGGCCGCTTCGTCGCCGTCATCTGCCTCGCCTTTCCCGGCGGCGAGGCCGAATATTATCGCGGCGAGGTGGAAGGCCGGCTGGTATGGCCGCCGCGTGGCGAACTCGGTTTCGGCTACGACCCGGTATTTTTGCCCAATGGCTACGACAAGACCTTCGGTGAGATGAGCGCACAGGAAAAGCACGGCTGGAAACCCGGCGACAAACAGGCGCTGTCGCACCGCGCCCGCGCCTTCCAGAAATTTGCCGAGGCAAGGCTGGGTTCAGGCTGAACATGGCTGCAAGCGTGATGAAGCTCGACCGGACGCCGGGTTTCGGCGTCTATGTTCACTGGCCGTTCTGCGCGGCCAAGTGCCCCTATTGCGATTTCAACAGCCATGTGCGCCACCAGCCGGTGGATCAGGAACGGTTTGCCCGCGCCTTCGCCACCGAACTCGCCACCATGCGCGCCCGCACCGGGCCGCGCGAGGTGACCTCGATCTTCCTCGGCGGTGGCACGCCTTCGCTGATGAAACCGGAAACCGTGGGCGCCGTACTGGAGGCCGTGGCGAAGAACTGGACGGTGCCTGAAAACATCGAGGTGACGCTGGAGGCCAACCCTTCCTCGGTCGAGGCGGAGCGCTTTCGCGGCTACCGTGCCGCCGGCGTCAACCGCGTATCGCTCGGCGTGCAGGCGCTGAACGACGCCGACCTGCGCTTCCTCGGCCGCCTGCACAACGTGTCGGAAGCGCTCGTCGCCATCGGGCTGGCACGCGAAATCTTTCCGCGCCTGTCGTTCGATCTCATTTATGCGCGGCCTGGCCAGACGCCGGACGCGTGGGCAGCCGAGCTTGAACAGGCCATCGGCCATGCCGCCGACCATCTGTCGCTCTACCAGCTCACCATCGAGGAAGGCACGCCCTTCCACGCGTTGCACAAGGCGAAGAAATTCGTCATTCCCGACGATGACCATGCAGCCGAACTCTATGAAATCACGCAGGAAATCACCGGGACGCGCGGCCTGCCCGCCTACGAGATTTCCAACCATGCCCGGCCGGGCGCGGAAAGCCGGCATAATCTGACCTACTGGCGCTACGGCGAATATGTCGGCGTCGGCCCCGGCGCGCATGGCCGCTTCGTCGAAAACGGCCATCGCGTGGTGACGATCGCGGAAAAGATGCCGGAGACATGGGCCAATCTGGTCGAGGCCAAGGGTCACGGCGTGGTCGACGGCGAGGTGCTTACCCGTTCGGAAGAGGCCGACGAATTCCTGCTCATGGGCTTGAGGCTTGCCGAAGGCATCGACCTTGCCCGCTACGAGCAGTATTCGGGCCGCGGCCTGTCGTCGGCGCGGCTTTCCACGCTGCAGGAGGAAGGCCTGGTCGCGCCGGTCGGCAATTCGCGGCTGCGCGCCACACCGGCCGGCATGATCGTGCTGGATGCGGTAGTGGCGGACCTCGCGCGGTAAACTGCTCAGGGCACGACGGCTTTTCGCTCAATCGTCACTGTGCCCTGACGCCTTGTAGAAACATGATCCTCGCCCGAAAAGCGTTAGGCACTTCTCGGAATCATGCGCTAGCCCGCGTTTTTGCGGGCATGTTTGGCGCGGTCTTTCTCGGAGAGCGCCTGATCGGCACGAACTGGCTTGGCGTTTGTCTTATTGCTGCGGGCGCCGTCCTGGTGGCCTGGCGAATTTGACCCGGCGCGGCCGCCGGCGCTTGTGGTTTCGATACGAGAAATGAAAATCTCGAAGCGATTCGGCATCGGCTCAGTGCTCCGTCATCCTTGCGGCCCGTGGACTAATCCCGGGAATCGATGATCAACCCACCGTCTCCGGTTTCGTTCCGTAGTGTGGCGAAGGCAAGGCATTTCCGCACGAAAGGCGCAGCTTTTGCAAGCCGCGCCAAGGCGTGCCAAACAAGGCGGTGGAAGGGTGCGTGATGACAGGCGAGACGACGAAACACAGCTATGTGATCGGGCAGAGCGAAATGACCGCCCGGCCGCTGGAGGCAGCCCTCTATCTGGTGGCGACGCCGATCGGTAATCTCGGCGACATCACGCTGCGCGCGCTGGAAACGCTGGCGGCGGCCGACATCGTCGCCTGCGAGGACACACGCGTTTCGCGCGTGCTGCTTGCGCGATACGGCATCCGCCGCCGCACCACCGCCTATCACGAGCATAATTCGGCGGAAGCCGGGCCGAAGCTGATCGCAGCCATGGAGGCGGGGCAAAGCGTTGCGCTGATATCGGATGCCGGCACGCCGCTGATTTCCGATCCCGGCTACCGGCTGGTCGGCGAAGCGCAGGAGAAAAACATCCGCATCGTGCCGATCCCCGGCCCCTCGGCGGCGCTGGCGGCCCTTACCGCCTCCGGCCTGCCCTCCGACGCCTTCCTGTTCGCCGGGTTCCTGCCGGTAAAGACCGGGCAACGGCTAAGCCGGCTTCAGGAACTGAAAAGCGTGCCGGCCACGCTGATCTTCTTCGAATCGCCGCGCCGGCTGGCCGATACGCTTGTTTCCATGGTCGAGGCACTGGGCGGCGCGCGAAAAGCGGCGATTGGACGCGAGCTGACAAAAACCTTCGAGGAGATGCGGCCCGGCACGCTGGCGGCGCTGGCCGACCATTATGCAGCGGCCGATACGCCGAAAGGCGAAATCGTGATCTGCGTCGGCCCGCCGGAAGCAGCGGCCAACGAGCCCGCCGACATCGACCGGCTGCTATTGTCGCTTTCCGCCGAAATGCCGGCTTCCAGGGCGGCGGCGGAAGCGGCGAAAATGACCGGCGGCGAACGGCAGGCGCTCTATAGGCGGCTGCTGGAACTGAAGGAAGGCTGAGGGAGGCGTGATGGCCGATCGTCGCAGCGAACGGCGCAAGACTCTGGCACGGCGCAAATCGGCCTACCGGCGCGGGCATCGCGGCGAAGCACTGGCGGCGCTGGCGCTGAGGCTGAAAGGCTTCCGCATCCTTGCCCGCCGCTATCGCACGAAACTCGGTGAGATCGATCTGATCGCGCGGCGCGGCGACCTCGTTTTGATCGTCGAGGTCAAGGCGCGCAAAACGCTGGTCGAGGCGATGCAGGCCATTGCCCGCGAGTCCGAATGGCGCATCGAGCGCGCCGCCGACCTGTGGCTGTCGCGCCAGCCCGACTACGGCCGGTTGTCGGTGCGCTTCGACATGGTGGCGGTGCTGCCGTGGCGCTGGCCAGTGCATGTGGAGAACGTTTTTCACGGGCGCAACTAGTTCAGGGAAAATCGCTCATTGCGGGCTTGAAACCGCCACCTTGCCCGGCTATCGGCGGTGCGCCGGCAAGGATCGCGCCGGCCTAGCGGAGACAGACGATGACCTTGCCAGACAGAATGAGCGTCGACGAGCGCAGCCCGTTCTACAATGCCGAAGCGCTCGAACGCGGCGTCGGCATCCTGTTCAACGGCAAGGAAAGACAGGACGTCAACGAATATTGCGTCAGCGAGGGCTGGATTCGTGTCGCCACGCCCAAATCCAAGGATCGCTTCGGCCAGCCGCTGACCATCAAGCTGAAAGGCGAGGTAAAGCCTTTCGTGAAGGAATAAGGCTGCGGTTTCAGCCGGTGATGCGGAAGCCGGCAGGCACGGCTGCGCCATCGGCTGGTTCCGCCCGAACGTCGGCCACCACCGCGCCGGCAGGCCCTTGCCAGAGCCGTTCCAGCATGATCGTAATCGCGCCGTCCGGGCCGGAAACAAGTGCTGCCACCGAACCGTCCGGATCGTTACGTACCCAGCCGTGGATGCCGAGCCGCTCGGCTTCGTCTCGCATCCACAGGCGGAAGCTCACTCCCTGCACGCGCCCGGTGACGTGAACCTTGATCGCCCGGCCGCTCATCGTCGTGTAACCCGCATTGGCAGGCCTCCTTGTGGCTGAGTGGTCAGTTTCTGCACCGGCCACGGTTTCGTTTCAGACGTGGTATCGAAGCGGAAGCGCGACAAAAGCACGGCGAGCGCGATGATCGCCTCCTGCATGGCGAAGGCCGAGCCGATGCAGACGCGCGGCCCCGCCCCGAACGGCAGATACTGGAAGCGGTCTATCTTCTCACGGTTTCCCGGATGGAAGCGCTCCGGCATGAAGGCGTCCGGCTTGTCACAAAGCTTGCGGTGGCGGTGGATGACCCAGGGCATCACCAGCACGGCGGCTTTCGGCGGAATGTAAAGGTCCTTGTAATGTTCCGGCTCGATCGGCTCGCGGTTGATCGAGGGGGCCGGCGGATAGAGCCTCAGCGCCTCGTCGAAGGCGGCACGGGTGAGCGGCATCGCTTCCAGCCATTTGGTCGGGTCGGGCTCGGCAGCCACAACCCTGTCGATCTCGCGCTCGATCGGCTCGCGCTCCCACGGCGCTTCGGCCAGGCAATAGAGCGTCCAGCCAAGCGCCCGCGCCGTCGTCTCATGGCCGGCGCCGATGAAGGTGATGATGTTGTCCTCCACCTCGGCGCGGGTCAGCCCGTTCGGCCCCTCGGCCCTGAGAAGCAGGGTCAAAAAGTCCTCAGGCGCGCCATCGGGGTCGCGCTTCAGCCTGTCCTCGCGCAGCGCCATCGTATCGCTGACGATCTTGCGGAAATAGGCCATGGTCTTGCGGCCGCGAATGCGGGTGAGACGCGGCAGCCAGTCCGGCGCGCGCAACAGGTCGAGCGGATCGACGCGGCCCATGGTTTCCAGCAGCCGGTCGATATCTTCGGAAAACGTGTCCTTGCTGCCGGCAATCTCGCCCGAAAACAGCGTCTCGGCGAGGATTTCGTAGGTCAGCATGGTCATGTCGCCGGCGATGTCGGTGACCGTACCTTCCTCGTAGCGTTCGGCGAATTCCAGCGCGCGCTTCAGCATAGGCCCGGCGAAGCCGAAGATGTGGCGCGGCGTGAACACCGGCGCCATCGCCTTGCGTGAGCGCCTCCAGACTTCGCCTTCCGCCGTCAGCAGCCCGTCGCGCAGGATCGGGCGCAGGATCTTCTGGCGCACCGTCGCCATCTTGTAGTTTTTGGCGTTGTCGACCAGCACATGGCGTACAAGGCCCGGATCGTTGGCGATGACCAGCGGACCGCCGACGCCGGTGACCGAAATCCACGGCTCGTTATAGGAAGGCTCGCCCCATAGTTCGAGCGGGTTGCGGTAAACGATGCGGATCATTTCCAGCGTCGACGGCGGCACGGCGCGGGGCCTAGGCGCGGGCGGAACGAAAGGGGCCGGTCTAGCGTCCATGGCGTTCTCCGATACGCAGCCAACACAAGCGGCTGAAGAATAATGTAGGAAACAGGCGGCCCCGCGTCCATGCGCGTAACGCACGGCAAAAGCGAAGCCGGTTACCAAAAGGTGCCCGCTTGCCGGATAAGGCCATCCGCCTTAAGTGACGGTCACCAACAGATACCGTCAACCATCAGGAGCCTGCCTTGAAGCATCAGTTGAACATCATCATCGGCACCACCCGGCCCGGCCGCGTCGGGCCGGTCTTCGCCGAGTGGCTGGAAGGGTTCGCGCGCGACCATGGCAAGTTCGAGCCGGTCGTCACCGACATCGCCGCCTTCAACCTGCCGATCTACGACGAACCCAGGCATCCTCGCCTCGGCCAGTACGAGCATGAGCACACCAAGGTATGGTCGAAGGCCATCGACGCCGCCGACGCCTTCGTTTTCGTCACCCCGGAATATAACTACTTCGCAGCACCCGCCATCGTGAACGCCGTCGACTACCTGACACGGGAATGGGCCTACAAGCCGGCGGGCTTTCTCTCCTATGGTGGGGTTTCGGGCGGCATGCGCTCAGTGCAATCGGTGAAGCCGCTGCTGACGACCGTCAAGGTGATGCCGATCCCGGAGGCCGTGGCGATCCCGATGTTCCAGAAATCGATCGACGAGGCCGGCGTGTTCCAGCCTATCGATTCCGTGCTCACCAGCGCGACGACGATGCTTGACGAACTTTACCGCTGGAGCGAGGCGCTGAAGCCGATGCGCAAGCCGGCCTGACCCTTTCGCGACCGGTTTTCCGAACACCTTCCGGAAGCGTTTCGGGCAAGGCCCGCAACCGCGTCCAAATGCCTGCAAACCTTGGAAAATCGGCCATAAAAGCCTATATTCGATTGAGCGTCGGGCCGCGATTCGCGGCCCGATTTCCAAGCGGTATCCGCAGCAGCAATCGAACGGATTTTCATGAGCGACCAGACCGACAGCGCCAATGGCGTGCCAGACGAATATGGCGCCGATTCCATCAAGGTTTTGAAGGGGTTGGATGCCGTGCGCAAGCGCCCCGGCATGTATATCGGCGACACCGACGACGGCTCTGGCCTGCATCACATGGTCTACGAGGTGGTGGATAACGCCATCGACGAGGCGCTGGCCGGCCATGCCGACCTGGTTTCGGTGACGCTGAACCCCAACGGCTCGGTGACCGTGATGGACAACGGGCGCGGCATTCCCACCGCTATCCACACCGGCGAAGGCATTTCGGCGGCCGAAGTGATCATGACGCAGCTTCATGCCGGCGGCAAGTTCGACCAGAATTCCTACAAGGTTTCGGGCGGTCTGCACGGCGTTGGCGTCTCGGTGGTCAACGCGCTTTCGCTGTGGCTGAAAATGAAGATCCGCCGCCACGGCGAGGTCCATGAAATGAGCTTCACGCACGGCAACGCCGATGCGCCGCTCAAGGTCACCGGCACCTATGAAGAGCACAACCTGCCCGGCACCTACGAGGGCCGCAGCGGCACGGAAATCACCTTCTTCCCGTCGTCGGAAACCTTCACCATGGTGGAGTTCGACCTGCCGACGCTGGAGCACCGACTGCGCGAACTGGCCTTCCTCAACTCCGGCGTGCGCATCATCCTGTCGGACGAAAGACACGCCGACACGATCCGCCACGAACTGCATTACGACGGCGGGCTCGAGGAGTTCGTCAAATATATCGACCGGGCCAAGAAGCCGCTCATCGACAAGCCAGTCGCCATCCGCGCCGAACGCGACGGCATTACCGTCGAGGTGGCGATGTGGTGGAACGACAGCTACCACGAGAACGTGCTGTGCTTCACCAACAACATTCCCCAGCGCGACGGCGGCACGCATCTCGCGGGCTTCCGCGGTGCGCTGACGCGCCAGATCACCGGCTATGGCGAAAGCTCCGGCCTGACCAAGAAGGAAAAGGTATCGCTTACCGGCGACGATTGCCGCGAAGGGCTGACGGCGGTGCTTTCGGTCAAGGTTCCCGACCCGAAATTCTCCTCGCAGACCAAGGACAAGCTGGTTTCCTCCGAGGTGCGCCCGGTGGTCGAAAGCCTGGTCAATGAAGCGCTCGGCACCTGGCTCGAAGAACATCCGAGCCAGGGCAAGGTCGTGGTCGAAAAGGTGATCCAGGCGGCGGCGGCGCGGGAGGCGGCGCGCAAGGCGCGCGACATCACCCGCAAGTCGACGCTCGGCGTCACCTCGCTGCCGGGCAAGCTGGCCGACTGCCAGGAGAAGGACCCGGCCAAGTCGGAACTGTTCATCGTCGAGGGCGACAGCGCCGGCGGCTCGGCCAAGGGCGGCCGCTCGCGCCAGAATCAGGCGATCCTGCCGTTGCGCGGCAAGATCCTCAATGTCGAGCGGGCGCGTTTCGACCGCATGCTGTCGTCCGACATGATCGGCACGCTGATCACCGCGCTCGGCACGTCCATTGGCAAGGACGAGGTCAACGGCTTCAACATCGAGAAGCTGCGGTACCACAAGATCATCCTGATGACCGACGCCGACGTCGACGGGGCGCATATCAGGACGCTGCTGCTTACTTTCTTCTTCCGGCAGATGCCGGAACTGATCGAGCGCGGTTATCTCTACATAGCCCAGCCGCCGCTCTACAAGGTAACGCGCGGCAAGAGCTCGCAATACATCAAGGACGAAAGCGCCTTCGAGGAATTCCTGATCGGCTCCGGGCTGGAGGAAGCGTCGCTGACGCTCGCTTCCGGCGAGGTCCGCACCGGGCAGGACCTGCGCGCGGCGATTGACGACGCGCTCGCCGTTCGCCAACTGATCAACGGGTTGCATACGCGCTACAACCGCGCCGTGGTCGAGCAGGCGGCGATCGCCGGCGGCCTTACGCCGGACGCCTTCGTCGATCTCGGCCACGCCAACGCCATGGCCGAGCGGATCGCCGCGCGGCTCGACATCATCGCCGAGGACACGGAACGCGGGTGGACGGGGCGCATGTCGACCTCCAACGAAGGCCCGGGCGGCTACGTGTTCGAGCGCACCGTGCGCGGCGTCAAGGAGTACGCGCATCTCGACATGGCGCTGATCAATTCGGCCGACGCCCGCCAGCTCAACCGCTATGCCGATCGTCTGGGCGAGGTTTACGACCAGCCGCCGATGCTGCGCCGCAAAGAGGTCTCGGAAACGATTTCGGGGCCGCTGGCCCTGCTCAACACGGTGTTCGCAACCGGCCGCAAGGGCCTGACCATGCAGCGCTACAAAGGGCTCGGCGAAATGAACGCCGAACAGCTTTGGGAAACCACGCTCGATCCGAACGTGCGCTCGCTGCTGCAGGTCAAGGTCAATGACGCCGCCGGCGCCGATTCGCTGTTCACGCGGCTGATGGGCGACGAAGTGGAACCTCGACGCGAATTCATCCAGGACAACGCACTGTCGGTCGCCAATCTCGACATCTGACGGTTCCCCTCACCGGGAAAAACGCCCCGGACGCGACCGCAAACCACCTCTCCCCCTCAAAAGGGAGAGGAAGGCGGTGCGTCCATACGGCGGAACGGAATGACCTTTGCGGCATTGTGATTTCATCGCAACCCGCACAGGAGGCATTCATGGGCCGCGGCATTCTTCTCTGGCTACTCGGGATTCCGATCCCCGTCATCATCCTCATCCTGCTATTCTGGCGGTGAGGATTCCCTTCCTTACGGCCGCAGTTGGAAGGAGAAATACTTCTTCGCAATCGTGGCAAAGGTCTTGTCGGCGACGATGGCGTCCAGCGCGACGTTCAGCTTGGAAACAAGTCCCGTATCGTTCTTGCGAACGGCGATGCCGATCTCGGTGCCAAGTGCCGGATCGGTGATGTTTCCGCCAATCTGCTCATAAGCTTTGACACCGCCGTTTTTCTCCATCCACGGCACCATCGCGGGGGCCTCGGCGAACACCGCGTCTAGCCGGCCGTTCTGGAAATCGAGGAACATGTCGTCGCTTGACGGGTAAGCGTGCAAATCGATGGCGTCGCCGAACGTGTCGCGCAGCCACGCTTCATGCGTGGTGGCGGCCTGCACGCCGACGGCGCGGCCCTTCAGGCTTTCGGTCGTAAAGGCAAGGCCGCTGCCCTTGTTGGCGATCATCATGCCATAGGAGAAGTAATAGGGCCTGGTGAACAGTACCTGCTTGCGGCGCTCATCTGTGATGGTCATGGACGACATCAGCACATCGAACTTGCCGGCCTGAAGCGCCGGGATCAGGCCGTCCCACGGCACCACCACCCATTCGCATTTGCGTGCCAGGCGAGCGCACAGCGCCTCGCCTATATCGATATCGAAGCCTTCGACCTTGCCGGCGGAATCGACGAAGTTGAAGGGCGGATAAGCCCCCTCCACGCCCATGCGCAAGGGCTTGTCTTCGGCATGGGCCGCCATTGCAAAGGCCATGCAAAGAACGGCGGCAAGGAAATTCCGGATCATGACAGTGCCCCGGACGAATCCCTGCTCAGTCCTTGGCGCGTTCGACGTAGGAACCGTCGGCGGTCATGACCACGATGCGGGTGCCGACGGCGATATGCGGCGGAACGGCGGTCTTGACGCCGTTGGACAGGATCGCCGGCTTATAGGAGGACGAAGCGGTCTGGCCCTTGGTCGTCGGCTCGGTTTCCACGACCTCGTAGACGGCGCGCTGCGGCAACTCCAGCGCGATGCCGACGCCTTCGTGCACCGACAGCGAAACCGCCATGCCTTCCTGCAGATAGGGCGCCTGGTCGCCGACCACGTCTTCGGACACCGCGATCTGGTCGTAGGTTTCCGGGTTCATGAAATGGAACCCTTCGCCGTCGCTATAGAGGAAGGTGTGCTCGCGATCCTCGACATGGGCGCGCTCGACCTGCTCGGTGGTGCGGTAGCGCTCGGACACCTTCACGCCGTCGGAGATGCGGCGCATGTCGAGCTGGGTGACGGGCGTGCCCTTGCCAGGATGGATATTCTCGGCAAAGAGGATCACATAAAGCTTGCCGTCCTTGTCGACGACATTGCCCTTACGGAGGGAACTGGCGATTACCTTCACAAGTCTTCTTCCTGAAAAATTTCGCGTTGCGGCCAAACGGCTGTCGCCGCCATGGTGGGCGCTTTACCTTATCTTGGCGCCAACCGCCAGCCACCCCTTTGAATGAGCGCCCGGATTATCCCATGCCCCCCGAATTGACCAAAGCCTCGCCCTGGTGGACGCCGCACGTCCATGCCGACCGCCGGCCGCGCCTTCTCCTGCGCAACAGGATCACGGCGGCGGTCCGCACCTTCCTTGCCGGGCACGATTTCATCGAGATCGAGGCCGCCGCGCTGCAAATCTCGCCCGGCAACGAGACCCATCTCAGCGCCTTCGCCACCACCGAGATACGGCCGGATGCGACACTCGCGCCGCTTTACCTGCACACCTCGCCGGAATTCTCGTGCAAGAAACTGCTGGCGGCGGGCGAGCAGCGCATTTTCAGCCTAGGCCCGGTGTGGCGCAACCGCGAGCGCGGCGCGCTGCACCACCCAGAATTCACCATGCTGGAATGGTATCGCGTCGGCGAAAACTATGAGAGCCTGATGGCGGACTGCGCTTGCCTGCTGGCGCTTGCCGCCGACGAGGCACGCGTCCCGCGCTTCTCTTTCCGGGGCCGCGAGGCCGACCCCTACGCGGAGCCTGAACGGCTGACCGTGGCGGACGCTTTCCAGCGCCATGCCGGTATCGACCTTCTGGCGACCGTCGCCGCCGACGGGGCGACCGACCGCGACGCGCTCGACGCGGCGCTGGTGAAGGCCGGCCTGCGTACCGCGGCTGACGACACATGGACCGATCTTTACAGCCGCGTCATGGTGGAATGCGTGGAGCCCAATCTCGGCATGGGACGGGCAACGGTGCTTTACGAGTACCCTATCACGGAAGCCGCGCTGGCGCGCCCTGCCCCGCACGATCCGCGCGTGGCCGAGCGCTTCGAGCTTTATTGCTGCGGGGTGGAGCTCGCCAACGGTTTCGGCGAACTCACCGATCCCATCGAGCAGCGCAAGCGCTTCGAAGCCGACATGGACGAGAAGGAACGCATCTATGGCGAGCGCTATCCGATCGACGAGGATTTTCTGGCCGCCCTTGCCATCATGCCCGAGGCCAGCGGCGTTGCGCTAGGCTTCGACCGGCTGGTGATGCTGGCGGCGGGCGCTGCCCGCATCGAGGATGTCCTGTGGACGCCGGTGGCGGACACGTCGAAGCGCTGATGCAAAGGGAGCGCGCGGGCCGGGTCACAACCCGCGCGCTCCAGAAAAATACTACTTCTTTTCGGCATACGCCTTGATGGCGGCGGCGACTTCTTCTTCCGCCCTGGCGGCCGACTCGAAGCCGGTCAGTTCAACCTTCTTGCTGCCTTCGGGGATGTTCTTGTAGACGGAGAAGAAGCCCTGCAGGCGGTCCTGCTCGATCTTCGGCAGATCCGAGATTTCCTTGATGGCGTCGTAGGTCGAATCGACCTTGGACACAGGCACGGCGACGATCTTGTCGTCCTTCTCACCGCCATCGACCATTTTCAGCACGCCGATAGCGCGTACTTTTATGATCGCTCCGGGCGTGATCGGTTCACGCGCATAGACCAGTGCGTCCAGCGGGTCGCCGTCTCCGCCCAGAGAACTCGTGATCGAGCCGTAGTTGGTCGGATAGGCCATCGGCATGGAGATGAAACGGTCGACAACGATGTGGCCGGTATCGGCATCGATCTCATATTTGGTGAAGCCACCGGCCGGGATCTCGATGGCGGTGTAGAATTCCTTGCTATCCGTCGGCTGTGGAAAATCGAGGAAGGAAACATAGTCGGCCGCAGATGCGATGCTCGTGGTCATGACAAGCGCGGCAAAGGCGCAAAGTACGGTTTTCATAAACAGCTCCGGTTGAAAATTTTCACACCGTCCGCCTATGGGGCTTTCATTACACCTCTATGACAAAGGGGCCTGCCAAAGCAGACCCCTTTTGCAAACCCGCTCCGGAAAGAGCAATCAGTGTTCCATCGCCTTGACGATGTCCTCGGTCATTTTCTTGGCGTCGCCGAGCAGCATCATGGTGCCGTCCTTGTAGAACAGCGTGTTGTCGATGCCGGCATAGCCGGAGCCGAGCGAGCGCTTGACGAACAGGCAGGTGCGCGCCTTGTCCACGTCGAGGATCGGCATGCCGTAGATCGGCGAGGACTTGTCGTCTCTGGCTGCCGGGTTGGTGACGTCGTTGGCGCCGATGACATAGGCAACGTCGGCCTGCGCGAACTCGGAGTTGATGTCCTCCAGTTCGAACACCTCGTCGTAAGGCACGTTGGCTTCGGCCAAGAGCACGTTCATGTGGCCGGGCATACGGCCTGCGACCGGATGGATGGCGTATTTCACTTCGACGCCGTTGGCCTTCAGCTTGTCGGCCATCTCGCGCAGCGCGTGCTGCGCCTGCGCCACCGCCATGCCGTAGCCGGGCACGATGATGACTTTCTGCGCATTCATCATCAGGTAGGCGGCGTCGTCCGCCGAGCCCTGCTTGACGGTGCGCTCGATGCCGTCGTCGCCGCCAGCGCTTGCCGTCTCGCCGCCGAAACCGCCGAGGATGACGGAGATGAAGGAGCGGTTCATGCCCTTGCACATGATGTAGGACAGGATCGCACCCGACGAGCCGACCAGCGCGCCGGTGATGATCAGCGCCAGATTGCCAAGCGTGAAGCCCAGCGCCGCAGCGGCCCAGCCGGAATAGGAGTTGAGCATCGAGATGACGACGGGCATGTCCGCCCCGCCGATCGGCACGATCAGCAGCACGCCGAGCACCAGCGAGGCGGCAACGATCAGCCAGAAGATGAACTTCGATTCGGTGCCGACGAGCGCCACGATCAGCACGACCAGCGCAATACCCAGCAGGATGTTGATGGCGTGGCGCGCCGGCAGCAGGATCGGCTTGCCCGACATGCGGCCGTCCAGCTTCAGGAAGGCAATGACCGAACCGGTGAAGGTGATGGCGCCGATGGCGACACCGAGCGACATTTCAACAAGCGCCTGCGCGTGGATGGCGCCGATCTCGCCGATGCCGAAGCTGTGCGGAGCATAGATCGCGGCGGCCGCAACCATGACGGCGGCGAAGCCGACAAGCGAGTGAAAGGCGGCGATCAGCTGCGGCATCGCGGTCATGGCGATGCGCCGCGCAATATAGGCGCCGACGCCGCCGCCGATGACAAGGCCGAGCACGATCAGGCCGAAGCCGCCCGGCGAAGGAACCGCCAGCGCCAATGTGGTGAGGATGGCGATGGCCATGCCGACCATGCCGTACATATTGCCCTTGCGGCTGGTGGTCGGATGCGACAGGCCGCGCAGCGCCAGAATGAACAGGATGCCGGAGACGAGATAGAGGAAAGAGGCGAAGTTGGCGTTCACTTCACTTTTCCTTCTTCTTGTACATGGCGAGCATGCGCTGGGTGACGAGGAAGCCGCCGAAGATGTTGACCGATACCAGCATCAGCGCAACGAAGCCGAAGCCGGTGGCCGCCCCCGCCGCCGAGACGCCGACCGCAAGTAGCGCGCCGACGACGATGACGGAGGAAATGGCGTTGGTGACGGCCATCAGCGGCGTATGCAGCGCCGGCGTCACCGACCACACGACATAGTAGCCGACGAAGATGGCCAGCACGAAAATGGCGAAGCGGAAGACGAACGGATCGATGGCGCCGCCCGACAGCGCATGCGCCGTGTTCGCGGCCGCATCGCCTGCACCGCCGTTGGCCATATCCTGCATGGCCATGCGCACGGCGGCGGACGCCTGGTCGAGCTGGTCGAGCGCTTTCTGCAAGGCTTCCATCACGCGGTCCCCTTCGGTTTGGACGCGGCCGGTTTCTTAGGCGCGGCTGCCTTTTTGGGTGCGGCCTTCGGCGCGGCCTTGCGGCGCGGCGCGGCGGCATCGGCAACCATGGTGGTCGCCGGGATGGCCGCGGGCTCGACATGCGGCTGCTCCGCCGCCTTGGCAAAGGCCGGGTGAACAATCTTGCCGGCATCGGTCAGCATCGTCGCCTTGACCAGATCGTCTTCGCGATTGATGGCCAGTTGCTTCGTCGTCTTGTCGACCAGCGTTTCGAGGAAGGCGAACAGGTTCTTGGCGTAGAGCAGCGAGGCGGATGCGGCGATGCGGCCCGGCACGTTCAGGTGGCCGACGATCTTCACGCCATTGGCGGTGGTGACGACTTTTCCGGCCTGAGCGCCCTCGACATTGCCGCCGCGCTCCACCGCCAAATCGACAATCACCGAACCCGGCTTCATCGAGGCGACCATGGCAGCCGACACCAGCTTCGGCGCTGGACGGCCGGGGATCAGCGCCGTGGTGATGACGATGTCCTGCTTGGCGATATGCTCGGCCGTCAGCGCCGCCTGCTTGGCCTGGTATTCCTTCGACATTTCCTTGGCGTAGCCGCCCGCCGTCTCGGCCGCCTTGAACTCCTCGTCCTCGACCGCGAGGAATTTCGCGCCGAGCGAGGCGACCTGTTCCTTGGCGGCTGGACGCACATCGGTCGCGGTGACGACGGCACCGAGGCGGCGCGCCGTGGCGATCGCCTGCAGGCCGGCGACGCCGACGCCCATGATGAATATCTTGGCCGCCGGCACGGTGCCCGCCGCCGTCATCATCATCGGCAAGGCGCGGTCGTATTCGGCGGCTCCGTCGATCACCGCCTGGTAGCCGGCAAGGTTGGCCTGGCTGGACAAAACGTCCATCGACTGGGCGCGGGTGATGCGCGGCATGAATTCCATGGAAAGCGCGGTGACGCCGGCTTTGGCGAGGGCGGCGACCGCAGCATCGTTGCCGTAAGGGTCCATGGTGGCGAGAACCGCCGCGCCCTTCTTATAGGCCTTCAGTTCGGCGTCCGTCGGGCGGCGCACCTTCAGCACCACATCGGCCCTGGCCACGTCCGAGGCCTTGCCGATCGCAGCACCCGCCTTGGCGAACTCTTCGTCGGGGATGCGCGACAAGGTGCCGGCGCCGGCCTCGACGATCACGTCGAAACCCAGGCCCACCAGGCGCTTCACGGTGTCGGGAGAAGCGGCCACGCGCGTTTCGACCGCGTCCACTTCACGAGGGATGAATACCGTCTGTCCCACCGCATGATCCTTTCGGCTGGCACTTTATGCCCGGCGGTCGCCGGACCGCGCCCGCAACAGCGCGCTGGAAGGGATCGAAAGGCCTAGCGGAGAATGTAGCCGCCGACGACCAAGATCAGGATGAAAAGAATTGTCGCCGAAAAGAACCCGGCGGTGGTGAAAAAGCCGAACGCCATCGCGATGAGGATCGCGGCACAGGTCAGCGAGCCGTATTTGGCCAACGCCACAAAGCCTTTGAAGGTGCGCTCATGCTCCGCATAGTCCATATTCGCGCCCAATTCGACCGGGCCGGTCGGGGTGTGGTCAGCCATGAGAATACCCTCCGAAAAAGTCTTCTGCGCACATAGCGAAAAGCCGCGCCAAGGGCAATGGTTGTGATGCCGCACCGTTGCAGATCACACTATCAAGAAAAGATTGGAATTGTGCGCCGGTTCAATGCGCGAGATTGGGGAAAAGGCCGAGCAAACCGACGACGATCAGGTAGATCGCAACGATATAGTTCAACAGCCTCGGCATTATCAGGATGAGAATGCCCGCGATCAACGAAATCAGCGGCGTAAGCGTCAAGGTGGAAAGGGTCATTTTCAGCTCCGCGAATCAATTTCCGCCGACCGATAACGGCTGACGGCGCCGAAGGCTCCACCAGCCGGGTCGAATCGCTCAGGCCGCCTGCCGGTTTCCAGCCGCAGGCTCAGGCCGCTTCGCGAAAATATTTGGCCGTAGGCAGGATGGTCAGCGGCGCAAGTTCGCCGGCGCCCGGCGCCTGGAACAGCAGGCGCCGCTCCATCGGCGTGGAGTGGAAAAACGGAAAACGCGCGTAATAGCGAGCCTCGTTGGCATAGGCGTTGGTGCGGAACAGGACGACCCTGTTGACCACGCCCGGGTAGGGCCGCGCCTCGCCGATCTGCTCGGAATAATAGATGCGGCGATAAAAGCCGGCGTGATCCTCGCGCACGGTGGAGAGGCCGTAGGAGGCGTTGAAATAGAAGCAGGCCATGCCGGCAAGCCGCAGCGTGACATAGGCCAGTTGCGGATAGACGCGCGTCCACTCCGGGTCGGACGCAAAGCGGCTCATGCACACGAAGGTCTTGCCCTCGGCAAGCATGGGCGACACGACGTCGCCGAAGGCCTTGGTCGAGGTCGACTGGGGATGCTGGGCCGTGACGTGATGGATGCGCATCGTGCTCAGCAGGCGCTGGTCGACATAGATGCCGAAGCGGTAGACGTTCGGAGTCTCGTCCAGATCGTCGCTGATCACATGGCGATCATCGTCGGGAACCATGTCGTTCCAGCGATAGGCCTTGTAGCGAAGGTGGTAGATATCTTCGAGGTCCTCGCCTTTGTCGCACCGGCGATATTCGACCTTGTCCAGCAGCGAGAAGACCTTGCTCGCCAAGCTCGATGTTTCAGGACGTACTGCATCCTCGCCTGCGTTTCCGCCCAGCGCCATCTGCCGTATGTTCATTGCGTCACCCCGTATTCCACCGCACCTTGAAGCGTAGGCGATCGGGCACGCGTGTAAAGATTTAAATGAAGGAGCCGCTATTTACCGAATGTTAACGTTAATGAAAGGTTAAATTTGAATCAAATACGGCAAGATCTTCATATTTCGGATCAGACCGCCGCGTCAAGCAGCCGGGGCTGTCGCCAAGTCCGCAAAGCAAAAGGAAACGGGCAGAGACCGAGGCGGCCGTATCAACCCTTGGCGACCTGCCTGACGGCGTTCATCTCTTCGGCGAAAGGCCAGACCGTGCTGGACATGGTCTCGATGCCGGACGCGCTGAGGGCCGAGCCGAAGAGGAACCCCTGAACCAGGTCCGGATGAATCTGGTGCGCCAGGATCTTGAGCTGATCGAAGGTCTCGACGCCCTCCACCGTGACGGCGAGGCCCAGAGGACGAGACATGTCGACGATGCCCTTGAGCAGCTTGAGCGACCTTGGGTTGCGGGTCACATCCATGAGGAAACTGCGGTCGATCTTGATCTTGTCGAGCGGCAGCTTGTGCAGGTAGCTCAAGCTCGAATAACCGGTGCCGAAATCGTCCAGGGCGATTTTAACACCGAGCTCCTTGATTTCCGCGATCAATTCGCTCGTCGCCGACTTGTCGTCGAGCAGCGCCGTTTCCGTGACTTCGACTTCGAGACGATGCGCCGCGAGGCCCGACAGCGCCAATGCGTCGCGCACCTTCTGCACAACGTCGCGATTGCGGAAGTCCTTGGCGGAGAGGTTCACCGACACGCTGGTCTGATCTGGCCACTTGGCGCATTCGGCGCAGGCCGCCTGCAGCACGAAGGTGCTGATGTCGGAGACAATGCCGATTTCTTCGGCAAGAGGAATGAAGATGGCCGGCGAGATGGGACCGAGTTCCGGATGATCCCAGCGGCACAGCGCCTCGCAACTGGCCATGCGCATCGTGCTCATGGCCACGATCGGCTGATAGACGACGCGCAGCGCTTTCGCTTCGACGGCCGTGCGCAAATCCGCTTTCAGCAACTGCTTGTTGCGGAACGCCTCGTCCATCGCCGCCTCGAACAGGCGCCAGCCGTTCTTTCCGAGCTCCTTGGCCTGGTATAGCGCCAGATCGGCCTTGACGATCATCTCGTCGACATGGCTGCTGGCGACGGGGGATATCACGGCGCCGGCGCTCGCCTGGATACGCAGCGAATGGCCGGCAACGTCGATTTCGCCCTGCAGGGCAAGGAAGATATCGTCGAGCAGCGAGGTCAGATGGGTTTCGTCTTCGATCCTGTCGAAGAAGATCATGAATTCGTCGCCGCCGAAGCGGCTGACATGGATGCCGGAAGCCGAGAAGGCCGCCAGCCGCTCTGCCACCGCGTAGATCAACCCGTCGCCGATAGGGTGGCCAAGCGTGTCGTTGACGCTCTTGAAATCGTCGAGGTCGAAGGCGGCGAGGCCGCACAGGCGGTCCTGGTCTCCCGTGGCCATCGACTCGCAGACCGTCTCGTGGAAATAGGCCCTGTTGGAAAGACCGGTCAGGCTGTCGAACCGCGCCATGAAGCGGATCTTGTCTTCGGCTTCCACCCGCGCCGTGACATCCTCGAAGGTGATGACGCCCAGTTCCTGGCTGCCCTCGCGTGCGGAAAACTCATAGTGCTGGCCGTTGGAAAAGCCGACAAGGACCTTGCGGTCCCTGCCTTCGCGCAAGGCGCGGGTCAGCTGCGCCTCGATATAGCGGCAGTCTTTCGACGTCAGCATCCGCCCGGCAACGCCGCGCATGAGCAGCGAATGGACCGAGCGCCCCAGCAACGCGTCGGGCGTCTTCAGCCACATGAGATGGGCGGCTTCCGCATTGGCCACCACGACGCGGCCGTCGGGGCCGAGCATCACCAGCCCGTGCGACATGGTGTTCAAGGCCCGATTGAAGCGCTCGGCGATGCTGTTGGCGCGCTTTTCAGCCGAAATCGCGGTGAAAAGCACGTCGCGAATGGTATCGGCATAACGATGGACGGCAAGCAGAAAGGGCGCCGAAAGCAGCCCCAGCGTGACGTGATAGAAATCGCCGCGCAGGATGAAGCCGAGCGCCATCGGGAACGTCAGCGCGACGATCAGGATGATCACCATGCGCGGGGAGCCGTAATTGCGCCCGGCAATGCCGAGCGCCGTGGCCAGCACGATGCAGACGGCCGCCGTCTCGGAGAAACTGTCCTCCCCCGCAGTGATGGCGATCAGGGAGAACATGCCCAGCACCGCACCGTGCAAGGCGCCAAAGAGGATATAGAAATTTTCGCGCCGGCGCGCCTCCTCACGGCTCGTCAAAGGCGGAAGCGAGGCGAATTTGCGCATATCCAGTACGCGCACCAGACCCACGGCCAGCAGGCACAGGACCACGGCGAGATAGGCTGCGTTGCCGGTCTTCGTCCAGACCAGCGTGATCAGGACGGCCTGGGCCGAAATACCGATGGCGAGCGTGAAGCTGTCGCGAAAAAGGGTTTCCACGAACGGCACGTAAACGTCGTCTGGTAATTCTGTTTTTCTTGCTGCAGCCACGTTCATTCCCGCACTGGGAGCCTAGAAGTGGCATATTCGCCTTAAGAAAGGCTTAGAACAGAACCTGCCGAAGCCGAAGAACGCCCGGATGCGGCTGCAAAATCAGCTATTTCGCCATCCCGGTAAACAAGACGTATCCTTCATTCGGCCGCCTGCAGTTCCGGCGAAGCCTCCGTGCCGGAAAACCGCCCGATCAGCCTTGCACGTTCGGCCGCCGTCCGCTCGACGGCGGCGTGTTTTACATGGCCAAAGCCGCGAATGAGCGCCGGCACCGATAAAAGCGCTGTCGCCGCCTCGACGGACGAAGCCGAAAGCCGGCGGGCGACAAGGTCGAGGTCGCCCTCATATTGCGCCAGCAGTTTTTTCTCCAGCCGGCGTTCGGCGTTATAGCCGAAGATATCGAACGGCGTACCGCGCAGCCCCTTGAGCGCCGCCAGAACCCGGAACGCCTGCATCATCCATGGGCCGAAGCTGGATTTCTTCGGCTTTCCTTCGGCATCGCGCCGGCCAAGGATGGGCGGGGCAAGGTGGAATTCGATGCTGTCGTAGCTTTGGAACTGCTTTTTCAGCTCGCGCACGAAGGAGCCGTCCGTATAGAGCCGTGCAACCTCGTATTCATCCTTGACCGCCATCAGCTTGAACAGGTTTTTCGCAGCCGCTTCCGTGACGGAGGTCGAGCCGGGAGCGGCCTTATCCTCGGCGGAACGCACCGCCGCGACCCGGTCGGCATAGCGCCTGGCATATGCGGCATTCTGGTAGGCGGTGAGGAAGGCGACACGGCGCGTGACGATATCGTCCAGCGTTTCGGAAATCGGCGCGGGTGCCGCCCCCTTGCCGGGCTTTTCGGCGAGGCTTTTGACGAATTCCGGCTGGTGCGCCGCCCGCCGGCCCCAGCGGAACGCCGCAACGTTCATGGCGACCGCCTGGCCGTTGAGTTCGATCGCCTTCTCCACCGCCTCCGCCGACAGCGGCAGGCCGCCATGCTGGTAGGCGAAACCGAGCATGAACATGTTGGCGCCGAGCGAATTGCCGAACAGCGCGGTCGCGGTCGCGGTCGCATCGAAGAAATGCGCCTTGTCGTCGCCCGCCGCCTTGCGGATCGCCTTCTTGAGCCTTTCGGTCGGCAGCGAGAAATCCGCCGACCGGGTGAATTCGCCCGGCATGATCTCGGCGGTGTTGACCAGGAAGACGGTGTGGTTTTCCCGGACCGCCGAAAGCACCTTCCTGGCGCCTGACACGACGAGGTCGCAGCCCAGAACGAGGTCGGCCTTGCCGGCGGAAACGCGGATGGCATGGATATCTTCCGGCGTATTCGCCACCCGCACATGGGTGAAAACCGAGCCGCCCTTCTGGGCAAGGCCGGCCATGTCGATCATGCCGCAGCCCTTGCCTTCGAGATGAGCGGCCATGCCCAGAATAGCGCCGACGGTGACGACGCCGGTACCGCCGACGCCGTCGATGATCGCCGCCCAGCCGTCGCGGCCGAGCGTAAATTGTGTGGGCTCCGGGACTCCGTCGAGCGGATCGGATTTGCCGGCAATGCCGTCAGCCTTCCTGATTTTCGCGCCATGCACCGTAACGAAGGACGGGCAGAAGCCGTCGATGCAGGAAAAGTCCTTGTTGCAGGACGACTGGTCGATGCGGCGCTTGCGGCCGAATTCGGTTTCGACCGGCTGGACGGAAACGCAGTTGGACTTGACGCCGCAATCGCCGCAGCCTTCGCAGACCAGTTCGTTGATGAAGACGCGCTTATCGGGATCGGGATAGGTGCCGCGCTTGCGGCGGCGGCGCTTCTCGGCGGCGCAGGTCTGGTCGTAGAGCAGCACCGACACGCCCTTCACCTCGCGCAGTTCGCGCTGCACGCGGTCGAGTTCATCGCGGTGATGGATGGTCGCACGGGCGGGAAAGCTGACGCGGCCGGCATATTTGTCCGGTTCGTCGGTGACGATGGCGATGCGCTCGACGCCCTCGGCGCGCACCTGCGCGGCGATCATGTCCACCGTCAGCCCGCCCTCGTGCGGCTGTCCGCCGGTCATGGCGACGGCGTCGTTGTAGAGGATCTTGTAGGTGATGTTGGCACCGCTCGATACCGCGAAGCGGAGCGCCAGCACACCGGAATGATTGTAGGTGCCGTCGCCGAGATTCTGGAAGATGTGGCCGCGCTTCGAGAACGGCGCCTCGCCGACCCATTGCGCGCCCTCCCCGCCCATCTGGGTGAAACCGATGGTGGAACGGTCCATCCACAGAGCCATGAAATGGCACCCGATGCCGGCGCCTGCGACCGACCCTTCCGGCACCCTGGTCGACGTATTGTGCGGGCAGCCGGAACAGAAGAACGGCGTGCGCGAACCGACATCGACCGTATCGGCCAGCATCGCCTGGAACTGGCGCAGGCCGGCGACGCGCGCCGCGATTTCCTCGGAATGGCCGATGGTTTTCAGGATGCGCTCGCCGAGCGCGATGGCGATGTCGTTGGGGTCGAGCGCGCCCTTGGCCGGAAACAGCCAGTCACCGCGCTCGTCCTTCTTGCCGACAATGTTGGGCTGGATGGCGGTTCCGTAGAGGTTTTCGCGCAGTTGCACCTCGATCAGCGAACGCTTCTCCTCGACCACGACGATGGTGTCGAGGCCGCGCGCGAAGTCGGCGACATGCGCAAAATCGAGCGGCCACGGGCAGCCGACCTTGAACAGGCTGATGCCAAGCCGGTTCGCCTGCGCTTCGTCGATGCCGATATCTTCCAGCGCCTGACGCACGTCGAGATAGCTTTTGCCAACGGTGATGATGCCAATCTTCGGGCTTTTCCCACCCGAATAGACCAGCCGGTTGAGGCCGTTGGCGCGGATGAAAGCACTGGCGGCGGCGCGCTTAAACTCATGCAGCCGCTCTTCCTGTCCGAGAAAATCGATCTCGTTGCGGATATTGAGGCCGCCCGGCGGCATGTCGAATTCAGGCAGCACGATGTTGAGGCGTTCGAGCGAAGCGTCAACCGAGGCCGTCGATTCGATATTGTCCTTGACGCATTTGATGGCGCCCCAGGTGCCGGCGAAGCGCGACAGGGCGAAACCGTAGAGGCCGTAATCGATGATCTCCTGCACGCCGGCCGGATTGAGGATCGGGATCATCGCATCGACGAAGGCGAATTCCGTGGCGTGCGCATTGGTCGAGGATTCGGCCATATGGTCGTCGCCCATCAGGGCAAGCACGCCGCCGTGGCGGGAGGAGCCAGCCAGATTGGCATGGCGGAAGACGTCGCCGGAGCGGTCGACGCCCGGCCCCTTGCCGTACCAGACCGAAAAGACGCCGTCATATTTGCCTTCGCCCTGCAATTCGGCCTGTTGCGAGCCCCAGCAGGCGGTCGCGGCGAGTTCCTCGTTGAGACCAGGCTGGAACACGATGTTCGAGCCGGCAAGCTGGCTTCTGGCTTTCCACAGTTGCAGGTCGAGCCCGCCCAGCGGCGAGCCGCGATAGCCGGAAACGAAGCCGGCGGTGTTCAGGCCGGCTTGCCGGTCGCGCTCGCGCTGCATCAGCAGCATGCGCACCAGCGCCTGCGCGCCGGAAAGGAAAACGCGCTCCCTGGCAAGGTCGAACTTGTCGTCCAGCGCGACATCATGCAGTGTCATCGGACATTTCCTCTGCGAAGACCGGAGTCTTGGACCGCGGTCTACGTCGAGTCTAGGCCGGCAGTCTTCCCCGCCATACCGGGCAGGTCAAACAAAATCGAGATGGAGAGTGGTCTGCCCGGGCAATCGCCCATGAGGCCCGACCCCGCTGAGCCGCATTCTGCGCGCCGTCTCTCTGTTCGACGGAAGAGAATTGGTTTGCAAAGCAAACCGGAGCGGGGGCTGGCGCGCGCTATGCTAATGCCCCGATAACCTTGCTACGATCAGCCGGTGGCCGGACAGGCTACGCCGCGCCCGCCGGGAAGCCTGCCGTCCGGATGGCCCTTCAGTTCGGGATTGGGATCGTAACCCGGCCCGACCACCAGCTTGCGATCCGGCAGCATGTCCTCGTTCTGGGCCGAAACCATGGTGGTCTCGATGTCCTGCAGCACTTGCCCGTCGGCACCTTTGATGCGGATCGAAACCTTGTAGGGGCGGTCCTTGACCACGCATTCCAGCGACGGGCTTTCGATCGTCACCTTGGTGTGGCCGGGAAACAGTTTTTGGCCGAACACCAGCGGTGCGCCACCGGCAGGATTGTCCATGGTCGTCTCCGCCGTCTGGCCGGCCTCGATCGGCTTCAGGGGTTTCAGCGTCACGATGTAGGTGAGCATGGCCTCGCGATAGTTGAACACGACCAGCCTGCCGGTGATTTCGAACAAGGCGTCCTTGCCGGTGTCGCGGCAGGCGCCGAGCGCCGTTGTGGCAGCCAGCATGGCGGCCAGTACAAACCGTTTCGTCATCCTGCTAGACATCGTCTACCTCCCTTTGCGCCATGCGGCGCTTGTAGTGACGGCTTGCCTTGCGCCGGTTGCCGCAGACCGCCATGTCGCACCACAGGCGGCTTCCATTGCGGCTCTTGTCTGTGAACAGCCAGCCGCAGTTGGGGCATATCTTCAGCCGCTCGAGCACCCCTGGCCTGAGCAGCGACAGCGCGGACACGGCAAGGGCGGCTTCGAAGGCGATAGGGGTCGCCGGATCGCCGAACGGCGCTTCCGCCGTACCGATCTTTTCGCGCACGCCCGCCAGTCCCTGCGCGCAGCTTTCAAGCAGGGGCGGCAGGTCGGCGGTGCCGAGTGCGCCCTCGCGCACCCCGTTTCTCAGCAGGCGGTCGGTCGCCTCGCGGATCGCCACCACCACCGGCGCAATTCTTTGCGGTTCGCAGGCCTGAAGCCGCCTGCCACCGAGTTCATCAGCGCGAAAACTGCTGGCGGCTTCGGCAAAGCGCCCGATTTCGGCCGTATCCTCGAAGCGGTCGAAGGTTCTTTGCGGATCGATGCGCAGCACGACCGTGTTCGCCGTATCGAGCGCAAGCACGCCGCCAACAAAACGATGGGGTATCCATGAAACCGTCATACTTGAAATCTAACTGGTAAATTGCGTTTGACAAGTTAGATTCGGCAATGCAGCCTGCCCTGAACGACGGTGGCGCATGCTCTACTTCTTCCAGCAGGTTCTGAACGGTCTGCATTTGGGCGCGCTTTATGCCCTTCTCGCCTTCGGCTACGCGCTGACCAACGGGGTGCTGCGTCGTATCAACCTCGCCTATGGCGCGGTCTTTGCCTTTTGCGGGCAGGCAATGATCCTTACCGCTGTCTATGGCTATGACGTGCTGTGGCTGACGCTGCCGGCGGCGATCGCGCTCGGCGTTGCCGCCGCCCTCCTTTACGCGGTGCTGCTCGGCGGTGTCCTTTCGCGCGCGGTGTTCGAACCGCTCGCGCAGCGGTCCGCCAATACCCTTGTCGCCGCCACGCTCGGTGTCTTGCTGGCGCTGATGGAATTTTCCCGCATCGCCGCCGACACGCATGATTTCTGGCTGCCGCCGATGCTGTCGCGGCCTGTGGTATTCGCGGAAGGCACCGGCTTCCGGGCGACACTGACGGTCATCCAGCTTATCGACTGCGCCATCGTCGCAGCAATCGTGGCGGTGGCCGGATGGAGGCTGACGAGATCGGACTTCGGCCGAAAATGGCGTGCGGTCTGCGACGATCCGCTGACGGCAAGCCTTTGCGGCGTGGACACGGTGGGCGTGTTTCGCACAGCCGTCTTGTGCGGCGCGCTTTGCGCGGCACTGGCCGGCGTCATGGCCGGGTTCTACTACGGCAATATCGGCTTTGGCGACGGGCTGGTCTACGGGCTGAAAATCCTGTTCGTAACCGCGGTCGGCGGCTTCCTTTCGCCAGTGCGCGCCGCCCTGGGGGCTGCCGCCTTCGGTCTCGCCGAATCGTTGTGGGCCGGCTATTTCCCGATCGAATGGCGCGATGCCTGGATGTACTTTCTCCTCGTCGCCATGCTGGTGCTGGTCGGCGCCAATCGCGACGCCGGCAAGGCCGTCTGAAACCCCCGCCTCTTGTTGACCTCTTCCCCGACGCACGGCATACCGCTTTTTCGAGGCGTGTCGGAGAAAAGCGGGGACCCCCTACGCCACCCGTAAGGGCGCCACCCATAGGGGAGGAACATGGATGGGCTTTTTCATCGCCGTCTACCTGTCGCCGGTGGTGCTTGTGCTTTTGGCGGTCGCGCTGTTCATCGCCATCGCCATCCTGCTTGACCCGCGCATGCGGCTTCTGCTCGCCGTCTCGCGCGGCATCGACCGCGTGAACGAATTCGTCGGCAAGTCGGTGTCATGGCTGATCCTGGTTTCGATCCTGGTCAGCGCCGGCAACGCTATCATCCGCAAGGTTTTCGACATGTCGTCGAATGCCTGGCTGGAACTGCAATGGTACCTGTTCGGTGCTGCCTTCCTGCTGGCGGCCGCGCACACGCTGAAGCAGAACGAGCACATCCGCATCGACATCGTCTACGGGCTGTTTTCACGGCGCGTCCAGCACTGGATCGACCTGTTCGGCCACATCTTTTTCCTGATGCCGTTCGCCGTGCTGATGACAGTCTATCTGGTGCCTTATGCCAGCCGGTCATTCCATAGCGGCGAGATGTCGACCAATTCCGGCGGCCTCATCATCTGGCCGGCCAAGGCATTGCTGCTGGCCGGCTTTTTCCTGCTCGCGCTGCAGGGGGTCTCCGAAATCATCAAGAAAATCGCCATCATGCGCGGCAGGATGGACGATCCCAATCCGTTCATCTCGGCGCATGAGCAGGCGGAACTCGACGCCAAGGCGCTTGCCGACGAAGCACTGGCCGACGAGGCCCGCGCATGATGGAGTTCATCGCCCAGAACATGGCGCCGATCATGTTCTGCTCGCTGATCGTGTTCATGCTGATCGGCTATCCCGTCGCCTTCGCGCTCGCCGCCAACGGGCTGTTGTTCTTCTTCATCGGCGTCGAGCTGGCCCCCTATTCGGGCGGCTCGATCAACCTATCCTGGCCGCTGCTGCACGCCTTGCCCGACCGTTTCTACGGCGGCGTCATGGCCAACGAGACGCTGCTGGCGATCCCCTTCTTCACCTTCATGGGCATCGTGCTCGAACGGTCCGGCATGGCCGAGGATCTGCTCGACACGATCGGGCAACTGTTCGGACCGATCCGCGGCGGGCTTGCCTATGCTGTCATCATCGTCGGCGCGCTGCTGGCGGCGACCACCGGCGTCGTCGCCGCCTCCGTCATCGCCATGGGGCTGATCTCGCTGCCGATCATGCTGCGCTACGGCTACGACCGGCGGCTCGCCTCAGGCGTCATCGCCGCTTCGGGCACGCTGGCGCAGATCATCCCGCCTTCACTGGTGCTGATCGTTCTGGCCGACCAGTTGGGCCGCTCGGTCGGCGACATGTATACGGGCGCGCTCATTCCCGGCCTCGTGCTCACCGGCCTCTATATGGGCTATGTGCTGCTGGTTTCGATTTTCAGGCCGAAGATGGTTCCTGCCCTGCCGCTTGAAGCACGCACGCTGGGCCACGGCGTGCTGTCGCTGATCGCAGCGCTTACCGCCACCGTGCTCGTCGCCTATGTCGCCTACCACTACCTTGAGCCCGCCCATGGCGAGAATGCCGACATTCTGGGTGCTGCCGTCGGGATCATTTTCATCTATCTCGTCGCGATTGCCGACAAGGCCTTCAAATTCAACCTGATGTCGCGGCTGGCACAGCAGGTGGTCATCGTACTGATCCCGCCACTGGCGCTGATCTTCCTCGTGCTCGGCACCATCTTCCTCGGCATCGCCACCCCCACCGAGGGCGGCGCCATGGGGGCGGTCGGCGCATTGGCGATGGCGGCGGCGAAACGGCGGCTGTCGCTGGATCTCGTCAAACAGGCGCTGACCTCGACGACGCGGCTGTCGTCCTTCGTTCTGTTCATCCTGATCGGCGCGCGGGTGTTTTCGCTCACCTTCTACGGCGTCAACGGCCATCTGTGGGTCGAGCATCTTCTGGTGTCGCTGCCGGGCGGCGAGGTCGGCTTCCTCGTCTTCGTCAACCTGCTGGTGTTCTTCCTCGCCTTTTTCCTCGATTTCTTCGAACTCGCCTTCATCATAGTGCCGCTTCTGGCACCGGCCGCCGAAAAGCTCGGCATCGACCTGATCTGGTTCGGCGTGCTTCTGGGCATCAACATGCAAACCAGCTTCATGCATCCGCCCTTCGGCTTCGCGCTGTTCTACCTGCGCTCGGTGGCGGCGCGCGTGCCCTATCTCGACCGCATCACCGGCAAGCGCATTGAACCGGTGACGACCGGGCAAATCTATTGGGGCGCGGTGCCGTTCGTCTGCATCCAGGTGCTGATGATCGGCATCACCATCGCCTTTCCGGGCATGGTCACCCACTACAAAGGCAAGGTCGTCGACCCGAACAGCATCGAGATAAAAATGCCGGACCTGCCCACAATCGAACCACTGGGCGCCCCGCCGGCTTCGGGCAAGCCGGCGCCTGTCGTGCCCGATCTTTCCACGCCGCCGAGCTTCGGCGCACCGGAAAAACCCGCCGCACCGGCCACGCCAGACCTTTCGCAACCGCCAAGCTTCAACTGAAGCTACGAAAAAGCCCCGAAGTTTTGGCTTCGGGGCTTTTCAATGCGGTAAGAGAGCGCTGCTAAAGCTTGCCGGCGCGCTGCTGAATCATCATGAAGGTGTCGAAATTGTATTCGGCGACCTGCTGCCACAGGTAATGTTCCTTGCGGAAGGCGGCGATCGATTCCCAGATCTTCTTGAAGTCGGCGTTGGAGGCCGTCTTCTCGGCATAGATACCGGCGGCGACATCGAAACAGGCCGACAGGATTTCCTGGCTGAAGGGCCGAAGCTGCGCGCCATTGGCCACCAGTGAGCGGATCGCGGGCGGATTCACGTAGTCGTATTTCTGCAGCATGTCGGCGTCGGCCGCGCGGCACGCGGTATGCAGCAGCGCCTTGTAGGCAGGCGACAGCCCCTCGTACTTTTCCTTGTTGAACATGAAGTGGACGGTCGGGCCGCCCTCCCACCAGCCGGCATAATAGTAATAGGGCGCGACCTTCTGGAAGCCGAGCTTCTCGTCGTCATAGGGGCCGACCCATTCGGCCGCGTCGATGGTGCCTTTTTCAAGCGCCGGGTAGACGTCGCTGCCGGCCAGTTGCTGCGGCACCACGCCGAGCTTTTCCATGACAGCGCCGGCAAAGCCCGCGATGCGCATCTTGAGGCCCTTCATATCCTCCAGCGTATTGATTTCCTTGCGGAACCAACCGCCCATCTGGGTGCCGGTGTTGCCGCCGGGAAGGCCGAACAGGCCCTGCTTGGCCAAAAACTCGTTGTATAGATCGATGCCGCCGCCGTGATAGTGCCAGGCGTTGCGACCCCGCGCGTTGAGCGAGAACGGAACGTCGGAGGCCAGTGCCCATGTCGGGTCCTTGCCCCAGTAATAATATCCCACCGTATGGGAAGCCTCGACCGTACCGGCTGCGGCGGCGTCCGCCGCCTGCAGGCCGGGCACCAGTTCGCCGCCGGCAAAGACCTGGATCTGGAAATTGCCGTCGGTCGCTTCCGAAACCATCTTCGCCATAACCTCGGCGCCGCCATAGACGGTGTCGAGCGACTTCGGGAAGGACGAGGTCAGCCGCCATGTGACCTTGGGATTGGACTGTGCGACAGCCGGCGCGGCAAGGCTTGCCGCCGCAGCGGCCGCCCCCGCGCCGGTGACGCCGGCTTTCCTGATAAACGAACGACGATCCATGCAGTCCTCCCAAATGCGATTAACAGGCCAGCCACCCGGTGAGATCGCTGAAGCACAAGGCTTGCCGGGGAGCTTTCGCAAAAACAAACCACGCCGAAGGGGCCGAGTCCAGCAGGGCAGCGCTAAAGCAAGCGGGTTGTCCGCCACCGGCCCGGAGCAACAAAACTTGTCGTGGAAATGCGCCGCCCGATCGCCTATTTTGATGACAGGCAAATCACCCTTCAAGGCATTCAGGTATCCGCATGTCCCAGCCGCTCGTCGCCGTCTCAACCGATGTAAAGCAGTTCGAGAACTATTTCTGGCATGCAGCGCCCCAGCAATATCTGGAGGCCGCCATTTCCGCCGCCGGCGTGTTTCCGGTGCTGGTGCCCTCCTTCGGCGACCGTCTCGACCTCGACGAACTGCTTTCCCGTGTCGACGGCGTCATGCTGACCGGTTCGAAATCGAACGTCTACCCCACGATCTACGGCGGCGACGCCTCGGAAAAGAACGGGCCCTACGACCATGCCCGCGACGCCACGACCCTGCCGCTGATCCGCAAGGCCATCGAGCGCGGCGTGCCGCTCCTGGCTATCTGCCGCGGCATCCAGGAAATGAACGTGGCCCTCGGCGGCACACTCGGCACCGAAATCCAGGAACGGGAAGGCTCGCTCGACCACCGCGCGCCCGTCAGCGACAATCAGGACGAGCGCTTCGCCATCCGCCAAAGCGTGTCGATCAAGCCGGGAAGCTGCCTTGCCGGCGTATTCGGCGCGGGCGACATCATGGTCAATTCGGTGCACCGGCAAGGCGTCGACCGGCTCGGCCCGAAGCTTCAGGTGGAGGCGGTAGCCGAAGACGGCACGGTGGAAGCGGTGTCGGTCAAGGATTCGCGCGCCTTTGCCGTCGGCGTCCAGTGGCACCCGGAATACTGGGCCAAATCCGACGACGCTTCGCAGCGCATTTTCCGCGCCTTCGGCGAAGCGGTGCGCCAGCACGCGGCCGCGAAAATCGCGACACGGACGGCAGCGGAGTAGCCTCACCCCCAACCCCTTGGGGTAACCCGTCTCCGAAAAGCCGGCGGCTACCTCGCCTTTACGTGCTTCGTCTCGGGAACCGGCGTCAGCGCCTTGCCTTCAGAAAACCACGACACCAGATTGTCGACGCAGAGATCGGCCATGGCGCGGCGCGTATGGACCGAGGCCGAGCCGATATGCGGCAACAGCACCGTGTTCGGCGCGTCGAGCAGCGCCTGCGGCACATTCGGCTCGTCTGCGAAGACGTCGAGCCCGGCGGCGGCGATCGTGCCGTCCGTCAGGGCAGCGGCAAGGGCCACCTCGTCCACCGTCGAGCCGCGCCCGATATTGACGAGGACGCCGCCATGGCCGAGCGCGGAAAGGACTTCCGCGTCGATGGCTCTTTCCGTCGCGGCGCCACCCGGCGCAATGCAGATCAGCGTATCGACGGCGCTGGCCAGTTGCTTCAGCGTCGGGTGGTAGGCGTAAGACACGCCCTCGACCGGCCTTCGGTTGTGGTAGGCGATGGGCAGGCCGAACGCCTCCAGTCTGCGAGCAACCGCCAAGCCGATACGGCCGAGCCCGAAGATGCCGATGGTGCGGCCGCGCAAGGTCAACCGGCTCACGGGATAATTGCCCTTACGCGCCCAGTTGCCGGCGCGCAGCCAGCCTTCGGCGCCTGAAAATTCGCGAATGGTGGAAATCAGCAGGCCGACCGTGGTGTCTGCGACCTCTTCGGTCAGAACGTCCGGCGTGTTGGTGACCATGATGTCATGCGCGCCGGCATAGGCCGCGTCGATTCCGTCATAGCCGACGCCGTAATTGGCGACGATCTCGACCTTCGGCAAGGCGCGCAAAAAATCCGGCCCGACGAACGAACCGCCGATAGCGGGCGAAGCGGCGATACCGCGCACGGTATCGCGCAACTCGGCTGTCACCAGAGCCGGATCGATGCGCTCGATGGAAACCAGCCTGAAGCTGTCGCCGATGCGCGAGACTGCGTGCTCATGCAGCTTTCCGGGCACCAGGACGGCGATGGCACGAAGATCTGTGGTCATGTTCTGCTTTCCTACGGCCGAAAGAGTGTTCAGCTGCGCTCGACTGGCCTGCCGGTCGACTGGCGCACATGCAGTTCGGGCCTGATCAGTTCCTGCGAGGGGCGCACCGTCTGGCCGTTGAGCTTGTCCAGCAGGGCGCTCGCGGCGCGGCGGCCGACCTCGCGCTGGCCGTTCCAGACGGTGGTGAGCGCGGGCGTAGCGATCGAGGCTTCCTCCAGATCGTCATAGCCGGTGACGGAAACATCGATGCCCGGCACCAGGCCGGCACGGGCGATGCCGTTCATCAGGCCGATGGCAACGAGATCGTTCCAGCAGCAGGCGGCGGTCGGCTTGTCCTTCAGCGCCAGGAACTGGCTGGCAGCCTCGAACCCGGCCTGCTTGGTGCGCGGCCCGGAAATGCGCCAGCTCGGCTTGACCTCCAGCCCCGCCGCTTCCATGGCGTTGACGTAGCCCTGATAGCGGTCGTGGCCGGTCGAGGTCTGTTCGGTGCCGCCGATCATGACGATGCGCTTGTGGCCGAGCGAAATCAGGTGGTTGGTGGCAAGCGCCGTGCCGTAGGCGTCGTCGCCGCGGAACACCGGCACATGCGCTTCCTCGACGTCACGAGCGATGAGCACCGCCGGCAACCCGTTTTCTTCCGCCATCAGGATATCGGAAGCCGGCGTGCCAATGGCCGGCGACATGATGACCCCATCCGCGCCGAGTTGCAGCAGCGTGTCGATGAAGATGCGCTGCTTTTCGAGCTGGTCGTAATGGTTTGACAGGATGAAGGTCTGGCGGCTGCGGTCTAGTTCGCTTTCGATCGAGCGCAATATTTCCGCATAGAACGGGTTCATGATGTCGTGCACGACAACACCGACAATGCCGGAGCGCGACGTGCGCAGCGACGCCGCACGACGGTTATAGATATAGCCGATGGCCCGGGCGTGCTCCTTGATGCGCTCCCGCGTCGAGCCGGCGACCAGCGGGCTGTCGCGCAGCGCCAGCGAAACGGTAGCGGTCGACACGCCGAGCGCATCGGCGATGGTCGAAAGCTTGATCTTTTGTGCCAGAGCGATGGCCCCCGATTTAAACAGTTTGGTTTGTTTAAACAGTTTAAACGCGGCTTATGCCACCGTTTTCCGGCAAATCAAAGCGTTTTCGCCAGCACTTCCGTCTCGGTGCCCGGCGCGGCCCGGTTGCGCACGCGCAGCCGGTGTTCGCGATGGACGATGTAAAGACCGCTCAAAACGATGATGGCGGCGCCGGCAAGCGTCCACTTGTCGGGGAACTGGTGGAAGATGAGCCAGCCGAAGGCGATCATCCAGATCATCTGCGAGTAGGGATAGGGCGCGAGTGCCGTGGCGGTTGCCAGGCTGTATGCCTTGACCAGGAACCAGTGGCTGACGCCGCCGAAGACGCCCAGCATCGACAGGATCAGCCATTGCATCGGCGTCGTCGGCAACGTCAGCGAGAAAGGCAGGACCGGCAAAAGCAGGATGACGGGAGAAAGGGCGGCAAAAAGGATCAGGCTTTCCGGTGTCTCGGTGGCGGACATGCGCCGGGTCATGATGACGTAAAAGGAGTTCGAGAGCATGGAACACAGCGCCAGCGCATGGCCGATGCCAAACACGCCGACGCCCGGACGCGTGATGACGAGCACGCCGATGAAGCCGATCCAGATGGCCAGCCAGCGCCGCCAGCCTGCCCATTCGCCGAGCATGGGGCCGGCAAGGGCCGTGATCACCATCGGGCCGAAGAAATAGATCGAGGTTGTTTCGGCCAGTTGCAGGTAACGCAGCGCCAATATGTTGAACACGGTGGAGCCGGCCAGAAACGCGCCGCGCAGAATGTGGGCGGGCAGGTTCTTGGCCCAGAACCGCTTACTATCTTTCCAGCCGCGAAACAGGACGCCGACCAGCACGACGTGACCGGCAAAACGGCACCAAGCGATGAAGAACGGGGCGACGCCGGCCAGGACGAGGAACTTGCTGGACGTGTCGAGGAAGGTAAAGCCGATATAGGTGACGATCATGTAGAGGATCGCTACCGGCGGCGTTGCCTGTTCAGGCTTTGGCGACATTTTTTGCAAGGCACGACCGTTTTATGCGGACACTGCCTTGTGCTGGAAATGCCGACGGGCGGCAAGGCCAAAAGCGCCGTGGCCTACAGGGCTTTGCTTATGAAAGCCAGCCGCCGCACATCCGGTGGCAGCAATGGCCAGGAACGGCCTATTCTTCCGTGTCGTGCTTGCCGTCGATCTCCGGAACTTCTTCGGCAAAGTCCAGTTCCTCGTCCAGCAAGTTCGCCTCGATGCGGACCAGCATCTTGAACAGCGCCTTCTGTTCCTTCTTGTCGAGGCCTTTCAGCGCCTGTTTCTCGGTCTTCTTCACCGATTTCTCAATGGCGCGGATGGTGCCGCGGCCGAGATCGGTCAGGAAAATATGGGCCTGGCGGGCGTCGGCGTCGGAAGCGC
The DNA here is from genome assembly GCA_049647745.1 of Mesorhizobium sp. Classification (GTDB taxonomy): domain Bacteria; phylum Pseudomonadota; class Alphaproteobacteria; order Rhizobiales; family Rhizobiaceae; genus Mesorhizobium. The sequence continues at coordinate 38,062 of JBARYG010000142.1, forward strand.
GTTTTTCCAGAAAACCCTGCGCCTGCAACCGGTTGATGGTTTTCGTGATGGTCGGCGGGCGAACGCCCAGGCGGCCGGCGAGCGTGCCGGGCGTCTGGCCGTCCTCTTCTTCCAGCGCCAGCATGATCTGGTCCTGGCCGGCGTAAAAGCCATGCGCCAGCAGGCGGGCCGCAAGCGCCGTGCGCGCCAGCCGCGCCACCGAATGCAGCCGGTTCATCGTCGCAGTTCTGTCAGGCTTGGCCATGTTTTCCTCTCGATCAGAGACAGGCTGGAAGATAGCACGCAGCGCCACTTGCAGCCGCCTCGTTTTTCGTCCCAAGAAAAGTTCTTTGCCGGCAAGCTAAGCTGCCGTGGCACGCTTATGGCAGAGCCATATTACAGTTGCATGACAGTCGTTATCCGGCTGAATGTCTGCCCCGAACCGTCGCTATACCGCCTGCCCGGCGCTCCAGCCGGAAGACCACGCCCACTGGAAATTATACCCGCCCAGCCACCCGGTGACGTCGACGACCTCGCCGATGAAATAGAGGCCCGGAACCGATTTCGCCGCCATGGTTTTCGAATCCAGGTCGCGCGTATCGACGCCGCCGAGCGTCACCTCCGCCGTCCGGTAGCCCTCAGAGCCGGACGGCTTGATGCGCCAGCCATTGACCGCTTCCTCGACGCGGCGAAATTCCTTGTCCGGCATGTCCGCCAGATTTTTCGAGGTGCCAAGTTGCTCCGCGATGGTCTGGGCCAGCTTTTTGGGCAGGAAAGTGGCCAGAACTGTTTGCACGGCCTGCTTACCGTTTTGTGCGCGCGCCGCACGCAACGCCTCGAACACATCGACTTGCGGAAGCATCGCTATGCCGATCTCGTCACCCTCGCGCCAGTAGGACGAGATTTGCAGGATGGACGGGCCGCTGATGCCACGATGGGTAAACAGCATCGCCTCGGAAAACTGCGTCTTGCCGCAGGACACCGCCGCATCGACGGCAATGCCGGCCAGTGGCTTCAGCCGCTCCAGCGTATGCGGCTCGAAGGTCAGCGGCACCAGCGCCGGGCGCGTCTCGACCAGACGCAGGCTGAACTGCCGGGCAACCTCGTAGCCGAAGCCGCTCGCCCCCATTTTTGGAATGGACTTTCCACCACTCGCTATCACCAGCGACGAACAACGCACAGGCCCGTCGCCCAGCGCGACAAGGAAGCCATCATCCGCCTTTTCGATCTTTTCCGCCCGCGTGTTCAGCTTCAATACCGCGCCATGACGCTTCATCCCGTCCAGAAGCAGCGAAATGATCTGCGTGGCCGAGCCGTCGCAGAACAATTGCCCCAGCGTCTTTTCATGGAAGGCGATACCGTGGCTTTTCACCAGTGCGACGAAATCGTGCTGCGTGTAGCGTTTCAGCGCCGAGATACAGAAATGCGGGTTCTGCGAGAGAAAGTTCTTCGGACCGGCATGGATATTGGTGAAATTGCAGCGGCCGCCGCCGGAGATGCGTATCTTCTCACCGGCGGCTTTCGCGTGGTCGATGACAAGTACGGTGCGGCCGCGCTTCGCCGCCTCGATGGCGCACATCATGCCGGCCGCGCCCGCTCCTATGATCACGACATCGAAAAATTCCACGCTTCGCGCCCCCGGTGCTGCGCCCTTCTATAACGTGCCGCCGGCGCATTGCATGGTAATTTTCACCATGGCCTGGTGTGATCTGGCCCAACGCGAAACCGTCGCGATTGATCGTGCAAAACGCGTGGCGCCGTCCTATATGGGAGGCAACAATCCCCTATCGAGGTTCCGACATGAGCGACGCCCAGACGCAAATTCCCGTAACCGTGCTTACCGGCTATCTCGGCTCCGGCAAGACCACGCTGCTCAACCGCATCCTCTCGGAAAACCACGGCAAGCGCTACGCGGTGATCGTCAACGAGTTCGGCGAGATCGGCATCGACAACGACCTGATCGTGGAATCCGACGAGGAAATTTACGAGATGAACAATGGCTGCGTGTGCTGCACGGTGCGCGGCGACCTGATCCGTGTGGTCGAGGGGCTGATGCGCCGGCCCGGCCGCTTCGACGCCATCGTCATCGAGACGACCGGTCTAGCCGACCCGGTGCCGGTGGCACAGACCTTCTTCATGGACGACGACGTGCGCTCCAAGACCAAGCTCGACGCCGTGGTGGCGCTGGTCGACGCCAAGCACCTGCCGCTGCGCCTGAAGGATTCCAAGGAAGCCGAAGACCAGATCGCCTTCGCCGACGTTATCGTGCTGAACAAGACCGATCTTGTCACGTCGGAAGAGCTCCGCGACGTCGAAGCGACGGTGCGCGCCATCAACCCGGCGGCGAAAATCCACAGCACCACCCGCTCGGGCCTGCCGCTGACCGACGTGCTCGACCGCGGCGCTTTCGACCTGTCGCGCGCGCTGGAGAACGATCCGCATTTCCTCGAGGCGCATGACGAGCATGACCACGATCATGAGTGCGGCCCGGACTGCGACCATGACCATCATCACCACCACGATCACGATGGGCATGACCACCATGATCATGATCATGCGCATCCTTCCGCCATTCACGACGTGACGGTGCGGTCGGTGTCGCTGCGCGGCGGCGAGATGGACCCGAAGAAATTCTTCCCGTGGATCGAGAAGGTCACGCAACTGGAAGGCCCGAATATCCTGCGGCTGAAAGGTATCATCGCGCTGCAGGGCGACGACGAACGCTATGTCATCCAGGGCGTGCACATGATCATCGAGGGCGACCACCAGCGCGCCTGGAAGGCGGACGAAAAGCACGAGAGCCGGCTGGTGTTCATCGGCCGCGAACTCGACGCCGAGCGGCTGAAGAAAAGCTTCGACGCCTGCCAGGCGGCCGTCAATTGACTTCCCAAACGAACTGAATCAGTGCTGTCTCTCATTGCCTCGGTCCGACTGGACGGAGGCAATGAGGCAACTTCGCCTCACGATCCTACACTCACGGAACAAGCCTGACACATGCCGACAGTCGCCCCGCTCGATCTCGACGGTCATTGCATCGCCGCCGTCTTCCTGAACGACATTCCGCATTTCGCTATGGCCGACGGCGCCGTGCACCGGCTCGACCATGGCCACCAGACCATACAATCCAATGACGGCCTGCTTTGCGCTTTCCACGATGACGCCGGCGACCGCCTGATTACAGGTGGCGAGGACGGCAAGGTGTTCGCCGTAACCGCCGGCGGCGAAGTAGCCGAACTGGCCAGCGCCGGCAAAAAGTGGATATCGAACGTCGCCGCCGGCCCGCAAGGCGCAGTTGCCTACAGCGCCGGCAAGAACGCCTATGTGCGTTTCAGCGACGGCAGGTCGAAGGAATTTTCCCACCCGCGCTCGGTCGAAGGCATCGCCTTTTCGCCCAAGGGCATGCGCATCGGCGTTGCCCGTTATAACGGCGCCACGTTGCATTTCCCCGCTGCCGAGGGCAAGCCGGTGGAACTTGAATGGGCGGGCGCGCATACCGGCATCACCTTTTCGCCGGACGGCAATTTCCTCGTCACCTCGATGCAGGAGAACGCGCTGCATGGCTGGAAGCTCGCCGACGGCAAGCACATGCGCATGTCGGGCTATCCAGCCAAGGTGAAGAGCCTGTCGTGGAGCGCCAGGGGAAAATGGCTCGCCAGTTCCGGCGCGCCGGCAGCGATCGTGTGGCCGTTTTCGGGTAAGGACGGCCCGATGGGCAAGGCGCCGCTGGAACTTGGCACGCGCGGCAACAGTATGGTGACATGCGTGGCCTGCCACCCGAGCGAGGACGTAACGGCCATCGGCTATGACGACGGCATGGTGATCGCGGCGCGCTTCGCCGACGCCAAGGAAGTGCTTTTGCGCCGGCCGGGCAAGGGCGCGATCACCTCGATGATGTGGGACAAGGCCGAACGGCGCATCGTCTTCGGCAGCGCCACCGGCGATTGCGGCGTCATCGATATTTCCGCGTGAAGGCTCCGCTCCGTATAAAGACCTGGCCGGCCACACAGCCGGCAGTTGCGGCAGGGCGCGCGGCATGAGAAAAGGCAGCGTTCAACCGAGCGCCATCATGACCTCACCTTCGGGTTCGACGCCCGCCGAAGCCACCGCCTTCCTTGCCGCCCATCCCGAGATCGAAGCCTTCGATATCGTGCTCATCGACGCCAACGGCGTCGGACGTGGAAAGATCATCCGCCGGCACGAACTGATGCCGCTGTTCGAGGGCGGGCGGCATATGCCGATCTCCGTTCTCGGCCTCGACATCACCGGCGAGGACGTTCACGAGACCGGGCTGATCTGGGACAGCGGCGACGGCGACCTGCGCGCCTGGCCCATTCCCGGCACGCTGGTGCCAATGCATGGCACGCAGCCGCCGCGCGGGCAGGTGATGCTGTCGATGTACCATCTCGACGGCGCCCCGATGACATCCGATCCGCGCCACGCGCTTGCCCGGCAGGTGGAAGTCTTCGCCGGCAAGGGCCTGCAACCGGCCGGCGCCTTCGAACTCGAATTCTTCCTGCTCGCCAACGAACGCGACGGCAACGGCAAGGTGCAGCCGGCGCGCGCCGTGCTCGACGGCCGGCATTCGGCCAAGACGGAAGTCTATTCCGTCGACCACCTGCACGGCATGGAGCCGCTGTTTTCCGACATTTACGCGGCGGCCAGGGTGCAGGGCATTCCGGCGGAAACAGTGATCTCGGAATATGCGCCCGGCCAGTATGAACTGACGCTCAACTACCGGCCAGACATCATGCGGGCGGCGGACGATCTCGTCATGCTGAAGCGGCTGGTCAGGACGCAGGCGCGCCGGCATGGCGTGACGGCGTGCTTCATGGCCAAGCCGATCGAAGCCTATGCCGGTTCCGGCATGCACCTGCATGTTTCGCTGCGCGATAAAAGCGGCCGAAACATTTTCACGGAAACGCAGGCCGAGGGCTGGTCGCAACCCCTGCTCAACGGTCTTGGCGGCCTTATCCAGACCATGGCGGAATCGATGCTGGTGTTTGCGCCACACGCCAATTCGTGGCGGCGGTTCGTTTCGCAATCCTATGCGCCGGTGGCGCCGACCTGGGGCGTCAACAACCGCTCGGTGGCGCTACGCGTGCCGGCGGGCAATGCCGCGAACCGGCGCATCGAACACCGGCCTTCCGGCGTCGACGCCAACCCTTATCTGGTGGCGGCGACGGTGCTGGCGGGCATCGCCAAGGGCCTCGACGAAAGCCTCGATCCCGGCCCCGAAACCACCGGCAACGGTTATGAGGCGGCCGAGGCGGGAACGACGATGCCGGTCGACTGGCGCGCGGCGATCGAGGCGGCAAAGGCGTCCTCGTTCCTGAAAAGCGCGCTTGGCGAGGACCTGCACCGGACCCTGGTGGCGATCAAGCAGTCGGAGTATCTGCGCGTCGCGCGTACCGTCGGCGAACTGGACTACCACCTCTATCTGCACGAGGTGTAAGGGCGCCGATTTCGCGGAACCATCACCCTGCCAGGCCATTTTCCCGGCAGGAGATTTCAGATGGCAGGCGCGACGGCACCCATCCACGCCGGAAACGATGACGTTGCAACGCTGGCGCAAGAGCGGCTGGCAGCGAAGGATTGCCGCCGCTGTCCGCTGTGGCGCGACGCCACGCAAACCGTGTTCGGCGAAGGCCCGGACAATGCCGAGGTGGTGTTCGTCGGCGAACAGCCCGGCGACCAGGAGGATATCGCCGGCCTGCCGTTTGTCGGGCCGGCGGGGAAAGTGTTCGACGCGATCCTCGAGGAAGCCGGCATTGAGCGGCGGAAAACCTACGTCACCAACGCGGTAAAACACTTCAAGTTCGAGCCGCGCGGCAAGCGCCGCATCCATTCCAAACCCAATGCCGGCGAGATCCGGGCCTGCCGATGGTGGCTGGACAAGGAACTGGCGCTCATCCGGCCGAAACTGGCCGTGGCGCTGGGCGCGACGGCGGCCCTGTCGCTGCTCGGTAAGGCAGTTACCGTCACGAAAATACGCGGTCAGGTGCTGGAGGAGGCCAGCGGCCTGCCTGTGTTCGTCACCATCCACCCATCCTTTATCCTGCGCATCCGCGAGGCAGTGGACAAGGAGGCCGAGCGCGATCGGTTTCTGGACGACATGAAGGCGGTGAGAAAGCTGATGGGATAAACGCGTCCTTCGAGGCTCGCTCCACCCGCAAATAATTATTGCACCAGTATCGCCCGAAGGTCGTTGACGTTGGTTCCGGTCGGCCCCGGCACGAACAGGTCGCCGATGGCATTGAACGCGGTCCAGGCATTGTTGCCGGCAAGCATGGCTTTCGCATCGACTTGCGCGGCACTCATACGCTGGACCGTGGAGCCATCGCAGAAGGCGCCGGCATTGTTTTCCGAGCCATCAATGCCGTCCGTATCGGCGGCGAGCGCATGGATACCGTCCAGCCCGGCGATGCCGATGGCGAAGGCGAGCAGAAATTCCGAATTCCGGCCGCCCTTCCCCTTGGCGCGTAGGGTCACCGTGGTTTCGCCGCCCGACAGGATCAGCACCGGCTTTTTGAACGGCCGGTTCCTGGCGGCGACCTCGCGGGCGATGGCCGCATGGACGGAACCGACCTCGCGCGCCTCTCCCTCGATGGAATCCGACAGGATAACAGCCTCGATACCGCGATTTCTGGCTTCGGCCGCTGCCGCTTCCAGCGACACGCCGGCAGAAGCGATCAGGCGAACTTCGTTGCGGGAAAAACGCGGATCGTCGGGGCTCGGCGCATCGGCGGCAGGCGAGTTGATATGCGCCATCACCGCAGCCGGCAGTTTCATGCCGTAGGCGGCGATGAAGTCCAGCGCATCCTGCCGGGAGCCCGCATCGGGAACGGTCGGGCCGGAGGCGACCAGCGCAGGATTGTCGCCGGGAATGTCGGATACCACCAGCGACACGACCCGGGCCGGATAAGCCGCGGCCGCCAGCCTGCCACCCTTGATGCCGGACAGGTGCTTGCGAATGGTGTTCATGGCGGCGATCGGCGCACCCGATGCCAGAAGCGCTTCGTTGACGGCGATTTCGTCGGCCAGTGTCAGGCTGGCGGCGGGCGACGGCAGCAGCGCCGAACCACCGCCAGAAATCAGCGCCACCACCAGATCGTCTTCGGTGAGGCCCGCCACCTTGTCGAGAAGCCGCCGCGATGCTTCGAGCCCGGCCGCGTCCGGAACCGGGTGCGCCGCCTCGATGATCTCGATGCGCTCGCATTTCGCGCCATAGCCGTAGCGGGTGACGACCAGCCCGTCGATCGGTCCGTCCCACGCCTTCTCGAAGGCGGCGGCCATCTGCGCAGAACCCTTGCCGGCCCCGATGACGACAGTGCGGCCCTTCGGCCTTTCCGGCAGGTGGCCACGGATGGTCTTTTGCGGATCGGCGGCGGCAACGGCCGCGTCGAAGATTGCAGCGAGGAATGATTTGGGGTCGGGGATCGTCATATCATCGTGCTTCCGCCGGCAAGGCCAGATCCTGCCCATCGATGCCCAGATGATCGCAGAGCGCTGCGACGACGACGCCATGATCCTCGCGTTCCGGCAAGCCGGACACCGCGATAGCCCCGATCACGCCGGCACCCTTGACGGCAATCGGAAAGCCGCCGCCGGCCAGCACATAGTCGGCGATATCCAGTCCCTCGCCAACCTTGAAGGTCCGGTCAGGGCGTTGCTGTTCCAGCACCATGCGATAGGTGCTTTTGAGGAAGCGCCTGACGACATTGATCTTGCGCCGTGCCCAGTCCGGGTTCGAGGCGTTGGAGCCTGGCAAGGCGGCATAGAACAGCGGCCGGTCGAAGGTACGAATATCGATGATGATCGGCATGTTTTCGGCCAATCCGCGCTCGCGGATCGCCGAGCCGAGCGCGAAAGCGGTCGCCTCGTTGAAACTATCGAAGACGAGTGCCGCCTCCTGCCGCTTGGTCGTCTCGATGTCGTCGGCCGTGGTCATGTCGCTTCCCTGTCAATTCGCTCTCCGCTTTGGCCGATAGCAATTGCGGGGTCAAGCGCCGGAAGCTCAAACCGTCAGACCGCTCTTTGCGGCGCGGCCGGCGACATAAACCTCGCGCACAGCACGGTCGTCGCCCAGCGTCTGCAGCAGGAAAAGCTCTTCGGCCAGCGTGCTGACCGTTTCCATGCGAAGCCGCATGGCCGGCGTTGCGCGTGCGTCCAGAACGACGAGATCGGCGTCGGTGCCTTCGCCAAGCGTGCCGACGTTTTCGGCGACAGAAAGCGCCTGCGCGTTGCCACGCGTGATCTGCCAGAAGGACTGGAACGGGTTCAGCTTCTCGCCGTTTAGGGCAATCACCTTGTAGCCCTCGTCCATGGTGCGCAGCATCGAATAGTTGGTGCCGCCGCCGACATCGGTGGCGGTGGCGATGCGAAGGGATTTTTCGCGGCTGCGATAGCGCTGGTACTCGAACAGGCCGGAGCCGAGGAACAGGTTCGAAGTCGGGCAGAACACCGCAACCGAACCACTATCCGACAAGGCGTCCGCCTCGCGTTCCGACAGATGGATCGAGTGGCCGAACAGGCTTTTTTGTCCAAGCAGGCCGTAGTGTTCGTAAACGTCGGTATAGTCGCGGGCCCACGGATAAAGCTCGCAGGTGTAGGCGATCTCGGCGTGGTTTTCCGACAGGTGCGTCTGCATGTGCAAGCCGGGAAATTCGCTGACCAGCACCTCGGCCATTTCCATCTGCTCGGGGCTCGACGTGATGGCGAAGCGCGGCGTGATGGCAACATGCTGGCGGCCCTTGCCGTGCCATTCGGCAATCAACGCCTTCGTGTCGTCATAACCCGATTGCGGCGTATCCAGCAGGCCATCCGGCGCATTGCGGTCCATCATCACCTTGCCGGCGATGTTGAGCATATTGCGGGCGTGGCTTTCCTCGAAGAATGCTTCCGCCGAAGCCTTGTGCACCGAGCAATAGGCGGCGACGGTGGTGGTGCCGTGGCGCACCATCTCATCCAGAAACAGGCGAGCGATGCGGCGACCATGCTGGGCGTTCGAAAATTTCGTCTCTTCCGGAAACGTGTAGGTATTCAGCCAGTCGAGCAGTTCGGCACCGTAGCTGGCGATAACCTGCATCTGCGGAAAATGCACATGCGCGTCGATGAAGCCCGGCAGGATGAGATGCGGCCGGTGGTCGATCTTTTTGGCCCCTTCGCCCGCCTGCTTTTCGACTTCCGCGTAAGGGCCGGCGGCGGCGATCTTGCCGTCGCGGATCAGCAAGCCGCCGTCTTCCTCATAGGCGTAGGCGGCATGATCATCGATACTTTCAGGCCAGCGCAGGAAGGAAAGCGTGCGGCCGCGCAGGAGGATGGAAGTCATGCTTATTTTCCCGCGTCCTCGAACCAGGCCACCAGCAGCGCGCGTTCCTTGTCGGTGATCTGGGTGACGTTAGCGGGCGGCATGGCATGGCTGCGGCCGGCCTGCAGGTAGATTTCCCTGGCATGCGCGGCAATGCCCGCATCCGTATCCAGCATCACGCCCTTCGGCGCATGGTAGATGCCGTCATAGGACGGCTCGGCCGCATGGCACATGGCGCAACGGCCCATCACCGTATCGCGCACCGCAGGGAACTCGGCCGAGGCGATCAGCGGCTGCACGGCTGCCGACACTTTCGGTTCGCCGGTCAGCACCTTCGGAACGGTCGAAAGCCAAATGATGACGACGAACAGGATGGCCGCGACGAGCCAGGTCCAGGTCGGGTTGCCCTTGCGGGCGTGCTGCATGTTGAAATAGTGGCGGATCAAAACGCCGATTATGAACACGATCGAAGCGATGACCCAGTTGAACTCGGTGCCGAACGCCAGCGGATAGTGGTTCGACAGCATCAGGAACAGCACGGGCAGTGTCAGGTAATTGTTGTGCAGCGAACGCTGCTTGGCGATCCGGCCGTATTTCGGATCGGGTTTCCTGCCGGCGATAAGGTCGGCGACGACGATCTTCTGGTTGGGAATGATGACCATGAAGACATTGGCCGACATGATGGTGGCGGTGATCGCGCCCAAGTGCAGGAACGCGGCGCGGCCGGTGAACAGATGCGTCAGCCCCCACGCCATGAATACCAGGATGACATAGAGGAGGAGCATCAGGCCGGTGTCGGCCTTGCCGATGAGATAGCGGCACAGGATATCGTAGACGAGCCAGCCGCCGGCAAGGCAGCAAAGCGAAATCAGGATGCCGACCGGCACCGACACGTCGAGCACGTTGGGGTCGATGAGGAAAAGATTGGCGCCGGCATAGTAGACGATGGCGAGCATGGCGAAGCCCGACATCCAGGTGGCGTAGCTTTCCCATTTGAACCAGGTCAGGTGCTCGGGCATCTCGCTCGGTGCCACCAGATATTTCTGGATATGGTAGAAGCCGCCGCCGTGCACCTGCCATTCCTCGCCATAGGCGCCGGCGGGCAGACCGGGGCGCTGACGCAGGCCGAGGTCGAGCGCGACGAAATAGAAGGACGAGCCGATCCAGGCGATGCCGGTGATGACATGCAGCCAGCGCACCGCGAAAGCGAGCCAATCCCAGAAAATCGCGAAATCGAGCATAATCGTCCCTTGCCTCCGATCAGGCGACATTACGGACTGGCGCGCAAACGGAAAGGGGCGGCATGCACGATGACTTTCAAAAAAAGATAGAAAATACTAGGTTGCTTCCACGCAGCCGCACGAAAGCCACGGATCGAAGCCCAATATGGCCTATCTCGACAATATCGCCGTCTTCGTCCGTGTCGTCGAACTGGGCAATCTGTCGGCGGCCGGCCGCGACATGCGCATTTCGCCGGCGGTCGCCTCCAACCGCATCAAGGAACTGGAAAAGCATCTGGGCGTGCGGCTGTTCAACCGCACTACGCGGCAGCTGATGCCGACCGAGCATGGCACCGTGTTCTATAC
>JBARYG010000143.1:0-8232 GCA_049647745.1 Mesorhizobium sp.
CGGGCTTGGCCTTCCAGACGTTCGGCGATTCCGCCGAGCCGGAAATCATCGGCACCTGGTATTTCTGGCAGATCGGCTGCACGGCGATGGTCGAGCCGCTGGTATAGGGGCCGAACAGCACGTCGACCTCGTTCTGCACGATCAGCCGTTCGGCGGCGTCGGCGCCGGTCGCCGGGCTGCTCTGGTCGTCGCCGTAGAACATGTCGACCTTGAACCGGTCGCCGCCGACCTCGACGCCGCCCTTGGCGTTGATCGCATCCGCCCAAAGGTCGTAGCCCTGCTTGGTCAGGTTGCCGCCGAGGATGTTTTCGCCCGACAGCGAGGTGATGACACCCGCCTTGAAGGTCGCGGCCTGCGCGCGCGCCGTTCGCACGAACGGCATCCCCAGCGTGCCCGCTGCGACGGCGACCGCGCTTCCCTCAAGGAAACGGCGGCGTGAAACCCCTCTGTTATTCGTGGACATCGATGCAAACCTCCCTTTGTTTTATGATCAAACCGGAAACTTACGTCTTTTCTGGCATACGATCACATGCCGATTATCCCGGCAAGCGGATTCCAAAAGCTATGGGTTCGCTGCGTCCGGCCGATCCGCCGCCGAGAAATAATCCCGGATCGAGGTCAAGGCCGCCTTTCCCGTGACGGTCAGCAGGTCGGGAGCGGCATAGGCGACCACCAGACGCTGACGGACATTACCGTCGCTGATCGGCAGGCATACGACCGGCTTGCCGTCGTAGGTCAGGTCGTGGCGCGGCCGGGTGAACAGCATCGAAACGCCAAGCCCGTTGGCGACCATGCCGCGCACCATTTCGACCGACCCGGTGCGTAAAACGACCGTCGGCGACAGCCCCTGCTGCCAGAAAGGAACCATCAGGAAATCACGACTGAGCGGCAGGTCGACGAGAATGAAGGGATATTGCGCCAGTTCGAAAAGCGAAACCTCCCGCTGCCTTGCCAGGGGATGATCCGGCGGCAGCACGGCATACGGCGAAAATTCCGCCAGCACGTCGCGCGAAACTTCGTTGGGCAAGCCGACGTCGTAGCTGATCGCCAGATCCACGAGGCCGTTTTTCAGCGACCTGGAAAGCGCGTCGAGATCGTACTCGCATAGATCCACGTGAACATTGGGAAGATCGTGCGCCAGCCGCGCCAGTATGCCGGGCACGCAGGTCGGACCGACGGTGGAGAAGTAGCCGAGCAGCAGGGTCGGTGCTGATTCGGCCTCGGTATCGGACGTCAGGTGGTCTAGCCGGTTCAGGATATCCCGCGCTTCCGTAAGCTTGCTCGCGCCGAATGCCGTCAGGCCGAGCCCCCGCGCCTGACGTCGCTCGAACAGGGGTTTGCCGAATTCCGTTTCCAGGTCGCGGATTGCAGCCGAAACCGAAGGCTGGGAGACGTGAAGGCTCTGGGCTGCGCGGGTGGCGCTGCCGGCGCGAGCGGCCGCTACGAAATAGCGAAGCTGGTTCAGGGAGATCATTATAGGATTAACCTATAATTGCTGCTTGGAATCAATTCTTTTCCTTCTTTTGGTTCGCTCGTATCGTTCTTGCGAATACGGCCCATCCCAAGACGGCCCATCCAAGGAGGCTAGCATGACCTCGCCCTGCCTCGACGGCATTCGCGTCCTCGATCTGACCCGCGTTCTGGCCGGCCCCTTCTGTACGGCGTTGCTTGGCGACCTTGGGGCGGAGATCATCAAGGTCGAGACGCCCGGCGGTGACGATTACCGTCACGTTCCACCCTTCGACGAGGAAACCGGCGGCCTGTTCCTGCTTCTCAACCGCGGCAAGAAAAGCATTTCGCTGGACATAAGATCCGAGGACGGCCGGCAGATCGTGCGCCGGCTGGCATCGAACTGCGACGTCGTCGTGGAGAATTTCCGCCCCGGCGTGATGGAACAGATGGGGCTGGGCTATGCGGAGCTTTCGCAGGCCAATCCGCGGCTGATCTATGTGTCGATCTCCGGGTTCGGCCAGACCGGCCCGATGGGCAACGTGCCCGCCTACGACCTTGTCATCCAGGCGATGACCGGCTTCATGGATGTTTCCGGCGAGCCCGATGGCCCGCCGATGATGACCGGGGAATCCGTCGCCGATCTGGCCACGGGCCTGTTTGCCTCGTGGTCGGTGCTGGCGGCGCTTCTATCGCGCGAGCGCAGCGGCAAGGGACAGTTCATCGACGTGGCGATGTATGATTGCCTGTTCAATTTCCTGCCCGCGGCGCTGACCCAGCATCTCTACGGCAATACACCGCCGAGGCGCGTCGGCAACCGACATCAGTTGGGCGCTCCCTTCGGCGTATTCGCCGCTGCCGACGGCCACTTCACCATTGCCGTGCTGAACCCGAAGCAATTTGCGAAACTCGCTAACGCGATGGGCCGGCCGGAACTGGCCGAAGACTCCCGCTTCTCCGACAATTCCGTGCGCAATGACAATCATGCGCCGCTCAAGGCGTGTATCGAGGCGTGGAGCGGTTCGCTGAGCGTTTCCGAAGTAGTGGCCGCCTTGCAGCGCCATGACGTGCCCTGTTCGCCGATTCTGTCGGTGGCTGAGGCCGCCGGGAGCGCGCAGGCGCGCGAGCGCTCGTTGCTGCGCCCGGTCGCAACCGCGGACGGACGCCCAATCAGCGTCATGACCCAGCCGGTCAAATTTTCCGGCATGCCGGCTTCGTCGCAGCTTGCCCCACCCGTCCTCGGCGCCGATGGACCCGGTATCCTCGCCGATCTGCTGGCCATGACTCCGGACGACATCGCCGCGCTGGCAAGCCAAGGCGTTCTGCACGGCGCATGACGCCGTTAAATGAAGGAACCAGCCATGCATGATTGCCTGTTGAGTGAAGAACAGCGGATGATCCGCGACAGCGCCCGCAGCTTCGGGCGCGAGCAACTGGCGCCGAGCGCGGCTGAGCGGGACCGCACCAAGGCCTTTCCCCGCACCGAAATGGCGGCTTTGGGGGAACTCGGGTTCCTTGGAATGCTGGTTTCGGAAGAGTGGGGCGGCGTTGCCGCCGACCATGTCAGCTATGTGCTGGCGGTGGAGGAAATCTCGGCGGCCGATGGCAGCATCGGGGCCATGATGGCGTTGCATAACGGCCTCATCAGCACGCCGCTGCGGGTCCACGGAACGGAGGCGCAGAAAGAGCGCTATCTGCGTCCCCTGGCCCGGGGCAGCATGAACGGCGCCTTCGGCCTGACCGAACCGGAGGCGGGGTCGAACGCCTTCGCCATCCGCACCAAAGCGGTGAAATGCGAGGGCGGCTATCGCATTTCAGGCGCCAAGCAATTCATGTCCAACGGCAAGTCGGCTGATATCGCCATCGTCTTTGCGGCGACTGAAAGTGATGACCCCCGTCGGCGCATCACCGCTTTCCTGGTCCCTCCCGCCTCGGAGGGCTACAGCGCCGTGCGCGTCGAGGAAAAGCTCGGCCTCGGTGCGTCCGAAACCTGCCAGGTGCAACTTGACGACGTGTTTGTCCCCGACGACCATGTGCTCGGCGCGCCGGGCGGCGGCTATGCGCTGGCGATGAGCACGCTGGAACTCGGTCGACTCGGCATCGCAGCGCAGTCCATAGGCCTCGCCCGTGCCGCATTCGAGCATGCCCATACCTACGCGCTCGACCGCCAGACCTTCGGCAAGCCGATCATCGAGCATCAGGCCGTGGGCTTCCGCCTTGCCGAGATGCAGACGCAGGTGGAAGTTGGGCGCAGCTTCCTGCATCAGGTCGCCCGCATGCGCGACCTCGGGCAGCCCTGCAAGAGCGAGGCGGCGATGGCCAAGCTGTTCGCCTCGGAAATCGCCGAAAAGGTCGCTTCCGAAGCCATCCAGGTGCATGGCGGCTACGGCTATCTCAAGGATTTCGCCGTCGAGCGCATCTATCGCGACGCCCGTATCTGCCGCATCTATGAAGGCACCAGCGACATCCAGAAGATGATCATCGCCGGCGCGTTGGCGAAGCGAAACTGACGGGCGTCCACAAGCCCGTCAGCCAAACCCCCGCTCTCAGTTCATTTGCAGGTAGGCGTCGACGATACGCGGGTCCGCTGCCAACTTGGCGGCGGGACCGCTCATGGTGATGCGCCCCGTTTCCATGACATAGGCGGTATGCGCGTGGCCCAGCGCCTCGCGGGCGTTCTGCTCGGCAAGAAGGATTGCCATCCCTTCGCGGTTGAGCCGCACCAGCACCTCGAACAGCGATTCGACGATCAGCGGCGCCAGGCCAAGGGAAATCTCGTCGGCGAGCAGCAGGGCCGGCTGGCTGATCAGTGCACGGCCCAGCGCCAGCATCTGCTGTTCGCCACCGGACATGGTGCCGGCGAGCTGGTCTTTCCGCTGCGCCAGCTTGGGAAAGATGCCGTAGATTTCCTCGACCGCGCCGCCGCGCTGGGTCCTGTTGGCCACCTGGAGATTCTCCGCCACCGTCAGCGCCGGAAACACGCGTCGCCCTTCCGGCACGTAGGCGAGCCCGGCGGCTACGCGCCGGTGCGGTTCAAGCTCCAGCAGGGGCGCGCCCTGAAAGGTCACGGAACCCCGCGCCGGTAGCAGGCCGATAAGGGACTTGATCAGCGTTGATTTGCCGGCTCCGTTGGCGCCAAGCACGGTGACGAATTCACCGCGCCTGACCTTCAGCGACACATTGTGCAGCACCTCGGTCCGGCGATAGCCGGCAGCCAGGCCGTCTATGTCGAGCAAGAGATCCGACGCGCTCATGCCTTGTCCTGCTCTTTGCTCGTGGCGGTAGAATTGCCGTGCGTGCCGAGATAGGCATCGATCACGCGCTGGTCGGCGCGGATTGCGTCCGGCGGCCCTTCGGCAAGGATCTTGCCGCTTTCCAGCACGATGGCGCGGTCGCAAAGCGAAAGCGCCAGCCCGACATAGTGTTCGACCAGCAGAACCGATATTCCGCGCTTGTGGATGGCGCCGATCAGCTCCTTCAGCGGCTGCAGACCGTCTGCGCCTATGCCCGCCGCCGGTTCGTCCATCAGGATCATTTCCGGATTGCCGGCCAGCGCGCGTGCGATTTCCATGCGGCGAAGATGGCCGGGCGAGGCTTCCCGGGCGCTTTGCCCGGCGACGTCGGCAAGCTCGGTAAACCGGAGCAGTTCGTCTACCCGTTCCTGCAGTTCCGGTTCTCCCGACCTTGACCGGAACGGAGCCGTCAGGCCTCGGAGCCGCGGCCCCGCCGCTCCCAGCATGACGTTGTCGCGGATGGAAAGGGAACCGACAGTGCGCACGACCTGGAACGTGCGGGCAAGGCCGCGGGCATGGAGCAGGTCGGGGCGAAATTTTCGGACGGTGTCCCCGTTGACGGCGACCGTGCCTTCGCTTGGCGCAAGCACGCCGGTGATGACGTTGAAGAGGGTGGATTTACCCGCACCGTTCGGCCCGATGACCGAAACGAATTCGCCCGGCATCACCGCCATGTTCACGTTGGAAAGCGCGACCAGCCCGTCGAATCGCTTGGTAACGGCTTTCAGTTCAAGCAAGGGCGCGGTCATGAGCGGGCTCTTTTGCGGGCGAAGACATTGGCCGTCCAGCGCGCGATCAGGCTATCCTCGCCGATGATGCCTTGCGGGTGGAAGCGCAGGACGAGGACCAGCACGGCGCCGAAGATCAGCATCCGGTATTCCGAAGCGAATCGGAACAGTTCGGGGATGAGGGTCAGCAACACCGCGCCGAAAATGGCTCCTCGGATCGTCGCCGAACCGCCGATCAACAACATCGCCAGGAACAGGACCGAATCGTTGAACCCGAATGTCTGGGGGGACACCGTGCTGAGGAAATAGGCGTAGAGGCATCCGGCAAAGCCGGCGAAGATCGAACTGATGACGAATATGGTCGATTTATACCGCGCCACCGGAGCGCCGAGCGACGCCGCCAGTGTTTCGTCCTCGCGAACCGCCTGCAGGATGCCGCCGAACCAGCTGCGGTTGACCAGCAGGCTGACGCCCACCGTGCACAACAAGAGAAGCAGCGAACAGACGGCCAGTCCCGGATAGTCCAGCTCGTAACCGGCGATCGTGGGCAGCGGAATGCCGTAGAGCCCGGTGGCGCCGCCGAAAAACGGCAGGGTCTGGAAGGTGGCGACCACGATGAAATTCAGGCCAAGCGTCGTGATGGCGAAAAAGTCCTGATGCAGGCGCAGGCTGATGGCCCCGATCAGCGCGCCGGCGATGCCCGCTACCAGCCCGGCGGCCAGGAAGCAGAACCAGAACGGCATGCTATAGGAGGTCGCGAACACGGCGGCGAAATAGGCGCCGATGCCGAAGACGGCGCTCTGGCCGAGGTTCGGCTGGCCGGTATAGCCAACCACCATATTGAGGCTGACGGTGACCGTCGACAGGATGGCCATCGTGATCAGCAGGACAAGCAGGTAGCTCATGCGCGCACCACGCGGGACGGAATAAGGCCCTGCGGCCGGATGAGCAGCACCAGCACGAGCGCCGCGAAGGCGATCGCGTCACGCGGAACGACGAAGCCGAACTGCGCGACCACGGCTGTCTCCACCAACCCGATGAGAAAGGCGGCGGCGATGGTGCCGAGCGGGCTGCCAAGGCCGCCGAGGATGATGATGGCGAGCATCTTGTAGGCGGGAACGTCGCCCATCGTGGGAATGACGTTGTCGTATTTCAGCGCGTAGAGGATGCCGGCCAGCGCGCTCAGCGCATAGCCGATGACGAAAACGCCGCCGATGACCTTCTTGCTGTCGATCCCCACGGCGGAAGCGATGTCACG
The DNA here is from genome assembly GCA_049647745.1 of Mesorhizobium sp. Taxonomy (GTDB): domain Bacteria; phylum Pseudomonadota; class Alphaproteobacteria; order Rhizobiales; family Rhizobiaceae; genus Mesorhizobium. The sequence goes on from JBARYG010000143.1 coordinate 6,729, forward strand.
GTCTTGTGCCACCGCCCGCCAGACCACGCCGTAACGTGTCTTGGTAAGCACTAGCCAGGTCAGCAGCAGAAGGCCGACGCCGATGACGATGATCAGCAGGTTTATCCCCGTCACCTCGATGCCGGCAATATGCACGTCCGGGATCGCGGTCTGGATGCCGAGGCTTTGCTGCAAGGGGCCGAACACCAGGCGGAACAGCTCATCCGCGCAGATATAGACCCCGATACTCGTTATCAGTGTGACGATAGGCCCTCGGTCCAAAATCGGGACATACAGGCTTTTCTGGAAAATCCAGCCAACGGCGCCGGCAAGAACCAGCGCCGCGGCCACCCCAAGCAGGACGCTGCCGCTGGCCTGGAAGACGACGAGCAACAGGTAGGCGCCCAGCGTCAGCGCTGCCGCGCTGGCGACATCGAGCACGCCCATCAGCCCATAGACCAGCGACGGTCCGATCGCGATCAGCGCATAGAGCGAGCCGACCACGATGCCCTGAATGAGGATATAGGTCATTACGATCCTGCCTCAGGGCTCACGGTGTGATGATGGCTGGGTCGGATACGACGCCGGCGCTGGAAATCTTGCCGTCGTTGAAGACCTGGATCTGTACCGGCTTGATGACTTCGCGGTTGTCAGTGAAGCGTTCGAAGGTCCCGGTGGCGCCCTTGAAATCACGCAGCGCGTCGAGCCCCGCCTTGACGTCGGCGGCAGTTGTGCCGTTTTTGCGCATCGCGTCGACCACCAGCATCACCGCGTCGTGCGACGAAGCCGCGACCATGTCGACGGGAAAATCGTAGGCCTTGGAAAAATCCGCCAGGAACTGCTGGGTTTCTTCGCTCTTGCTGTCACGGTTGAGGTTGGTGGTGAACATCAGCCCGTCGGCGAGCTTGCCGATCGAGTAGAAGCCGGCGGAATCGATCCCCTCGGTGCTGAGCAGCGTCAGCTTTCCGTCTGCCTGTGCCCAGTCGCGCAGGAACTGCTTGCCCTCCGCGACGTACTGGACGAGGTAGATGGCATCGGCGCCCGATGCGATCACGCGGCGAATGATGGTGCCGAAGTCCTTTTCCCCGAACTGATTCTTGTCGGTGGAAACGACCGTCATGCCGAGCTTGGGCGCTTCGGCGACGAAACCTTCGACCAGCGCATTGCCGAAATCGTTGTCGATGGAAATGACGGCCGGCTTCTTGATCCCCTTGTCCGCGAGGAACTTGGCCCCGGCTCGGCCCTGCACGGGACCGTTGGCGTCCTGCAGGAAGATGTAGCTTCCGGTCTTGGGAATGCCCGGATTGACCGCATAGGCCGAAACCAGCACCGTCTTGGCGCGCTGGAAGATCGTGGCGGCGGCGAGCGTCTGCGGGCTGTAGGAGCCGCTGACCGCAGCCACGACGCCGTCCTGGGAGGTCAGTTTGGTGGCGATGGTAGCGCCCTGCTTGGGATCGCTGCCGTCGTCATAGGGAACCAGTTCAAGCTTGTGCCCGTCGATGCCGTTGGCGGCGTTGACCTGATT
>JBARYG010000144.1:0-3232 GCA_049647745.1 Mesorhizobium sp.
GGACCACATCCTTCGGACGCCGGAACGGCTGCGACCTGCCGCGTAGAAGCGCTCGGTCGATGGAAAGACATCGACCATCGCGTTTCTCCTCGCATCTCTTTGCCGTTTCGGCGCCCTTTCGATGACATTAACAGGTCCCGACCCTAGGCTTCGCCGTTTTGCGCCTGAAGCGCGAGCACCACGTCGGCGGCCGAGCCGGCGAGAAGGTCGACATGCTCGCGCATCAGCCTGTGCGCGCCTTCCTCGTCGCCGGCTTCGATCGCGGCGACGATGCCGGCGTGTTCCTCGACCGATTTGTGCATCAGCCGCGGCCCGGTGATGTGCCTGCGGTAGACGTTGACGCGGTTGCGTAGCTTGCGGGCTTCCGCATGCAGGAACTCGTTCTTCGAGCCGAGAAAGATCGCCTCGTGGAACAGGTTGTTGGCGGCGAAAAAGCCCTCATAGTCGCGGCCTTCGGCAAGGGCGGTGCATTCCGTATGGTGGCGGCGCATTTCCTCGATTTCGGCCATCGACATGCGCCGCGCGCTGAGCCGCGCCGAGAGACCCTCGTATTCCGCCATCACCTGGAACATCTCGATCAGTTCGGTGGTGGTCAGCCGCCGCACCGCCGCGCCCTGATTCTTGCGGATTTCGACGAGGCCGCTGGACGCCAGATGCCGCAACGCCTCGCGCACCGGCGTGCGCGACACCTCGAAGCGCCGGGCAAGCGATTGCTCGTCGAGCCGGTCACCGGGTTTCAGCTTGCTGTCGAGTATATCGCCTTCGAGAATCCGGATCAGGCTGTCGGACGACAGCCGGGGTTCTTTTTCCTCTGCGATGGCATCAACCACGACGACACTCCGATTCTCAAAGGCTGGACCGCGAAGACTTCGACCATACACCTGCTTGTCGCCGATATGGCTGTTCGACCTTCGGGCAATGCCCTTTCTACTGTTTGACGGTGATGACGAGGTAAGTGCTCTCGTCGTCCGCCTCGTTGATCGTATAGTGCGGGTCACGCGGCTCGAAAAGCACTGCTTGTCCTGCCGACAGCTTAAAACGCTCCTTTCCGGTGTCGAAAGTCATCTCCCCACTGATCATGTAGAAAACCTGCGACCAGTCGTCGTGATGGTGCAGTTCGCCGCCGCCGCCCTTCGGCGCCTTGGAAACCTGCACCGAGAAGTTGCTGCCGGCAAACGGAACGACGTCGAGCACGGTCAGGCCGCCGAAATGGTTGGGAGGGGTTATGCCGGTGGCGTCGCCGTTCTTCCAGATCTTCATTACGTCGTCCTCGTTGTCTGCAGTTTCAGGAGATGTAGGCCATGTAGGGGCTGATGACGCTGCGCACCGGCACCTGCACGATGGCCGGCTTGCCGGCGGCGATCGCTGCCTTGACGGCCTCGCCGATCGATTGCGTGTCGCGGGCCAGATAACCGTTGCCGCCGAGCCCCTCGGCGACCTTGGTCCAGTCGCGCCGCGGCAGGTCCATCTGGTAGGTTTCGCCGAAGCTCTGGTGCTGGGGCAGCGAGATCGCACCCCATTTCTGGTCGTCGAGCACCACGATGATGAAAGCGCGGCCATAGCGTTCGGCGGTATCGAGTTCCGACACGTGGAAACCCACACCGCCGTCGCCGACGAACACGACCACCGGCGCTTTCGGGTCGGCGAAGCTCGCGCCAGCGCCGTAGGGCACCTCGGCGCCCAGCGATCCGGACTGACCGGCGCGCAGATAGCGGCCGGGCGCGGTGAACTTCAGCCTTGCGTCGGCCCAGAAATCGACATTGCCGTGCGACGACACGAAGATCGTATCGCCGGGCGCCGCATCGGTGACCGCATCGACCGCGACGATCGGGTGGACACCGGTATTGTCGCCCTCGCCGCGCTGGGCCTTCCACTCCGCCGCCCAGTCGGCAAGGATGGAAGAAACCCATGCATTATCCGGCTGCATCGCCGGTGCATCGGCCAGCACGTCGAAGAAGCTCGACGGCGAAGCCGCGATCGCCAGGTCGGCGCGGCGGTTGCGGTTAAGCAGTTCCGTGTCGGAGGCAACCTGGATCACCTTGGTATCAGGCCCGAGCGTATCGCCGAATTCGAGATCGAACTCGAAATGATGGCCGACCAGCAGAATGCAGTCGGCTTCCGCCAGCGCCCTGCGCAGCGCGCCGTTGCAGGCGGTATAGCCGGGGCCGGCGAACCGCTCCTGCGTTTCGTCGACGATGCCGCGCGCCAGGCGCAGCGTCGAGAAGGGCAGGCCATGCCTGTCCACGGCTTCCTGGACGCGGTCGGAGCGATCCCAGAATGTTTCATCGCCGAGCAACATCAGGGGACGTTTGGCAGTTTTGCACAGTGCGCGTAAAGCGTCGGCGTCCCCCATCGAAACGCCCGGCCGGCTCGGAGCCGGCGGCGCGGAAAGCGGCGAGCCGGAAGCGGCGTCGACCGCGCTGGACAGGATGTCGGTCGGCACTTCAAGGAAAACCGGCCCCGGCCGCCCGGCCCACATCTTGCGCCAGGCGATGTCCAGATATTCGGTAAGCCGGTTCGCATCGATGCAGCGCGCCGCCCATTTGGTCACGCCTTTCATGACGGGCAGCACGTCGTAGGACATGCCAGCCCCTCTCTCGAAGCTGCTCGTACCCGAATGCGCGCCGATGATGATCATCGGCGTTCCCGCCATCGTCGCCACCAGCGACGGCGTGACCGCGTTGGTGACGCCCGGCCCGAGCGTGACCACCGCACAGCCCGCCTTGCCGGTGACGCGCGACGCCGATTCGGCCATGAAGCACGCTGCCGCCTCATGCCGCGCATGGATCAGCGGCAGGCCCTGCTTCGTGCACGCGCGGTAGATCGAATTGATCGGCCCGCCGGAGACGGAAAACACGTTCGCCACTCCGGCCGCCTTGAGCCACGCGACGATCGAGCCGCCGCCATCCATCTGCACTGTCATGTCGATCTCCGCTGCAATCTTCCCGGCGCCGGTGAGGCGCTCAATAAGCACGCGACTTGCCGCCATCGAGCGCGATGGCGGTGCCGGTGATGAAGCCGCCGCGCGACGAAGCCAGCGTCGCGACGATGGCCCCGAAATCGCCCGGATCGCCAAATTTGCGCGCCGGCACCTCGTCCAGCCACACCGCTTCGGCATCGGAGCGCGAAAGGCCGTCGCGCTCCATGCTGGCGACGATCAGGTCTTCCATGCGGTCGGTGGCGAACGGGCCGGGGCACAGGCAGTTCACCATGATGTTTTCATGTGCGAACT
>JBARYG010000145.1:0-22292 GCA_049647745.1 Mesorhizobium sp.
AGGTTAGTCAGCCACCGTTCGAATGGGTTGGGGTCAGCGGCAGCGATCTCTTGGCCGGTCGCCGGATCGATGACCGCCGCCTGCGGCGCACCGTCCTCGAACCAGTAGGCGGTGATCCGGCCCGAAGGTGAGCGCCGGATCTGCTCCACTTGCGGGTGAAGAGCCTCGATGCGTGCCGCCAGATCGGCCACCGACTGCGTGGCCACCGCCTGCGGCGAAGCCAGGCGCTCGGCGGCGGGGAACAACGACAGAGCCACTCCGCTCAGACTGAGCACAACCAGCAGAAGCGCGGCCAGAACGCCGGGCCAGCGGTGAAGAGCGCGCATCATTGCTGCCTCCCGCTACATGGCGTAGGAGAAATCGGCGATGTAACGCCGACCGGGCACCGCCGTACCGGCGCCTGCGGCCGTCAGCGGCACAGCGACCTCATTGGGACTGTCACGCATGTCCTCGACAGCGGCATCGATGTGCAGCGTATAGCCGGCATCGAACAGCGCGTCGGCCAGATCGAGGGTGATTTCCAGTGTCCGGCCCGCTCCGACACTGGCGCCGGTGATGCCGTCGATCTCCGCGACATTGCCGGTGGCGCGATACCAGCCCGACAGGTGCTCGTAATATTTGGACTTGGCCCCGGCCATCCACAGGCTGCCCACATAGGCGCCCTGCGCATCGGTGACATAGAGCGCCAGATAGGCGCCGTCGCCCCCGTAGTTGCTCAGCGTCGTGGTCAGCGTGACCGGCCGGGCCATGGCGAGGCCCGGAAGCGTGAGCGCCGTCGTGATAGCGAGAAGTGCAAGAAGCGATTTCATATCGATGGGACCTTTTCCGGAGTCGCGACCCGGCGATGTCTTCTGCCCGCCGGCGCGTTCAATCTGGAGAAGGTGCTTGAACGCTTGCTGACGGCCCCGCGATTGTTGCTTCAGCTTGTCGTCAGAAATCGATTGGCGTGTCGCCATCATGCGTAGCTTTCGTCGGGTCGCGCTCCAAAAGGCTGGGCGACGCTCGTACGAGAAAAACCAGAGCGGGCCGTGCAGATATAAAAAGGCACGACCTGCCCGGGCTCGATATCTGTTTTCAGCTTACTTGTTGAAGGTCAGGAGCGGTCAATCATACGTCTTCCCCTCCGCATCGAATTGCTTCAGATAGGCGATCAGGTCCGAGATCTTTTGCTCGTCCTTCAAGCCTGCATAGATCATCTTGGTGCCGGGAATGACGGCCTTCGGGTTCTTGATATATTCACGGAACGTCTCCTCGTCCCAGACGATCCCGGAATCCTTGTTTGCTGGTGAATAATTATATCCTTCGACCGAACCGGAATGCCGGCCAATCAGGCCATTGAGCTCCGGCCCGACGCCGTTCTTGGCCTACTCACCGATTTGGTGGCAGGCCCGGCACGCGGCAAACACCTTCTTGCCGGCCTCGGCGTCGTCTGCCGAAGCTGTCGCCGTTGCAAAAAATACCGTCGCCACGGACATCATGACAGAGTAAAGACAGGCCTTCATGCGATATTCCTCCTATAGTGGGCCGCTCAGAATGCGGCACGATGGACGAAATTCAAATAGGGTGGGTGGGAGCTTCACCTGCACAATCTATATCGCCCTGTATCGAGAACATCAGGGATTTGCGTCAGCCATCGGCAAGCTACTTGCGAAGCCAGGCGCGGCGATTGGTCGCCTTGTTGCGCCCTAGGTTATTTTCCGTCTTCCACGGGATGATATGAAGCTGTCCGTCCGCCGCTTCCGGTAAGCTTGCAGTTGGCATCGATGCCGGCACCGACGATTATCAGCGAAGTTCCCCTCAACTGAAGCTCGATATGATATCTTGAGCTGGTATTCTAACCTGGGCTGTACTTGGTAAGCTAACCGCCGGGTAGATCAAAGGAAACGCACATTCGGAGGAGTGGCATGAACAAGGAAACTGCAATTTCCACAGCACCTCGACGCAGCGTTATCGTAGATGGCTTCACCAACAGTGTCCTTGATCCGAATGCAGCGATGCTCGGGCCGGTGGAGAACGGCGGAACCATCATCGCAAACACAGCTCCCGGCTGCTGGGGGCCAATGATCACGCCGCGCCTGCGCGGTGGCCACGAGGTCACGCAACCAGTTTTCATCGAGGGGGCGGAGCCCGGCGACGGGATCGCCATACGCATCCGCGATATCACCGTCATGGCAATCGCGACCGCATCGGGACATGATTCCTCGCCGGAAGGATTCTGCCTCGGCGACCCTTACGTTGCTGCCCGCTGTCCGACCTGCGACGAGATTTGGCCGGAGACGCATCTGGAAGGAATTGGCCAGGACGCCGTCAAATGCGACAAGTGCGGGAATGCGGTCAAGCCGTTCGAAATCGTTCATGGCTACACCGTCGTCTTCGACGAGACGCGTCAAGTTGGAGTGACAGTGTCGAAGGAGGTGGCGGAAAAGATCGCGCGCAACGCCCATCATTACGCCGCCCTGCCCGACAAATCGATGCAGCATCCGATCCTAGCCTTTGCGCCGTCCGACATACCCGGCGTCATGGTGCGCATGCGCCCCTTCCTCGGGCAGCTCGGCACGACACCGTCATGCCCGATGCCGGATTCGCATAATGCCGGTGATTTCGGCTCTTTCCTTGTCGGTGCCCCGCATCCCTACGCCCTGACCGCCGAACAACTCGTCGAACACAAGACCGACGGCCACATGGACATCGACGCCGTGCGGCCGGGCGCTATACTGATCGCGCCGGTCAAGGTGAAGGGAGCAGGCGTCTATATGGGCGACATGCACGCCGCCCAGGGCGACGGCGAGATCGCCGGCCATACAATGGATGTCGCGGGCAGCGTCACCCTGCAGGTTGAGGTGGTGAAGAACTTTCCCATAGACGGTCCGGTCCTGTTCCCCCTGCTCGAAGACCTTCCACCGTTGGCACGTCCGTTCAGCGCCGATGAACGGACCCGGGCTGAGCGGCTGGCTCATTCGTGGGGCATGGATCGTCTTGAAGATCTGGCGCCCATCTCGATCATCGGAACTGCCGCCAACATGAATGCGGCTGTCGACAACGGGCTTGAGCGAGCGGCAAAGCTTCTCGGCATGACGGTTCCGGAGGTGCGCAATCGAGCCACGATAAACGGCGCGATCGAGATCGGCCGCGCACCGGGCGTCATCCAGGTGACCTTCCTCGCGCCGATGGACCAGCTCGACTCCGTAGGTTTGGGTGACTATGCGCGTGAACAATACAATTTATGAGTGCTGAACATGATCTTCAGGTGAGATTTCAAGAGCACGCTCCCTCAGACCACCGTGCCGAATAGGGTGCCGATTCCCGCTGTGATCGCCATGGCCATCGCGCCCCAGAAGGTTACGCGCACTACCGCCTTGCCGATTTTCGCACGGCCGGCGCGGGCGCCAATCGCGCCAAGCAAGGCGAGGACCAGGAGAGATGCGACGGATACACTGGCGACGATCATGGAATGCGGCATCAAGACAGCAGCCAATAACGGCAGCGCGGCACCGGCTGCGAAGGTGACTGCCGAGGTGAATGCTGCTTAGATCGGCCGGGCCGATGTCACCTCGGACATGCCCAGTTCGTCGCGCGCATGTGCACCGAGCGCATCCCTGGCCATGAGTTGGTCGGCCACCTGGCGGGCCAGTGCCTGGTCGAGGCCGCGCTGCATGTAGATCTGCGCCAACTCCTCGCGTTCGAAATCCGGTTGGCTTGCAAGTTCCTGCCGTTCGCGCTCGAGATCGGCTTTCTCGGTGTCGAACTGGGAACTAACCGATACATATTCGCCGGCGGCCATTGACATGGCGCCGGCAACCAGGCCGGCGATGCCGGCGACCAACACGTCGGACGTCGAGGCCGCGGCGGCGGCGACACCGACGATCAGGCTCGCGGTCGAGACGATCCTGTCATTCGCACCAAGGACCGCGGCGCGCAGCCAGCCGATGCGCTCGACCAGATGGGTTTCCGGATGGGTATGCGCACGCACCAAAGCCTCCCTGCGAGGTTACGTTGCCTTGCCCGGACCCATTCCCGCTGCTCGGCATTTCCCGGGCGAACTATGGCTCACTACGCCGATGAACGGAAGCCCACTCAGCGCGGGCTCATGCGCTGGAGCGTTCCGTCGCGCAGGACGAACTGGTGCCAGATGGCCATCAGCGCGTGCAGGCCGGCAAGGATGAGGATGAAGGTGCCGGCATTCTCGTGCAGATCGGCGACAAGGCCGGGGCGTCCCTGTACAGCGGCCGTGAGCGCCGGAAGATCGATGCCGAGGAAGGACACCGTCACGCCCATGCGCGAGGCGGCATACCAGCCGGTGATCGGCAGGCCGACCATCAGTAGATAGAGCAGGCCATGGCCGGCCTTTGCCATGGTCGCGAGCCAGCCGCGCGCGCCGCTCGCATCGGGTGCGGCGCCGGTCAGCCGTAGGATCAGGCGCGGCACGACGAGGGCCAGCACCGCCAACCCTAGCGTGAAGTGCAGCAAGGGCGGGTTGTCGACTATTTCGCGGCCACCCTCTGCGGTCAGCCAGGCGCCGAGCACCAGAAGGGCAGTTAGCCAGTGAATGACGATCATGGTTTTCGAATAGCGGAGGGGATTGCTCGACATGGTTGGCTTTTCCTGCAGTGGAAAGGGGTTGGGTGTGCCGGGCCGCCGCCGGCCCGGCCTGTCGGTCATGTCACCTTACTTGACGACGCTGGTCGGCAGCTTCCCCGCTCCGAACAGCTTATTCGAGGGAAGTGGCGAGCCGGAAGCGCCCTTGCCAAGATCGGAAGATTGCCCCCGTTCGCGCGCCCTGTCGTCTTCATGCCGTTCCTTGCGCTTCATCTTGACGATCGAAAGGGTTTGCGGGTCGATTTTCGCCTTGAATGCATTTCCAGCCTCATCAAGACCCCTGACCTGGTAGCAACCATCATCGATCTTGATCCGGCTCACCTGCCAGCCGCGCGCCCTGGCTATGGTTTGGACCGCTTCGCGCGGCTGCCACTGGCTCATGGGGACGTGGCAGTCGTCATCTGCCAGCGCCGTGCCGGACCCGGCCACGACAAGAAAGAGGGCGGCTATCCACATCGGCTTTGTCATGTCATTTGTCCTGTATCAGTGATTGCGTGCGCAAAAGGTGACATTCGTTCCTGACGAATAGCTGAAGCCGCACGAACCCATCCGTCAGCAGGCTGACAGGTTCGCAAGGCAAGAGGCGAGCGAGAAGCAGGGGCGGCAGATGCGAATCCTTCTGGTGGAAGACGACACGATCCTCGGCGCGGCGGTACGCGACCATATCGTCGCCGACAATCATTCCGTCGACTGGGTCACCCGTCTCGACGCGGCGATGGACCATCTGGACAGCGCCGCCTATGATCTCGTCCTGCTCGACCTCATGCTTCCGGACGGGCAGGGTATCGCCTTTCTGCGCGACCTGCGCCGGAAGGGTAGTGTCACGCCGGTCGTCATCCTGACCGCGCTGGATCAAATCTCCGACCGCATCGTCGGGCTCAATGCCGGGGCGGACGACTACATGACAAAGCCCTTCGATCTCTCTGAACTGTCGGCGCGGCTGAGCGCAGTGGCGCGCCGCTACAGCGGCAACCCCAACCCGCTGGTCGAGGTTGGCGGTCTTCAGGTCGATCTTGCCGCCAGGACTGTCATACGCAATGGCCGCCCCATCGATCTGACGGCACGCGAATGGGCACTGTTCGAGGCTTTCATCCAGCGCCCCGGTCAGGTGATCTCGAAGACGCAGATGGAAGAGCGGCTCTACGCGTTCGGCTCGGAAGTAGAGAGCAATACGATCGAGGTCCATGTCAGCCGCCTGCGCAAGAAGCTGGGGCAGGGCGCCGTCGAGACGGTGCGCGGTATCGGCTACCGGCTGGGTGGTGGCAGATGATCGCGCCGAAGAGCCTGCAATGGCGTTTGTCACTGTGGCTGGGCCTGGGTATGACTTTGCTCTGGGTGGCGACGGCCGTCGTGACCGCACAAAAGCTTCGCCACGAAATGGACAAGGTCTTCGACAGCGCGCTTGAGGAAACCGGTCAACGTCTTCTGCCACTGGCCGTTCGCGACATCGTCGGGCGCGACAGTGACGACGAACCCAGCCAGAGCGTCGCGACGATGCGCGAGCACGATGAATACTTCACCTATGTGGTGAGGGACGCCAAAGGCCAGATCCTGTTGCGCTCGCATAAGGCAGAGCCATCCGTCTTTCCGCCATTCACCGGTATGGGCTTTGCGGATACACCCACTCATCGAATCTATACCGACGCGGCACTTCAGGGCACGCTCACCATTTCCGTCGCCGAGCCGCTGGCGCGGCGGCGCGTGGTGGCATGGCAGACGTTGCTTGGACTGGCGCTTCCGCTCGGCCTGCTCGTTCCGATCAGTCTGATCGGGGTATGGGCGGTCGTGCGTCTGTCGATGGTGCCGCTCCGGCGCTTCCGCTCGGACATCGAGGTCCGGGGTGCAGGCGATCTGACACCCATTTCCACGGAAGGCCTGCCCTCGGAGATCCGGCCGAATGCGCTGGCAGTGAACCGCCTGCTTGAGCGTCTTAGCCGCACGCTGGAGGCCGAGCGCAGCTTCACCGCCAATTCCGCGCATGAACTGCGTACACCGGTCGCGGCGGCGCTTGCGCAAACGCAAAGGTTGATCATCGAAACATCGGACAAGGCCGTGCGCGGCCGCGCACGCGATATCGAGGCGGCCTTGCACCGGCTTTCCAGACTGTCGGAGAAGCTGATGCAACTGGCTAGAGCCGAAGGGGCGCGACTTCGAACAACGGAGCCGACCGACCTCGCCGCCGTCCTGCGAATGCTCATAGGCGAAATGGCGGAAAGCGCCGACTGCACTGACCGTATCAAACTGACGCTACCCGACGGCCATATGCTGTCGCGGGTCGATCCCGATGCCTTCGCGATCCTGGTACGCAATCTGATCGAGAACGCGCTGAAGCACGGTTCGCGGCAAGAGCCCGTGCGTGTAGCACTGTCGGCGGACGGGGTGCTGCGCGTCGCCAATGCCGGGCCGACCGTGGCGCCCGACCTGCTTGCCCGCCTGTCAGAGCCGTTCGAACGGGGACAGGCGCAGGCGGACGGCGCGGGTCTCGGATTGGCTATCGCCAAGACGATCGCTGCCGGCGCCGGCGGCAGGATCGAGTTACTGTCGCCGCGGGAGGGCCACGATGATGGTTTCGAAGCCCGGTTCTTCATCAGCGGATGACCGTGTGATCTGCCTGGAAGCAGCAAATGTGCGAAGATGATGTCGGCGGCGGCCCGTCGCGCAATGAAACGATCAAGAGGATAACGTGAAGCAATCTGTGTCGTTGGATTTTCCGATGGCCTTGTCCCTGGCAACCGTTCTGGGGATGGTTCTGGCCATCGCCGGCAGGTGGCTTTTCGGCGGGGATCTGGCTTTCCTCGACCCGCCGGGCCTGGCACTCGTCTATGTCGCCGGCGGGATGCCGGCCGCATGGCGGGCGCTGGTCGCGCTCTGGCGGGAACGCATCCTCGACATCGACCTGCTGATGGTCGTCGCGGCGATCGCCGCCGCCGTGGTCGGCGCGCCTTTCGAGGGCGCCGTGCTTTTGACGCTCTTCAGCATTTCCACCACGCTGGAGCATCGGGCGCTGGGGCGCGCGCGCCGCGCGATCGAGGCGCTGATGGCGCTTCGGCCGGAAACGGCGCTGCGCAAGCGCACGGACGGCAGGGTCGAAGAAGTTCCGGCGGCCGAACTTGCCGTCGGCGATGTGGTGGTACTGCGCCCCGGCGCACGGGTGCCGACCGACGGCGTGATCATGAGCGGGCGCGGCGGCATCGACGAGGCCAACATCACCGGCGAATCCATGCCCGTCTCCAAGGAGCCCGGCGAGCAGGTGTTCGAGGCCACCGTCAATCTCGACGGCGTGCTGGAGGTGTCGGTCACCAGGACGGTCGGCGACAGCACCATCGCCCGTATGATCCTGCTGGTGACCGAGGCGCAGGCCGCAAAGGCCCCCTCCGAGCGGTTCAGCTCATGGTTCGGGCAGCGCTATACCGTTGCGGTCATGGTGGGTGCGGTGCTCGCCTTCGCCGCCTTCTACTGGCTGGGGCGAGACTGGGAACAGTCGCTTTACAAGGCCGCCACGCTGCTCGTCGCAGCCAGCCCCTGCGCCGTCGTCATATCCGTGCCCGCTGCCATCCTGTCGGCGCTGTCGGCCGCCGCGCGAGGCGGCGTGCTGTTCAAGGGGGGCGCCGCGCTCGAAACGCTCGCCGCCGTCGACACGTTTGCGTTCGACAAGACGGGAACCTTGACGACTGGTCGCGCCGCCGTGACGCAGGTGGTCGCGCTGGACGGCGACGAAAGCCGCTTCCTGTCCCTGCTCGGCGGCCTCGAAGCGCATTCGGAGCACCATATCGCCACCGCGATCCGCAGGGAGGTAGCGACCCGTGATCTCAACATAGCAGATGTGGTCGACGTGAAGGCTCGACCAGGTATCGGAATAGAAGGGTTCGATGCGCTTGGCCCAGTGTGGGCCGGCAACTCGTATCTGGTTGAGGAAATGGGTGCGCGTATCGATCGTCCCGAGTTGCAAAAGATTGTCGGCTACGCCCAAACGGTGATTTATCTCGGGCGTGGCGCCACTGTGCTGGGCGCCGTCAGCGTGGCGGACGAGGCCAGGGCCAGCTCCGCTGCCGCTTTGGTCGCCCTGCGCGACAGCGGCGTACGCCGAATCGTCATGATGACGGGAGATCGCAGGCCGGTGGCGCTACGCATCGGCGCCGAGCTTGGGCTGAAGCCCGACGAGATCCATGCCGAGATGCTGCCTCAGGACAAGGTGCGTGAAGTCGGCGAACTGGCGGCAAGCGGCAAGGTCGCCTTCGTGGGTGACGGCGTGAACGACGCTGCCGCTCTTGCCCGTGCCGATGTCGGCATCGCCATGGGAGCGGCCGGCTCGGAAGTCGCGCTCCAGGCCGCAGACGTGGCCCTGCTTTCCGAAAACATGGAAAGGCTTGCCCACGCGCACCGGCTTGCGCGCCGCTCAGCCGCCATCATCCGACAAAACCTCGCCGTCGCGATCGGCGCCATGGTGGTGCTCGTTGCCGGCGGCCTGTTCTTTGACCTGCCCCTGCCGCTGGCGGTCGTTGGCCATGAGGGCGGAACCGTCCTTGTCGTTCTGAACGGCTTGCGCCTGCTGTCGGACCCGATCCGCCGGGACACCGCCAAGGCCGGGTCTATAGATCTGGCACGAGAAAACGGACGATCACCAATGGGCGCGAGACTGGTCGCGAGCGAAAAGGTTCCCGAACAGGAAAGCTAATCGGAAGCACAGCACATCACGGATGCGCCAAAGGAATATGGAAGATATGATACAGAACAATCGCCTGAAAAATCTGTTGGTCGCTCTTTCCGCTGACGAGGGGGCCGCCCACGACCCGGCGCTTGATTATGTACTGGGCCTCGCTCAGGCATACCAGTCCAGACTGACGGCCTATGTGTTCGCGCCCGCCCTTTTGCAACCCTTCCCGTTGACGCTCGGCTCATCATCCGTCTGGATTACCCAGGAGACGGATCGTATCGAGACACTGTCGGGGCAAGCCGCGCAGTCCGTACAGCAAAGAGCGTCCAAACTGGGTGTGCCCATCGACATCGAACATGCTCATTCTCCGTTCGATGGCCGGTATTCCCGCTTTATAGCTTTGGCGCGCCTGCATGACCTGACCATTCTGCAAACGATTGACCCCTCCGGTTCCAATACAAGCCGAACGGCGATCGAGCATGCACTGTTTGATGCGGGCTGCCCGGTACTGATCATTTCCCACGGCAAATTTGAAACGCCCAAGAGAGTGGCGATCGCATGGGATGGAAGCTCGCAGGCGGCGCGTGCGGTTCGAGAGAGCCTGGACTTGCTTTTCGAGGCAGATCATGTCGCAATCACCACCGTTGTCGACACAAAAGGGTCGGAAGGACTTCGTACCGCCGACGAACTCGTGACATATTTGTCGCTATACGGGATCAGATCGGAGATAGCTGTCATTGCCGCTGTCCCTGGCGACGACGAAGGGCTTCCTGTTCGCCAATTTGTCATCGACCAGCAGATGGATTTGCTGGTGATGGGCGCTTTCGTGCACTCACGGTTGCGCCAGGCGATCCTCGGAGGAATGACGCGTTCCCTGCTGGAGGATTGTCCAGTCCCTATCCTCATGTCGCATTGACGACCACCGAGTGGCACAGCCTGCTGCCATAGAGGCGAAGGCATCCCACGTGCAACCGACGTGTCACGGCTTCGGATATGGGAATGGACGTTCGACGGCGGCGTCAATCGCTTCATGTCGTATTGATGATCTGGCGCGATCGTTGACGATGCAATGAGCTTGGTGCTTTGACAGATCGTCAGGCGATATCCGCCGGCTCAGCTTTGCGTTTTTGTCCCGTAATCATGGCTCGGACAAGATTTTCACGATGCCGAAAGCTTGCCAGTGCCACACCGCCTATGTGGAAGAATACCAGCAGGAGCAGGCCGTGCGCGGCCAAGCTGTGCGCCGCCTCGACCCACGCCACACCGAAATAGGCGTCCGTCGTCATTATCCAGCCGGTCAGCGCGGTTGACCCCATCACCGCGATCAGCACGATCACCATCGAACCGCCGGCCGGGTTATGGCCGATGTAGCGGGCTTCGCGACCGCTCAGCATTGCCGAGAGGTAGCGTAGCACTGTCGCCGGATCGCGCACGAATTGAGAGAAGCGCGCATAGGGCGTGCCTAGAACGCCCCACAACAACCTCATCGCGACAAGCGCTCCGGCAGCATAGCCAGCCCAATGGTGGATCTCCTCGGAGGAGTGAGAGGTGAACCAGGCAATGGCGAAGCTGAGCGCCAGCGCCCAGTGGAAACTCCGCACGACCCGGTCCCAGACGCGCACCATCTCCGGCGATGACTGCGCGTCTGCGAGTGCTGAAACGCTCCGATCAGTTTTCGCCGGCTTCGGCATTGTCGAGCTTTTCAAGCGTCTCGGCATTGTAGGCCAGGTTCACCTTCTTGCCGGCCTTGTCGACCGCATAGACTTCGTAGCAGCCCTTCTCGACCTTGATCTGGCGGACTGTGAGACCTTCGCCGGTCAATTGCGCTTCCAGCGTTGCCTTGGGCTTGAATTGGGATTTCGGGGCGGTGCTGCAACTGCCGCCGGCGGCGAGCGCCGGTCCGGCAATCATGCCGGCGAGGCCGGCTAGAACGAGTGCGCGATACATGATGGCTCCATTCGAGAGGTTAGGCGCGGGTGCTGCGCCTGAGGGATTTCGATCGGTCCGATCAGACGGCGACATCACCGTCATTGGCGCGGCATAGCGAATTCAACCTGACAACTGGCTGACATCGGCACCGCGTGCCGAACCGGGCCAGCCGATTTGATCTGGCGCAAGGAGGGTAAATGACATCCGGGAGCAGGATGACGATCGGGATGTAGAGCAGCTTCCGCTGCCGCCCTTCAGGGAGATCGCCATGGAAACCAAATCGAGAAGAGCAGCGCTCGGGTTCGCTGCCGCGATGCTGATGGTCGGCAGTGCGGGGGCCGTCCAGGCTACGGCGCGTGTCCAGGTTTCGCTGTGGGACAAGGGCGCGAATGTGCAAATGCCGATGGGACTCGCCTATGCGGTGCCGGGGCTCGATGTCGCCAAGGCGACCATGGGTATCAAGGCTTTGCCTGACACGGTGAAAGCTGGAAAGATCACTTTCAAGGTAACCAACGACTCCAAGGACACTGTTCACGAAATGATCGTGATGTACCTTGCCGATCCAGGCAAACCGCTTCCCTATATCGAGGCTGAGAGCCGGGTTGATGAAGACAAGGCGGGCGACAAAGGCGAGGTTTCGGAGCTGGAACCCGGTAAATCAGGTGCATTGACCGTCGATCTGAAGGCTGGAAAATACCTGCTTATCTGCAATGTGCCAGGGCACTACGGGGCCGGCATGTGGACTGAATTCACGGTCGTTCCATAGGCACCGAAGCAGGGCCATGCTTGAACACGATGACCATTGATGGCAAACTTTATTTGCTGTCGGCCGAGGGTGTTTGACAGCAAATTGAAAGCTTCCATATGCGACATCCCTTGTGGATGAAAAGCGCCCTGAAGTTGCTTGTGCTGCTGGGTATGGCGGGACTTGTCCTGGCGTGGCCGCTCTCCGCTCGTGCCGATGATGATGGCGATCATGATCGGGCGCGGGATCTTTACGAGCACGGCGAGATAAAGAGCCTCTCCGATATTATGGGGGTAGTCCGTGCCCAGTCACCCGGCGACATCGTTGCCGTTGATTTCATCCGAAAAGGCAGTAGGTGGATCTACAGGTTCCAGATCGTTGCCTCCGACGGGCGCCGCAGGATCGTTGACGTTGACGCTGGCGAAGGGGTCGTTCTCGACAACAACGGGAATGGTCGATGAAAATTCTCCTCGCCGAAGATGAACCACGCATCGCGAGCGACGTCGCAGCCCTCCTCAAGGCCTCGGGAATGGCAGTTGATACCGTTCGCGATGGGGAAGCCGCGTGGTTCGCAGGCGACGTCGAGAACTATGACGCAGCAATACTCGATCTTGGGCTGCCCAAGGTCGATGGCCTCACGGTCCTGAAGCGCTGGCGGGCCAATGCGCGCCGCTTTCCAGTCCTTATCCTGACAGCCAGGGGCCAATGGACCGAACGCGTCGAAGGAATCAATGCGGGGGCCGACGACTACCTGCCCAAGCCTTTTGAAATGGAAGAGTTGCTTGCCCGGCTGCGGGCGATTTTGCGTCGTTCTGCGGGGCAGGCGGCGCCCGTGCTGAAATCGGGCCCCTTGCTTCTGGACACGCGCCAGATGCGTGTCGCGCTTCGCGGCATTCCCGTCGCGCTCTCGCCGCTGGAGTACCGGCTCCTGGCATTTCTGATGCATCATGCAGGACGTGTGGTCGCGCCGACCGAACTCGCGGAACATCTGTACGATTCCGGCAACGATCGCGATCCTAATGCAATCGAGGTCATTGTCGCGCGCCTTCGCCGAAAGCTCGGCAACGACGTCATCGAAACGCGGCGCGGTTTTGGATACTTTGTGCCCGATGGCTCCCATTGATGGGAAACTCGATCCGCTTCAGGCTGTGGTCGGCGGCAACCATCTCGATACTCGTCGCGCTCGCCGTCGCCGGGGTCGGACTGCGTTATCTGTTCGAACTGAACGTCGAGCGGCGCGTCGTCAGTGAACTGACGGTCGACCTCAACGACCTGATCGGCGCAACCGCCTTTGCGGCCGGCGGCCAGCTGTCGGTCCGGGCGGCCTTGGCCGACCCACGCTTCTCAATTCCATTCTCCGGCCACTACTGGCAGGTGGAAGACATTGGTACCGGCAATCTCGTCCGCTCGCGCTCATTGTGGGACACGGCACTTGACCTGCCTGATCGCGGAGCCAACGGCGAACTGAGAAAGATAGAAGAGTTCAAAGGGCCTGAAGGAGAACTTGCCATTGCCGTCGAGCGCACGATCACCGATGCCGACGGTCGATCGTTTCGCGCCATCGTGGCGGAAGACCATCGAAGCGTGGAAGTCTCGGTAAGCGAATATGTCCGCGACCTTGCGCCGGCGCTCGTTCTGCTCGCCGCCGCTCTCATGGCGGCTTTCTTCATCCAGATTACCGTCGGCCTGGCACCGCTGGAGTCCTTGAGGGTAGCCGTCAGAAACGTGATTGCGCAGCGAGCGGCGCGGCTTGACGGTGCGGCGCCGCGCGAGGTGCAGCCGCTCGCCGACGAGATCAACCGCCTTCTCGATGCACAGGAGAAAGCTCTAGCACGTGCCCGGTCGCGTGCCACCGACCTGGCGCACGGCCTCAAGACGCCGCTGCAAGTTCTGTCGGCCGACATCCGGGCCTTGCGCAAGAAAGGCGAGAGCGAGCTGGCGGACGAAATCGAAAAGACTGCTGGGGCAATCCGCCGCCATGTCGAGCGGGAACTCGCACGCGCCCGCCTCGCCCCCGGCGTTTCGGGCAAGGCAACGTGCCGTGTATTGGAAGTGGCTTGCGGCGTCGTTGCCGTTGTCAAACGTACGCCGAGCGGCAAGCAGCTTTCATTTAAGATCGATGCCGCGGCCGATCTGGCGGCGCCTATCGATGAAGGGGACCTGGCCGAAATCCTCGGCAATCTTGTCGAAAACGCCGCACGCTATGCGAAATCGTCGGTGCGCGTTGAAGGCTCTGCATCGGCCGGCGAGGTGACCGTCGCCGTCGCGGACGATGGCCCGGGCATTCCAAACGCGGATCGGGAATCCGCCTTGTCGCGGGGTGTCCAGCTCGACAGCAAAAGCGGAGGCAGCGGTCTGGGCCTGGCCATCGTTTCCGACATCGTCGAAGCCTATGGTGGACGCTTGGCGATGGCCAATGCCGATCCGGGCCTGGTCGTGACCATTTCCCTGCCGCGTCACGGCTGATCCGCCGCTTCAGGCAAAGCCTGGGAAATAGTCGACCTTTATTCTTGCGCCAGGTACGCCCATGGCGCGCAATTTCTGGCGAAGCGCCTGGACCATGGCCTGGGGACCGGAAATGTAGAAGGTCCGCTCGAGGTAGTCGGGGATTACGGCTCGCACCAAACGATCGTCGATATACCCGGCATACTGACCGCGCACAGCGTCTCGCGCTACCGCGTGAATTGTCCTGATGCCGAGTTCTTGCCTGGCGGCATCGAGAACATCGCGATAGGCAATGTCCTGCTGACTCTCGGTTCCATAAAGAACGACGATCGGCCGCGCCTCCTTCTGGTCCAGGAGATATTGCAGCATCGAGCGGAACGGCGTGATGCCGATGCCGCCCGCCAGAAAGGCGATCTTGGTTTCGCGATTGGCCGGCAGCGTGAAATTGCCGGAAACCTGGGAAGCGTGGATCGTGCTGCCCGGCATCATTGCCCCCAGTCCCTTTTTGAAAGCGCTGGAGGCCGGATAGAATTTTACGCCAAGCCGGACCGTTTCTTCCGTGGGTGCCGAGGCAACCGTGAAATAGCGGCGGTTGCCGCGATTGTCTGGATGGTCGAGGCCAAGGGTCCATTCCAGGTACTGGCCCGCCTGAAAGACGAGTTTTCGCGGCGATCTGAAGACGAAGTCATAGCTGTCGATGGCCGATTGCTCGATCCGCTCCAGTGTCAGGATGAAGCGCCCCTTCGGATTGACCGCAAAAGCAAAGAGGTTGCCGACAAGCAGCGCCAATTCCGGCGTGAAATAGAATGAACCTACATGGATGTTCGGGGCAATCAGAAAGCCGACGATAGCCGCAAAGGCGATGCGCGGCCAACGCATCGTCGGCGCCGTCAGCGGTTCGGTCAGCATGACGAAGGCGAAGAACAGCAGCGGCGACGAACGAAACGTCTCTGCCAGAACCGCTCCGTACTGCGAAGGCTCGGTCGTTGCGAAAATGGTCGCCAGGGCGACGACAACGAAGGTCGCGACAAGGTCGAGCCGGCGCAGCTTGCGAACGACGAGGACGCCGCCGACAAGCACCACGGGAAGCAACGGCAAGCTGCCCCCGACCCACCAGGTTGCCGTCTGGTCGAGTAGAAGCGCCGACAGTGCCACACCAAGGGCAGCCGGGTTGAAAAGATGCTTTCTGCCGATGGCGAAAATGAACTTGGATGAAATCGCCCAGACCGAGGCGAGGACCACGGCCCCGATGCCCTTGAGGTCGGTGGCGGCGACCGGATCGAGGATGAGCACCAGGATGAGGGCGGTGATATAGACGGACTCGTTGTTGGCCGGAACCTCGAAGACGCGGGCAAAAACCTTGTTTGTGACCCAGCAGGCTGCCAGTGCCAACGCGGTGGTGAAGGCAAGCGCGAAGGGATCATGCGGCACGAGCCTGGCAAGGCCGAACAAAAATGCGGTGCCCACCAACGCCATCAGATAGTAGAGGATCAGCCTGTACATGGTCAGGTGATCGAGAAATCGGTCGATGGTCTTGATCATGGCAAACAAAGGGCTCCGAACCCGCTTGTCGGGGTGGCGCGGCCATCGATGTCGACGACGTAGCCCTCGAGATCGGGCGTCTCCTCGAGAAAGAAAATGCCGTCTTTGCCCATGGCGAAGGCCGCGGTGGCAAAACGATCGGCTTCAAGCACGTCCGCTCCGATGACCGTCAGGCTGAGGATATCCGTGATTGGGCTGCCGATTTCATGGGGATTGTAGATGTGCTGGCCGCGAACATAGCTGCCGGAAGTGGCGACGCCTCGTCCGCGGGGGTAGACGACCTTGATGATCTCGTCCCCCTTGAAGGGATTGCGAATGCCGACGCTCCAATCCTTTCCCGAAGCATTCTTGCCGAAGGACTGGACGTCTCCTCCCGCCTCGATAAAGAAGTCGCACATGCCGGCCCGACGGACTATCCCGGCTGCATTGCGAATGGCCCAGCCCTTGACGATGCCGGAAGGGTCAAGCGAACCGTCGGGCTGGCGAATGTCGAAATAGCCGTCGGTCTCGTTTTTCGTCTGCTCGGCGAGCGCCAGCACCTCCGTCATCTCGCCGCTCCAGTCCCGGATCGGAACGTCCCCCCGGTTTATGGCAGAAATCTCGCTGTCTGCCCGATAGGTGCTGAAACGTCGGTCGACATGCGCGAAATAGTCGAAAACCATGTCGACAAGCGTGCCGCCTGCCATCTCGCCGACGTCGACCGT
The DNA here is from genome assembly GCA_049647745.1 of Mesorhizobium sp. Lineage (GTDB taxonomy): Bacteria > Pseudomonadota > Alphaproteobacteria > Rhizobiales > Rhizobiaceae > Mesorhizobium. The sequence continues at coordinate 16,616 of JBARYG010000145.1, forward strand.
AATAGGCATGCCCATCAGAATCCGCGTCTCGGGCATGGTCTATGACGATGCCTTCTTGAGCGCACCGCCAAGCGACCGGATAAAGGCCCTGCTGGTCAGCGTCGCACCAGAAATGATGTCGACATTAGCATCATGCGCGCTGATCGCTTCATCGCGAAGCATCGGCAATGCCTGCCTGTTGATACGGATCGATGTCCGCCGATCCGACGGATATTGCAGGACTTTCAATGCGGCGAGGCGGCCGTCCTGGACAAGGGCCTGTATCCGGACGATCCCGTAATAGGCGTCTGCGGCGGGTCCGGTGTAGACCCCATCGGCATAGCCCTGGGTCCCAAGCTTCATGCCTACGCGTACGACGTGAGCCGCGGTGTCCGGATATGCAGGTCTGGGTTGAGGAATCGGAACGTAAGTGGCCGGAGTTGCTACAAATGACGGTGTCGGCGAAGAGGAACGTAGCATGGCCGGGACGGTTGTCTGTTTAATCGGCGACGGAGATGGTGGCGGGGCCGCCCGAACTGCCGCCGGCTGCGCCGCTGGAAGGGCCCGAATTTCGGACGACGTGGGAATGGCCGAAGCTACTTTACTTGCGATCGAGGCACGGGTCGTGAGCCGCGTTTCGCGATGAGCAGGCCCGGTCGGAATCGTTGGCGTAGCTGCAGCAGGTGAGGGTACAATTGGCTGAACGGCATGCGCCTCGACAGCACCGGCCGGGAGCGCGGAATCAAGCATGATGTCGCCCGAGTTCTTCCCATCCTGATCCCATACATAGGCGCCGGAGGCGGCGATCACGAAAAGCGACAGGGCGATCTGTTTCATGAGAGTTGCATTTCCGCGTTGAATCTTGAACGGCCGATCCGTCTCTTGGATCGGCTCAGCCGCAATATCCCACGAGGCACCTGACAATTGGCTGTCAGCGAGCATCGGCACGCGACGCTGTCAAATCTGCGCAATGGTGGGTTCAACAGCCAAAGATGTCGATGATTGTGCCCACCGCATACCAAGAAATTTGGCACGCATGCGCATATCGATCACAGCGGTCTTTTACCGAAACTGGTCAAGCAAGGTTTTTCGGGTCTGATCCATACCACCAAAGCCACGATCGACCTTTGTTCGGTCATGCTTCCGGACGCTGCGGATAGGAGAGGACCATCCACAGCCTCGATGTTCGGCCGAAAATTGAGGCTGGTCAATGCGGCGCAGCGCGGCTCGTGCAGAAATTCGCGAAACTGAAACAAGCGGAGGTGTTGCCACTGACGCCAGTGCTTGGCCGGCGCGTAGGGGGCAGATCAGTCTATGTTCAGCGTGCGCAAATCAGGCGTCATCCGTACGGAAGAGATTTTTCAGGCGGAGAGCTTGCAAATCGGCGGCTATCCACATAGCTAGTAACTAATTACTATCTTTTGGAGTTGTACGATGATTTCGCGTCCTGCCTATCTTCCCGCAGAGGAACGACGTGAAGTGACGGTCGAAACCGTCATCGAACTCGCCGCCGAACAGAATCCTACAGATATTACGACGGGAGCGATCGCCAAGCGGATGGGGGTAACTCAAGGTGCGTTGTTCAGGCACTTTCCGTCCAAGGATGCCATTCTTCAGGCGGTGATGGAGTGGGTTTCGGAGCGTTTGCTTGCGCGCGTCGACAAGGCTTCTTCCGCGGCAACGTCTCCACTCGCTGCCCTGGAGGCCGCCTTCATGGCGCATATCGATTTCATTTCGGAGCATCCCGGCGTTCCGCGAATGTTGTTTGGAGAATTGCAGCGCGCGGAACAGACCATGGCCAAGCGCATGGCGCAGGCCTTGATCCAGCGCTATGGCGAACGCCTCGGTCGGCTTGTCGCGGAAGGCAAGGATCGAGGTGAACTGATGGCCGTGCTGGACGAGAAAACAGCCGTCACGCTCTTCATCGGCACGATCCAGGGTCTTGTCATGCAGGCGTTGATTGCCGGCGATGTCGCACGTATCCGCGAGCGCGCCCCGGCGGTGTTTGCGCTATTTCGGCGTGCCATAGAGGCCCCAAAATGATCCACTCCTTCTCGGGTCAGGGATCTTCACTGCGATCCCTCGAAGCGATGTTCATGGCTGACGTCGCCTATATCGCTGATCATCCGAACATGCCCCCCATCCTACTTAGCGCGCTCACAAACACAAGAAGCCCGGCGCTCAGGTTGATGATTAGCGCCTTTATCCGAAGGTATGAGCAGCGCCTTTCTCACATGATCGAGGAAGGCCAGCAGCGCGGCGAACTACGTCCCGAAATCGACAAGGACGGTGCAGCCCGTCTGTTCGTGGCCGCCATCCAGAGCTTGGTTTTCACGGCGCTGGTCAGAGATGAGCTGGACGGAGTCCGTGAGGCGGCGCCTGCGGTATTCGCGTCCTATCGCGCATATGTGGAGGCAGTTCGGTGAAATTTCCCTCGATACAACGCCGTACCCTGATGCTTCTTGCGGTCGCAATTTCAATAGCTGCCATGTTTGGTTATGTGGTTCTCAGATCGGGGCCACTGGCGCCAGTCGCTGTCATGACTGCCACTGTCGAAAGCCGTTCTATAGCCCCGGCGCTCTTCGGCATCGGCACGGTCGAAGCACGCTACTCCTACAAGATCGGCCCCACCAATGCCGGGCGTATCGGCAAGATATATGTCGATGTCGGCGACAAGGTGCATGCGGGTCAGGTTCTGGCGGAAATGGATCCGGTCGACATTGCCGAGCGTATTGCGGCGCTTGATGCCGCGATCGGTCGCGCGGAAGCCTCTGTAAAGATCGCAACAGCGCAGGTCGAAGATGCGCTCGCCCGCAAGGGTTACGCCGACGCGCAGGCTGCGCGTTATGAACAACTATGGAAGAGCCGCTCGATAAGCGAGGCGGCTCTCGACGCCAAGCGGCAGGACGGCCAGGTGGCTAACGCCGTCCTTGCGGCGGCACGCTCAAGTCTTGTTGCTGCACAGCAGGACTTGGAACGCAATCGCGCCGATCGTAACGGACTGATCAAGCAGAAGGAAAATCTGGTTCTGTGCGCGCCGGTCGATGGCGTGGTCTCGGCGCGCAATGCTGAGCCGGGAACAACGATGGTTGCCGGCCAAGCTGTTATCGAAATGATCGACCCGAAGAGCCTGTGGATCAATGCCCGGTTCGACCAGATTGCAGCCGGTGGTCTGCGCAAAGGACTTTCGACAAAAATCGCACTGCGGTCTCATGGCGGAGCGGGCATTCCAGGAAAAGTGTCGCGCGTGGAAGTCCTCGCCGACTCGGTGACCGAAGAAAATCTGGGCAAGGTCGCGTTCGACTTGCTTCCCGAGCCTTTGCCTCCAATTGGAGAGCTGGCCGAAGTGACGATCGCTCTGCCCGAACTTCCCGCTTCTCCGGTGGTGCCCAATGCTTCCATCCAGACTATCAGCGGCAAGGCAGGGGTGTGGAAAGTCGAAGATGGGAAAATCCATTTCGTTTCCGTCCGTGTTGGAGCTTCCGACCTCGATGGAAGCATCCAGGTGCTGGAGGGCTTGCAGGTCGGCGACCAGGTTGTCGCTCACAGCGCCTCGCGGCTGACCGGCACGAGCCGCGTTCACATCACCGACAATCCGGCGGAGCTTCTCAAATGATCAGTCTCGCCGGTCGTGATATCCTGCATTCCTGGGGCAAGTTTGTCTTCACGGGGGTCGGGCTTGGCCTGCTCATCGGCGTCACCTTCACCATGGCTGGCGTCTATCGCGGCATGGTCGACGATGGCAAGGTTCTGCTCGACAACAGCGGCGCCGACATGTGGGTCGTCCAGCAGAACACGCTGGGGCCTTACGCAGAGTCCTCGAGTATCAATGACGACATCTATCGGATGATCCTGACGACCCCTGGTGTCGAGCAGGCCGCAAACGTTACTTATCTGACAATGCAGGTTCGAAAAGGGGCCACCGATGTGCGCGCCATGGTGGTCGGCGTTGCGCCCGGCGACCGGACAACGCCAGGTTGGCCGTCATTTCTCGTTGCCGGACGTCAGATCACGCGAGGCCACTATGAGGCGGTGGCGGATGCTGCAACGGGTTTTGCGGTTGGTGACACCATCGGCATCCGACGAAATCAATACAAAGTCGTCGGCCTTACGCGCCGAGCGGTATCATCGAGCGGTGATCCGATGGTCTTTATCCCGCTCAAGGACGCGCAGGAAGCGCAGTTCATCAAGGACAACGACTCCATTGTCCGCCAGCGGCGGCGCACCAGCGAGAACCCCGAGTTCAATCGGCCAGGGGTGCCAGGCCTGCTGGATGCCATAATCGCATCCCAAAGCAGCAACCCTTATGTGAACGCCGTTCTGGTGCGCATCAAACCCGGCTACGACCCGACATCGATCGCATCGGACATAGCAAGGTGGAAGCGGCTGACAGTCTATACACGCTTGCAGATGGAAGGGATCCTTGTAGGCAAGCTGATTGCCACCTCAGCCAAGCAGATTGGTATGTTCCTGGCCATCCTGGCCGTCGTCAGCGCCGCCATCGTCGCTTTCATCATTTATACGCTCACTATGGACAAGATCCGCGAGATCGCCGTTCTGAAGCTGATCGGCACGCGCAACCGCACCATCGCCTCAATGATCCTGCAGCAGGCTGTCGTACTCGGGTTGATCGGCTTTGTCGTCGGCAAGATCACGGCAACCTTCGCGGCGCCTCTGTTCCCGAAATTTGTCCTGCTTCTTTCCATCGACACGATGCTCGGGCTCATCGCCGTCATCGTCATATGCGCGCTTGCTAGCGTCGTCGCCATCCGTATGGCGCTTAAGATCGATCCCGCCGAAGCGATTGGTGGCTAAGATGGGCAGCGGCGGAATTCTCATCGAAAAACTCAGGAAACGGTATGGTAGCGGTGACACTGCGGTGGATGCCCTCAAGGACGTCAACATGCAAGTCGCGCCCGGTGAGGTGGTCGGCCTCATCGGCCCGTCGGGCTCAGGCAAGAGCACATTGCTCAAAGCTCTGGGCGCAGTGATCGATCCGAGCGGCGGGCGCATGACCCTCGGCGACGAGGTGATCTATGATGATGGATGGAAGCTACGCGATCTTCGTGCACTGAGGCGCGATAAGATCGGCTTCGTCTTCCAGGCGCCGTATCTCATCCCATTTCTGGATGTCACCGACAACGTGGCCTTGCTGCCGATGCTGGCGGGCGTTCCCAACACTGAATCGCGCCGTCGCGCGCGCGACCTTCTGAAGGCCCTGGACGTCGAGCATCGCGCGGACGCCAAGCCTTCGCAGCTCTCCGGCGGTGAGCAGCAGCGGGTAGCAATCGCGCGCGGATTGGTCAACCGGCCACCGGTGATCCTTGCCGACGAGCCAACTGCACCGCTCGACAGCGTGCGCGCACTGACTGTGATCCGCATTCTCAACGAAATGGCAGCCAAGTTCGGAACAGCCATTATCGTCGTCACGCACGATGAGAAGATCATTCCGACCTTCAAGCGCATTTATCACATCCGGGATGGCGTGACCCACGAAGAAGCAGGAGAGGGACGCGGCTTTGACTGACCAGATGACCAAACACCATTGCCGACGCCTCTCATTTTTAGCAGCGATGACCCGCAGAGCCGATGCTTCGTCTTTTCGCAAGGCGGGTTTTGCCATGTTCATGGCTGCGGCCGCGATACTATCGCCAGCAGGAGCTTCCGCGGAGACGATCACCGGTGCGCTTTCCAAGGC
>JBARYG010000146.1:0-5741 GCA_049647745.1 Mesorhizobium sp.
GGCTTGTAGTCCTTGTAGGTCTTGATCCAGCTGGTGCAGTCCTTGTCGGTGCCGGCCAGCACGTTGGCCGCACGCACTGCTTCCATTTCCTGCGGGCGAACCGGATTCATGATCGCCGAGGTCATGCCCGCGCCGATGACCATCGGGATGAAACCGGCGTTGATGCCGTGGCGGTGCGGCAGGCCGAACGAGATGTTGGACAGACCGCAGGTGGTGTTGACCTTGAGTTCCTCGCGCAGGCGCCGCAGCAGAGCGAAAACCTGGCGGCCGGCATCGCCCAGCGCGCCGATCGGCATCACCAGCGGATCGACCACCACGTCATGCGCCGGGATGCCGAAATCGGCGCAACGCTCGACGATCTTCTTGGCGACGGCGAAGCGGACGTCCGGGTCCATCGAAATGCCGGTTTCGTCGTTGGAGATGGCGACCACCGGTACGTTGTACTTCTTGACCAGCGGCAGGATCTTTTCCAGCTTCTCTTCCTCGCCGGTGACGGAATTGACCAGCGGCCGGCCCTTGGCGATCTGGAGGGCCGCTTCGATCGCGCCCGACACCGAACTGTCGATCGACAGCGGCAGGTCGACCAGGCCTTGGACGATCTCGACGGTCTGCACCAGAAGGCCGGGCTCCGTCTCGTTCGGGTTGACGGAGGTGACGCCCGCGTTGACGTCGAGCATGGTCGCGCCGCAGGCGGCCTGTTCGAGCGCATCCTTGATGACGGTCTCGAAATTGCCGGCCTGCATTTCCGCCGCCAGCTTCTTGCGGCCGGTCGGGTTGATACGTTCGCCGATCACGCAAAAGGGTTGATCGAAGCCGATAACGATCTCTCTGGTCGCCGAAGCGACGATGGTGCGGGTCATAAAATCTCTCCGGTCGTGATATAAAGATTTCTTTATATCGTTATTTGTCTTGAATCAAGCGAACGTAGCCGTCCGGCCTTAGTACGCGGTCTTGACCATATCCACCTGGGTTTCGGTTATGTCTTCGTGCAGGATCTGGTCGAGCCGGTCCGCCACCAGCCGGTCGTCGCCTCGCGCCTCGCGTTTCCATGGTTGACGGCCCTTCAGCACGCCCGCTTCATCGACGATCTCGGCGACATATTCTTCCTGGCGGTAGGCCATCACATGGACGCCCGAGACACCGGGGATTTCCTTTACCTCGTTGATGATGTCGATGCAGAGCTGCTTGCCTTCCTTCTTCTGGTCCTGCGCGCCTTCCAGCGGCTTGACGACCGTGTCGGGAATATGGATACCCGGCACGTTGGAGCGAATCCATTTCGCGGTCTTGGCAGAAGCGAGCGGGCCGACGCCGCACAGGATGAAGCATTTTTCGGTATAGCCGAGGTCGCGCACTTTTTGCATGTAGGTGCGGAACATGGGCACGTCGAAGCAATACTGGCTCTGGACGAACTGGGCGCCGGCGGCGATTTTCTTGCCGAGCCGGTGCGGACGGAAATCATAGGGCGGCGCGAACGGGTTTATGGCCGCGCCCAAAAAGAGTTGCGGCGGCGTGGTCAGCTTGCGGCCCGACAGGAACTTGCCATTGTCGCGCATGATGCGAACGGTTTCCAGCAGCGACATGCAGTCGAGGTCGAACACCGGCTTGGCGCCGGGCTGGTCGCCGGCCTGCACGCCGTCGCCGGTCAGGCACAAAATGTTGGCAACGCCCATGGCCGCCCCGCCGAGCACGTCGCCCTGAATGGCGATGCGGTTCTTGTCGCGGCAGGCGATCTGCATGATCGGCGCGTAGCCCATGCGCGTCAGCAGCGCGCAGATGCCGACGGACGACATGTGGCAGTTGGCGCCGGATGCGTCGACGGCGTTGATGCCGTCCACCCAACCATCGAAAACCTTGGCACGGCTGTAGACTTCTTCCGGATCGGCGCTGTCGGGCGGGTTGAGTTCGGTGGTAACGGCAAATTCGCCACGCCGCAGAACGCGCTCCAGCCGGCCGCGCGAGGTATGGCCGGGCAGGGGCTCCAGCGGCAGGTCGACGCCGGCGGGATTTTCGTCGCGTTGGCGCCCGATCATGCCGATGCCCCTTTGTTGGTGGCGGCGGCCTTGGCGGCTTCACGCGCGGCGGCTGCCTGCGCGGTTACGCGCAGCCAGGCGGAGGTTTCGCGCAGTGACTGGTCGACCGGTTTCTGCACGTCGAGGATTTTGTCGCCATGAACCATGTTGCGCGAGCCCTCCCATGCCTTCACCCAGACGCAGGGCATGTCGGGCTCGACCTCGCAGTGGCCGTTGGCGCGCACGCCGCCGCAGGGACCGTTGCGCAACTGCTTGGGGCAATTCATCGGGCATGACATGCCGGTCGAGGACAGGATGCACTGGCCGCACATGCGACAGTCGAACATGAAGCCCTTCACGCGCTTTTCGACGAACTTGATCGGCGCTTCGACGCGGCCGTAGCCGATACCCTTCCACAACGGGTGCAGCATCAGGAACGCGTCGGCGAACCTGGCATAAAACCATTCGAGCAAGCGCGAGTGGCGCACCGACCACAGGCGCACCGCAAACGAACGCTGTACGCGTCGCTGCGGCGACACGTCGGCGGGCTTGTAGTCGCTCTTGGGCGCGGTCTTCTTGACGGTCGTCGCCTGTGTGACGCCGGCAGCGGCTGCGGGGGCCAGAATGTTCGAGGCGCTTGCCGGCCCGGCAGCCGTCGTCGACGAAGGTTGGTTGTCAGCCATTTTCTCTGCCGCCTGAATTAACGAGCAAGACAAGCTTCTCCTTGTCGTAGCGGGTATCGAGATCGGCGACCGCCTTGTCGGCCATGGCCTCCAGGTCGTCGCCTTCCACGGGGATCGGATCGGCCTTGCGCCAGTCGTCCAGATAGTTGCTGCTGCTCTTGGCGCCGACCTTCATGGCGCAGGCATCGATAGCCTGGATAAAGCGCATCGGCAGTTCGCGCTTGGCGTTCTGCCGGCCCCTTTTGATGATGACCTGCGCGGGGATATCGCGCCAGTAGACGACGATCAGATCGGCCATGAATTTCTACTCCTGATGTTCGAGCATTGCCGCAAGCGTTGGCGGGCTGCTTGTTATGGGACGACGCGCGCGCTTTCAAAAGCGACGGATCGGCGTGTCGCAAAAAGAAAGGTGGCGGGAACGGAGGTTTCTACCAGACTCCGCGCCGAAATCCGATCCAGAGATAGGACCAGATGGTCGGGTGGAACCATTGCTTCGACGGCAGCTTCGGATCGAATGTCGCAAATTTTCCCGCCAGTGCATCCGCTATCGCCTCCGCGCAGATCGCCCGGGAAAAAGCGGCCTGGCGCAATGCGTAGCTTGAAATCGTGTCGCCTGGTCGCGGGGTTCCGCGTGCCTGCCGCAGCACCGCGCCGGTGTCGACGCCGGCATCCACGAGGTGAACCGTGGTGCCGAAATTTCCCACGTCGCTGCTGGCCAGCGCCCAATAACCGCCGTTCATGCCGCGGTATTTCGGGGTGATGCCGGCATGGTAGTTGAGCACCGGGCAGGGGATCTTCGACAGCACTTCGGGGGACAGCAATCTGCATCCGGCCAGCAGTACGACATCGGGCCGGATGCCGGCGATTTTCTCGACGCAATCGGGCGAATTCGCTGATGCTACATGGATGATCGCCTGGCCCGGTGCCGGTTCGATGCGCAAATTCTCTTCGCAGATAAGGCAGGCCGAGTGCCTGGCGAAAAACCGCTTGCCCAACCGGGTCAGCACCATCGTTGCGAGCTGGCCCATAGCCGAGACAAAACCTTGCCGGCGTGCGCGCCGCAGCAACAGTCGCTTCTTCGCTTCGGGTGTTTCGAGGATCACGCTCACCGGGCCGAACCGGTCGGAAAGCGCATTGACGATGGCCCATATGTGCGGACCGCCCTCGGTGACGATGACGATCGATGCATGTGTTTCGGTCGGTGGGGCCATGGTGCGCCTTCTCGCGGGCACTCGGCTAAAGCCCGCCCGTCGCGATCCTGCGCGAGCCCGAGTTAAATCTTGGTGTGGGAAGTCGGTGATACCGGCCTTGGCCGGGCGCGATGATCGCGCCGGTGCGCCGCTTACTTGCTCGAGACTATCGCGGCGGCGTGAGCAAGCCCGGCCGGCAGGTCGCCATAGCCGGTAGGACGGCGCTCATAGACTAGGCCCAGCATTTTCGCGGCGGCTTCAGCCACCTTGTCGAGTTCCGGGTCGTTGGTCTGCGCCAGATAGATCAGCTTTTCGTAGTTGCCGAAATAATCCTGGATAAGCTCCGGGTGCTTGTCGAGACCGAGCGGCTTCATGAAAAAGGCATCGAACTGGCGGCACAGAAAATCGGTCATGTAGAACGACATCATGTCGTCGTCGGCGATTTTTCGGTAGGCTTCCATGCGCTGGTAGAAGGCGAAGCAGTGCGGCCCCGCCATGCGCTCGACGCCGTGTTTCTCGCAAACCACGTCGAGATGGCCGCCGGTGCCGCAATCGGCATAGCCGACGAAGATATGCTCGTAGCCGTTGGCCTTTGCCTCGATAATGGCCTTATCCATGGCCGGTGCAATGCGGTCGGGGTAGAAATGAAACTCGGCAGGCAGGCAGGTGAGGTCGAGGTGATCGAGCTTGAGCTGGTCCTTCACCGCCAGGATTTCACGCGCCAGCATACCGCAGGCGATAACCAGCAGCCGCCCCGGCTTGCCAGCGGGTTCCTTGCCGATGATTTTAGCTGCGTGCTCCATGGAACAAGTTCGACGCTTTGCCGTTTGTGGTTGCCAGATCATTCATAGAGGGGCCATCACCATGACATCCAGATATGCAACCGTCGTTGCCATTGCCAGCCTGTTGCTGGTGACTGCCTGCGCCAATACCATCCGCGGACTGGGACAGGACGCCGCCAATACGGTCAATGCGACGGAAAACGCCGGTCATAGGGTTGCAAACGCAACGAAGTAATTGCTGACGGAACGGCTTTGAGGTCTTCCTCCATCTCAGCCAAGCGTCAGCCGAAAGGGCCGCTCCATGGGGGCGGCCCTTTTTCGTTCAGGCCGTGGCGCGAAGATTGTGCTTGCGCTTCATGAAGTCCTTGGCCGTCTCAACCGCAACAGCGGCATCGCGGCAATAGGCATCGGCGCCGACGGCCTTGCCGAATTCCTCGTTGAGTGGTGCGCCGCCGACCATCACGACGTAGTCGTCGCGGATGCCCTTTTCCTTCATCGTGTCGATGACGACTTTCATGTACGGCATCGTCGTGGTCAAGAGTGCCGACATGCCGAGAATGTCCGGCTGGTGCTCTTCGATGGCGGCGAGATATTTTTCGACCGAATTGTTGATGCCGAGGTCGATGATGTCGAAGCCGGCACCTTCCATCATCATGCCGACGAGGTTCTTGCCGATGTCGTGAATGTCGCCCTTGACCGTGCCGATGACCATCTTGCCCTGTTTCGGCGCGCCGGTGGCGGCGAGCAGCGGGCGCAGGATATGCATGCCGGCCTTCATCGCGTTGGCGGAGAGCAGAACCTCTGGAACGAACAGGATGCCGTCGCGGAAATCCTCGCCGACGATGCGCATGCCTTCGACCAGCGCTTCGGTCAGGACCTTGTAGGGAACCCAGCCGCGCTCGAGCAGGATGTTGGTGCCTTCCTCGATTTCCTCTTTCAATCCGTCATAGAGGTCGTCGTGCATCTGCTGCACGAGTTCGTCGTCGGAAAGCTCGGACAGGATGATGTCGTCGTCGGCCATGTCAATTCAGCTCCATATTGCCACGCGACCTGTCGCAGGGCTAAAAAACGTTGGAC
>JBARYG010000147.1:0-12128 GCA_049647745.1 Mesorhizobium sp.
CGGCAGCTCTTGGCGGGCAGTTCGAGGTGGCCACGCTCGACGGTACGCAACCCCGCGTGAAAGTGCCTGAAGGCACCCAGAACGGCCGCCAGTTCCGCCTCAAGGGCAAGGGCATGCCGGTGCTGCGCCAGCCCAATGTCGGCGACCTCTATATCCAGACGGCGGTGGAAACCCCGCAGAACCTGTCGCGGCGCCAGCGCGAACTGCTTGAGGAGTTCGAGCAGCTTTCCTCCAAGGACAATTCGCCCCAGTCGAGCGGATTCTTCAGCCGCATGAAGGATTTCTTCGAATCGTTCGGCGAAGGCTGATTGCGCCTAAAATTATCCGTTTCGCGACATTTTCATGCGCTTTATACTTGCCGGCCGCACCGTAGCTGATAAATAGTGTCTGGGGAGCCACACGGGAGAAGCTGCATGAAAAGTGGTTCCGAGCTGCGCAAGGCGCTGGCGGAGAAATTCGACGACGAGTTGAAATTCTTCAAGGGCTGGATGGACAAGCCCAAGGCCGTCGGCTCGATCGTGCCGACAAGTTCGGTGACCGCCAGACGCATGGCCTCCGTCATTGATATCACTTCCCGCCTGCCGGTCCTGGAAGTCGGCCCTGGCACCGGCGTCATCACCAAGGCGATCCTGGCGCGCGGCGTAAAGCCGGAAAACCTCACCGCAGTCGAGTATTCGGCGAATTTCGTGCGCCACCTTCGCCGGCTTTATCCGGCCGTCAACGTCATCGAGGGTGACGCCTTCAATCTCGCCGATACGCTTGGCGAGCAGCGCAACATGCTGTTTGATTGCGCGATTTCGGCCGTGCCGCTGCTCAATTTTCCGGTTGGGCGCCGCATCGCCTATCTGGAAAACCTGCTCGAACGCATTCCCACGGGCCGCCCGGTGATGCAGATCACCTACGGCCCGCTGTCGCCGATCCCTGCCGGCAAGGGCGACTACACGGTCAAGCATTTCGATTTCATCATGCGCAACATCCCGCCGGCACATCTGTGGGTTTATCGGCGCCTCGCGCATTGATTTGACCGCCGCATCCCTGTAGCTGCTGCTTCAGGCAGGAGCGTCGCATGGCTGTCATTCCGAAAATTCTCGTCTTCGCCGGTTCGATCCGCTCCGGCGCCTACAGCGGCAGGACCGCCGACGTGGCGCAGAAGGAGCTGGCGATGCAGGGCGCCGAAGTAACGCGCCTTTCGCTGGCCGACTACCCGCTGCCGATCCTTGATCAGGATCTGGAGAAGGAGCATGGCATACCGGAGAACGCCATGAAGCTGGCGCGCCAGTTCGCCACGCATGACGGGCTTTTGATCGCCACGCCCGAATATAACGGCTCCATCCCGCCGCTTCTGAAAAACACCATCGACTGGATAAGCCGTGTGCGCGCCGATGGCGGTCGGCCGTTCCACCCGATGACCGGCAAGCCGGTTGCGCTGTGCTCCTCTTCAGCCGGCCGCTACGCCGGCATCCGTTGCATCGGCCATTTGCGCCTGGTTCTGGTGCGCTGCCGGATGGAGGTGATCTCGGCGGAATGTTCGGTGCCGACCGGCGCCGACGCCTTCGACGACGCGGGCGACCTCAGAGACGAGGGGCTGCGCCGCGCCATGGAAACGGTCGCGAAAACTCTGATCGAGCGCGCCCGCATGCTTTCGGAAAGGATCGACCCATGAACGCCATGGCAGCACAGGCCGACGGCATGCAGGAACGGCTGATCGTCGGCCTCGACGTGCCCACCGTGGCCGACGCGGAGACGGTAGTGCGCGAGCTTGGCGACACCGTTTCCTTCTACAAGATCGGCTACCAGCTCGCCTTCGCCGGCGGGCTGGATTTCGCCCGCGACCTGGCGGCGGAAGGCAAAAAAGTCTTCCTCGACATGAAGCTGCTCGACATCGACAACACCGTCGCCAAGGGCGTCGAAAACATCGTGCGCATGGGCATGACCATGCTGACGCTGCATGCCTATCCGAAGACGATGCGGGCGGCGGTGGAGGCCGCGAGCGGCAGCGGCCTTTGCCTGCTTGCGGTTACGGTTTTGACCTCCATGGACGAGCAGGATGTCATCGACGCCGGCTATGAATACGACCCGCACACGCTGGTGCTGCGGCGCGCCGAACAGGCGCTGCACGCCGGCATGGGCGGCATCGTCTGCTCGGCCAGTGAGGCGGAGGCGGTGCGCCGCATCGTCGGTCCGGACATGGCGGTGGTCACGCCGGGCATCCGGCCCGCCGGCGCGGCCCATGGCGACCAGAAGCGGGTGGTCACGCCCGCCCAGGCCATCCGCAACGGCTCCAGCCATCTCGTCGTCGGGCGGCCGATCGTCGGCGCGGTTGACAGGCTGGGGGCGGCGAGAGCTATTGTCGAGGAGATGCGCGCCGCCTGATTTTTGCGCGACGATTGGAGGAAAGCATGGCCAAGGGATACTGGATCGCCCGCGTCGATATACGCGATCCGGAGCGCTATAAGGATTATGTCGCAACCGCCAAGCCGGCTTTCGAACGTTTCGGCGCGAAGTTTCTGGCGCGCGGCGGGGCGCACGACATCAAGGAAGGGCAGGGCCGGGCCCGCAACGTCGTCATTGAGTTCGAATCGTTGGCCGCCGCGCGGGATTGCTACAATTCACCCGAATACCAGGCCGCTAAGGCGATCCGCCAGACCGTGGCCGACGGCGAGATCGTGCTGGTCGAAGGCGCCTGACCGGCGAGCCTGTTCGAACTCAAGCTTTCGATCAGTTCGCCCCGCCTATGCCGCCTTCTTCGCTTCGCCTTTCGCATAGGGGTCGAAGCGCTCGTAGAACGTCTCGCCCTTGTCGGCCATGTCGGCCAGCAGTTTCGGCACCTTGAACTCGGCGCCGTATTTCTTCTGCAAGCCCTTGGCGATGCGCACGAATTCCCTGGCGCCGATGCCGTCGATATAAGACAGCGCGCCGCCCGTATAGGGCGCGAAGCCGAAGGCGAGGATCGAGCCGACATCGGCCTCGCGCGGGTCGGTGACGATTTTCTCCTCCATCACCCGCACCGCCTCCAGCGCGATGACCGTGAGCAGGCGTTGCTGCAATTCCTCGAAGTCGACGGCTTCCGCCTTCTTTTGCGGGTAAAGGTCCTTGAGCCCCGGCCACAGCTTCTTCTTCGCCGGCTTTGCCGGGTAGTCGTAAAAGCCTTTGCCGTTCTTGCGGCCCTTGCGATCGAACTTGTCGACCAGCGTGTCGATGAGTTTCATCTGCTCCGGATCGACGGCCTTGTCGCCAAGGTCGCGCACGGTCTGGTGCATGATCTTCTGGGCGAGGTCGACCGCCGTTTCGTCGGTCAGCGCCAGCGGCCCGACCGGCATGCCGGCAGCGCGCGCCGCATTCTCGATCATCGGCGCCGGCACGCCCTCGATCAGCATTTTGTAGGCTTCCGACATATAGCGCAGCACGCAGCGGTTGACGTAGAAGCCGCGCGTGTCGTTGACGACGATCGGCGTCTTCCGGATGGCGCGCACGAAATCGATGGCCGTGGCCAGCGCCTTGTCGGCGGTCTTCTTGCCCAGAATGATCTCGACCAGCATCATCCTGTCAACGGGCGAGAAGAAATGGATGCCGACGAAATTCTTCGGGCGGGCCGAGTTCTTCGCAAGCGCCGTGATGGGGATCGTCGAGGTATTGGAGGCAAAGATCGCCGAGGATTTCAGCACGGCTTCCGCCTGCTCGGTGGCGGCTTTCTTGACGCCGGAATCCTCGAACACCGCCTCGACCACCAGATCGCAGCCGGCAAGCTCGGCATAATCGGCAGTGGGCGTAATCAGCGCGAGAAGCTTTTCCTTGTCTTCGAGGCTGGCGCGACCTTTCCTGATCAGCCCGTCCATCAACCCTTCAGAGTGAGCCTTGCCTTTTTCGGCGGATGCCGTGTCGCGGTCGAGCAGCACCACCGGAATGCCGGCCTTGGCGGTGACATAGGCGATGCCGGCTCCCATGAAGCCGGCGCCCAGCACGCCGATCTTTTTGAATTTCGTTTCCGGCACGTCGGCCGGGCGGCGCGCGCCCTTGTTCAGTTCCTGCAGGGAAATGAACAGCGAGTGGATCATCGCCGCCGCTTCTCTGGTCTGCATGATTTCGGTGAAATAGCGCTGCTCGATGCGAAGAGCTGTGTCGAACGGCACCAGAAGCCCCTCGTAGACGCATTTCAGGATCGCGGTCGCCGCCGGGTAGTTGCCAAAGGTTTCGCGGCGCAGGATGGCGATGGCCGGCGGCCACAGATTGGCGCCCGCCGCCGAATAGACCGGGCCGCCCGGAAGCCTGAAGCCCTTTTCGTCCCATGGCGCCACCGGCTTCAGGCCGTTGCGGATCAAAGCCTTGGCGGTCTCGACCAGCTTGGCCGGCTCGGCGATCTCGTGGATCAGCCCCATCGTCTTGGCCTTCTTCGGCGTCAGCGTCTGGCCGGAGGTCAGCATCTGCAAGGCTTGCTGCTGGTCGGTCAGGCGCGGCACGCGTTGGGTGCCGCCGGCGCCCGGAAAAATGCCGATCTTCACTTCCGGCAGCGCCATCTTCACCTTGTCGCTATCGGCTGCGACGCGGCCGTGGCAGGCGAGCGACATTTCGAACGCGCCGCCCATGCAGGTGCCGTTGATGGCCGAGACCCACGGCTTGCCGCAGGTTTCCAGCTTGCGGAACAGCCCGCTCATATAGCCGGCCGTCTCGAACAGTTTCTGCGTGGCTTTCCCGACGCCGGCAGCCTTTTCGCTGGCGAAGGTCTTCAGCATCTTCTGCAGCATGGCGATGTCGGCCCCGCCGGAGAACGTGTCCTTGCCGGAGGTGATCACCGCGCCCTTGATCGCCGTGTCGCCGGTGACGCGGTCGACGATGGAGTTCAGTTCCCGCACCACCTCTTCGGTGAACACGTTCATCGAGCGGTCGGGCATGTCCCAGGTAATCAGCGCAATGCCGTCGGCGTCGGTTTCGAGGGTGAAATTGGTGTAGGTCATTTTTGCCCCCTTACACGCGTTCGATGATCGTGGCGGTACCCATGCCGGCGCCGATGCACAGGGTCACCAAGGCGGTGTTGAGGTCGCGCCGCTCCAGTTCGTCCAGCACCGTGCCCAAAATCATCGCGCCGGTAGCACCCAGCGGATGGCCCATGGCAATCGCCCCGCCATTGACGTTGATCTTGTCGTGCGGGATTTCAAAAGCTTGGCAATAGCGCAGCACCACGGCGGCAAAGGCTTCGTTCAACTCGAACAGGTCGATGTCCGAAAGCTTCATTTTCGCGCGCTTCAACAGCTTCTCGGTCACGTCGACCGGGCCGGTCAGCATCAGCACCGGCTCCGAGCCGATATTGGCGAAGGCGCGGATGCGCGCGCGGGGTTTCAGCCCCATCGCCTTGCCGGCCTTTTTCGAACCGAGCAGCACGGCCGCCGCGCCGTCGACGATACCGGACGAATTGCCGGCGTGGTGGACGTGGATCACTTCCTCGATCTCGGGATGCTTCTGCACCGCGACCGCGTCGAACCCGCCCATTTCGCCCGGCATGACGAAAGACGGGTTAAGCGCCGCCAGCGACTGCATGTCGGTGGAAGGCCGCATATGCTCGTCGCGGTCGAGGATGACCAGCCCGTTCTGGTCCTTGACCGGGATCACCGATTTCTTGAACCAGCCCTTGTCCCAGGCGTGCGCGGCGCGCTTCTGGCTCTCCACCGCGTAGGCGTCCACATCGTCGCGGGAAAAGCCGTATTTGGTGGCGATCAGGTCGGCCGAAATGCCCTGCGGCACGAACCAGGCCGGCAGGCCGACCGAGGGGTCCATGAACCAGGCTCCGCCCGCCGCGCCCATGCCGACGCGGCTCATGGATTCCACGCCGCCGGCGATTACGATGTCGTCGGCGCCCTGCACGATCTTGGCGGCACCGAGGTTGACGGCATCGAGCCCCGACGCGCAAAACCGAGAGATCTGCATGCCGGGCGCCTTGTCGTCATAGCCGGCCTCGAAGGCCGCCGCGCGAGGGATCACGGCGCCGGCCTCGCCGACAGGGTCGACGCAGCCGAAGATGATGTCGTCCACGGTTCCCGTATCGAGCCCGTTGCGGTCGCGGATGGCTTCCAGCGTCTTCGCCGCAAGCCGCACCGCCGGCACCTCATGCAGCGCGCCGTCCTTCTTGCCACGCCCGCGCGGCGTGCGCACGGCGTCATAGATATAGGCTTCAGCCATTTTTCGACTCCTAGGATTTTGCGGACCGGCGCTAGAGCGAGCGCCCGATCAGCAATTTCATGATCTCGTTGGTGCCGCCATAGATGCGCTGCACGCGGGCGTCGCGATACATGCGGGCGATCGGATATTCATTCATGTAGCCATAGCCACCGTGCAGTTGAAGGCATTCGTCGACGACTTTTCCCTGCAGGTCGGAAAGCCAGTATTTCGCCATCGAAGCGGTCACAGGGCCGAGTCCGCCCGCTATGTGGCGGGCGACGCAATCGTTGTAGAAGACGCGGCCGATGGTGGTCTCGGTCTTCAGTTCCGCCAGCCTGAACTGGGTGTTCTGGAAGTCGATGATCTTCTGGCCGAACGCCTTGCGCTCTTTCACATAGTCGAGGGTCAGCGCCAGCGCACGCTCGGCCATGGCGATCGCCGTGGTGCCGATCATCAGCCGTTCCTGCGGCAATTGCTGCATGAGCTGGATAAAGCCCTGGCCTTCCTCGGCGCCGAGCAGGTTGGCGGTCGGCACGCGCATGTCGTTGAAGAACAGTTCGGAAGTGTCGTTGGCTTTCATCCCGATCTTGTCGAGGTTGCGGCCGCGCTCGAACCCTTCGAGCCCATCGGTTTCGATGACGATCAGCGAGGTACCCTTGGCACCCTTTTCCGGATCGGTCTTGGCTACGAGTACGATCAGATTGGCAAGCTGGCCGTTGGTAATGAAGGTTTTCGAGCCGTTGATGCGGTAGTGGTTACCGTCCCTCTCGGCCCTCGTTTTCACGCCTTGCAGGTCGGAGCCGGCGCCCGGCTCGGTCATCGCGATGGCGCCGATCAGTTCGCCAGTGGCGAGTTTCGGCAGCCACTTTTTCTTCTGCTCCTCCGAGCCGTAGTGGAGGATGTAGGGCGCGACGATGGCGTTGTGCAGGCCGATGCCGAAGCCGTCGACGCCGACATGGCCGATGGCCTCGATGATCGCGCTTTCATGGGCAAAGCTGCCGCCCGCGCCGCCATACTCTTCCGGCACGGAGGCGCACAGCAGGCCGGCCGCGCCGGCCTTTTCCCATGCCGAGCGGTCGACCATCTCGTTCTTTTCAAACTCGTCGTAGCGCGGCGCGATTTCTTCCGCCATGAACCGGTGCGCCATGTCGTAAAGCATGGCGACATCTTCGCTGACCCAGCCGGGCTTGGGGAGAGCAAGAATTTCAGCGGGAGCGGTCACCTGAACGTTTCTCCTCAGAACGCCTCCGCCGGCAGCGCCATCAGCGTGTCCGCGCCGCTCGACAGGCGCGCCAGATGCGCCGCGGTTTCCGGCATCACACGCTCCATGAAGAAACGCGCCGTGACAAGCTTGTTCTCGTAGAACGCCGCATCCGTACCGCCAGCCTTGGCCTGCGCCATTTTGGCCATCTGTCCCCACATATAGCCCAGCGCCACCAAGCCGAAGAGATGCATGTAGTCGGTTGAGGCCGCGCCTGCGTTGTCGGGGTTCTTCATGCCGTTCTGCATCAGCCACAACGTCGCCGCCTGCAGATCGTTCAAGCCTTTTTTCAACGCCTTGGTGAAGGAGACCATCGCCTCATTGGCGCGGTTTTCCTCGCAGAAATCGCCGACCTCCTTGAAGAAGGCCTGCACGGCGCGGCCGCCGTTCAGCGCCAGCTTGCGGCCGACGAGGTCGAGCGCCTGGATGCCGTTGGCCCCCTCGTAGATCATGGCGATGCGAGCATCGCGCACGAACTGACTCATGCCGTTTTCTTCGATATAGCCGTGGCCGCCGAACACCTGCTGCGCCATCACCGCATGGTCGAAACCCTTGTCGGTGAGCACGCCCTTGACGATGGGCGTCATCAGGCCGAGCAGATCGTCGGAGGCCTGCCGGTCCGCCTCGTCGCCCGAGCGGTGCGCCACGTCGGATTTCAGCGCCGTCCACAGCACCAGCGCGCGGCCGGCCTCGTTGAAGGCTTTCATGGTCATCAGCGCGCGGCGGATATCGGGATGGACGATGATCGGGTCGGCCTTGCCGTCCTTGTTCTTCGGCCCGGTCAAAGAGCGGCCCTGCAGGCGGTCCTTCGCATAGGCGGCGGCGTTCTGGTAGGCGATTTCGCCGATTGCCTGCCCTTGCAGGCCGACGCCGAGACGGGCTTCGTTCATCATCGTGAACATGGCCTTGAGGCCGCCATTCTCCTCGCCCAGCAGCGCACCTTGCGCTTCGTCGTAGTTCATGACGCAGGTGGCGTTGCCGTGGATGCCCATCTTCTCCTCGATGGAGCCGCAGGAAACCGCATTTTTCGCGCCCGGATTGCCGTCTGCGTCGAGCCTAAACTTCGGCACGATGAACAGCGAAATGCCCCTGGTGCCTTCCGGCGCGCCCTCGATGCGGGCCAGCACCAGATGCACGATGTTTTCCGACAGGTCATGCTCGCCGGCCGAGATGAATATCTTCTGGCCGGAAATCTTGTAGGTACCGTCGCCGTTCGGAACCGCCTTGGTGCGCAGCAGGCCGAGATCGGTGCCGCAATGCGGCTCGGTCAGGTTCATCGTTCCGGTCCACGAACCGTCGATCATCTTCGGCAGGAAGGTCGCCTTCTGCGCATCGCTGCCATGGGTGACGAGGGCCGCGATCGCGCCCTGCGTCAGGCCCGCATACATCATCAGCGCCATGTTGGCCGAGGAAAGATATTCGCCGACAGCCGTGTGTATGGCGTAGGGCAGGCCCTGGCCGCCGAATTCTGCCGGTGCGGCAAGCCCCATCCAGCCGCCTTCGCGATACTGGTCGAAGGCTTCCTTAAAACCTTTCGGCGTCGAAACCTTGCCGTCGTCGTGACGGGTGCAGCCTTCCATGTCGCCGACGCGGTTGAGCGGCAGCATGACGTTTTCGGCAAGTTTGGCACCCTCGGCGAGGATCGCCTCGACGACATCGGGGGTGGCGTCGGAAAAGCCGGGAAGGTTCGAATAGCGCTCGTAGCCCAGAACCTCGTTCAAGACGAACAGCGTATCGCGCACCGGCGCCGTGTAGATCGGCATGTCGTTCTCCCAGCCCTTGCATCCCACCGCGTCGGCACCGTGGACGGTGCCGGCACGGCTGTCGAGGTGAAATAGAAGATATTGACGTTTGCGTAAACGTCAATCACGAAATCAGGAGAAACTTGAGCCTTGCGGGATCTATAGCGTTCGCTACATTTTCAGCGAGATGTATATTCCGATAGCCAGCACGCCGAGAGCAGCGAGCCAGAGAGCCAAAGACAAGAACAATGTCTGCGTGCTTAACCGATCGAGCTTTTCCTTTTGCGCCTTCACACTTGAACGCCACGCTTTGATGCCCCCGTATGCAAATGCGAGCGCAACCGCGGCCCCGACCAGCCGAGGAATTAGGGGAAGCAAAGGATTACCGGGATCATTGTACAGCTCTAGGAAAGAGCTTCCGGCGCGATAGAGCACCAACGGCACATAATAAAGTGCGAACCAACCGCAGCCGGCGCCCAGTCCCCCCAAAAGTAGGACCGGCACGGGTTTCGAAAGGATTACCCCTTCGTTGCTTTTGCGGTTCGCTACAGCGATACGCCAGAGGAAGTAAGTTGCGCCCAGAGCGGCGCTTAAAGTCATCCAGGCCCAGTACATGGACAATCGATAGCGTCGTTGAGCTCGGAATCCATTAATTAGTGAGGCAGAAGAACGTCAACCTCAGTTCACGGCATCTGGCTTCTATGCCTGATGTCACCCGGCCAGCATGCCGCGAACCGCGTTCATCATCGCGTCGAGTTCTTCGATGGCCTCGTCGATGGCCGCGCGCTGCTTTTTCAGGCGCGCCAGTTGCTTCTCCGATTTGTCCAGCGTCAGCTTGAGCTGCCTCGTGTTGGAGCCTGTCGGATCGTAGAGGTCGATCATCTGCTTGACGTCGCGCAGCGAGAACCCGATCTTGCGGCCAAGCAGGATGAGCTTCAGCCTTGCCCTGTCACGGCGTGTATAAAGCCGCGTTGAACCTTCCCGCTTCGGATGAAGCAGCCCCTTGTCCTCGTAAAAGCGCAGCGTCCGCAAGGTCACGTCGAACGTCTTGGCCATTTCACCGATGCGGGCGAGGTCGTTGTCCGCCTCGTTCGGCAGACCGTTCATTTCGGCTGCATCCTGGCTGTCTGTGGTCATTTCCATACTCTCATGCTCCCCGGACAGGGCGGTGCGGACGATGGCGCGTGGCCTGGGTGGAAGCGCACCTGGCGTCTTCCGCACCGTGTTTCGACAAATCGTGCAGGCGCGCCGCATGCACGCTTACGTTTACGTAAAGGGTATACAAATACCGGCCAAAGCCCGCAAGGGGGCATGCGGAAGGCGCTGAAGGTAACCTTCCCTACTTCTTTCTGAACAAACCTTGAAGGTTCTTAAGGTTGGTTAACGCGTTATTTACCATGTCGGTAGAATTGTGCGCATGTCGGTTACCCGTGGTCATCCTGTATCGAATTTTTCACGGTTTTCGAGGCGCCGGGCCGAATGGCCGCCGCTCCGATCGCGACAGGAGTTGAGAGGAGCCTGGCCACAAGCCAGCCATTTCGAAAGACGGCGTCCCGATGAACACCAAGCGGTCATACCTCGATACACTCAACGCCGGCAGGCAGCGCAAGCCGCTCAGCACGCTGGACCAGCTCAACCAGTCGCTGCAGGCACTGGAGCAGCAGATCGGCCGGACCCGTGACGCGCCCGCCGAGCCGCGCTATCCGGGCAGCCAGCCTTACAGCCAGCGGCCGGCCGAACAGCCTCGCCAATACCAGCAGGCGCGCGGCGGGGCCCAGCCGGCTCAGCGCTTCGACCAGAACTATCAGGCGATCGCCCGCGACATCGACCGGATGCGTGGTCAGGAGGACAGTGTCGCCGTGGTCGGCAAGATCGCCGGCGAACTGCGCGGCCTGCGCGAGGAACTGCGCCACCAGATGACCGCCGGCCTGCATCGCGAGTTCGAGGCGCTGCGCGAAGATATCGGCCGCGCCTATCAATCAGCCCCTGCTTCCAAGGACAGCGCCGAGCTTGGTCGTGAATTCGAGCGGCTTTCGGGTGCGATCCAGACGCTGGCCGACAAGAGCGACGACCGGAGCGTCAATTCGCTGCGACTCGAAATGGAGCAGGTCCGCGCCGCGCTTGACGTTCTGGCGCGCGAGGAAAGTGTGCAGTCGGTCGACCGCCGCTTCGACGATTTCGACCGCCGCTGGAGCGCCTTCGAGACGCGCATCGATGCGGACAGCCGCAAGCGCTCGGACGATGCCGGCATCGCCATGCTGGCCGAGCGGCTCGAGCAGATCGGCAACGCGGTCAACAATCTGCCCGAATCGCTGTCACTGCGCTCGCTGGAGGAAAAGGTCCGCGCTCTGGCGGGCGCCGTCGATCATTTCGCCAGCCGGGAAAACGACCGCTCCGGCAATACGCTGGCCATGATCGACGAGCGGCTCGACGAGATTTCACGCGCCATCGTCGCCTCCACCGTCGCCGCCCAGGCCGCGAGCTTTGACCCCGAATCGCTGGAACGCATCGAGCAGCGGATCGGCGCCCTTGCCGCCCAGATCGAGGAAGTGGCCGCTGAGCGGCCGGGCGGCGAGGTGATCGACCGCCTCAACATGCTGTCCGCCCGCGTCGACGACCTCGCCGCGCACGCCGACCTGCCGGAACAGGCCATGGAGCGGTTGGGCCGGCAGATCGCGCTGATCGCCGACAAGATCGACCGCGCGCCGGCCGTGCCGGACCCCGACTATATCTTCCAGGGCCTGGAGCAGCGCTTCGAGGCGCTTTCCGGCCTGATGGAGCGCCGGCAGGGCGATGCGCTGGAACAGGGCAACATGCTGTTTCGCGACCTGGAGCGGCGGTTGGACGAAGTCGCCGAGCGGCTCGACCAGCGCATCCCGGATGCGGCTGCGGACAGCGCCGGCCTCATGGACGCCATCGATGCGCGCTTCACCGCGCTGGCGCAGCGGCTGGAAACCCGCGCGCCCGATCCCGCC
>JBARYG010000148.1:0-33984 GCA_049647745.1 Mesorhizobium sp.
CCGCAAACAGCGCGCGGCCGTTGGACTGGCCGGGCGCGGCCAGTACGTTGCGGGCGCGGTGGGCGAGGCGCTGCGAATATTCAAGCTGGCGCAATTCATCGGGCAGGCCGATTAGCACATTGGAATCAGAGCCGATGCCGAAACGCCCGCCACGCTCCATGAACAGCGGCGCCGAAAATGTGCCATCGCCGAGGTTGGCCTCCGTGATCGGGCAAAGGCCGGCGACCGCACCGCTTTTGGCCATGGCAATCGTTTCGCTGTCGAGCATGTGGGTCGCATGGATGAGACACCAGTGTTCGTTCACCGGGACATTGGCGAGCAGCCATTCCACCGGCCGCGCGCCTGACCATGCGATGCAGTCTTCCACTTCCTTGACCTGCTCGGCGACATGGATGTGGATCGGCCTGTTTGGAACCATTGCGGCGATTTCACCGAGTTCGTCCGGCGTTGCCGCGCGCAGGCTGTGGGGCGCGACGCCAACCACACCCTGATCGAGTCCCTGAACAGCCTTGCGTGCTGCCTCAAGCAAGTTCGCGAACTGTCTTACATCGTTGATGAACCGCCGCTGGCCGTCATTCGGAGCAAGGCCACCGAAACCGGAATGCGCGTAGAAGACCGGCAGTAGCGTAAGCCCGATACCGGTTTGCGAAGCAGCGGCAGCGATGCGCTCGGCCATTTCGGCGAGGTTGGCGTAGGGGCGGCCATCCAGGTCGTGGTGCAGATAGTGAAACTCGCCGACGCGCGAAAAGCCGGCCTCCAGCATTTCCACGTAAAGCTGGGCGGCAACCGCCTCGACCTGATCCGGCGTCATCGACAGGGCGAAACGGTACATCACCTCGCGCCAGCTCCAAAAGCTGTCGGCGCCGGGGCCGCGCGTCTCGGCAAGGCCCGCCATGCCGCGCTGGAAGGCGTGGCTGTGCAGATTGGGCATGCCGGGGACGAGAATGGCATGCCGCTCATCGCCGGGCAGGGCAGAGACGCCCGCCTCGACCGTTTTGATCCTGCCACCGTCCAGCGCGAGGCGCACATCGGCTCGCCAGCCATCCGCCAAAAGCGCTTGCTCCGCAAAGACCGCCACCATCTTTTTCCTCCTGATCGCTGCCGTTGGCGCTACAATAGCGCTTGCACCGTCGATCAATATGTATATACATAATCGAAGCCAAATGATACGGAAAAGATCATGGTTGCGGAGGATAAGGTGCAGGCAAACAAACGGCGCGTTTGGCGCAACGCGCGCCTTGCGACGCTTGCCGAAGCCCTGCCGGGCCTTGGCGTCGTCGAGCGGGGTGCAATCGTCGTGGAGGACGGCCGTATTGTCTATGCCGGGGTTGAATCCGGCATGCCCGGAGCGTCGGGCAATGCGGAGACCGTCGATTGCGAGGGCCGCTGGATCACGCCCGGTCTGATCGATTGCCACACGCATCTGGTCTATGCGGGCAACCGCGCCAACGAATTCGAGATGCGGCTGGCCGGCGCCACCTATGAGGAAGTTGCGCGGGCCGGCGGCGGTATCGTTTCCTCGGTCAAGGGCGTGCGCGCGGCAAGCGAGGACGAACTGGTCTCGCAGTCGCTGCCTCGCCTCGACGCCCTCATGGCCGAAGGCGTCACCACCATAGAGATAAAGTCAGGCTATGGCCTCGACCTTGCCAGCGAGGCGAAATCGTTGCGGGCGGCAAGACGGCTCAGCACCGAGCGCCCGGTTTCCGTGCGAACGACGTTTCTCGGCGCGCATGCGCTGCCCGTGGAAGCCAATGGCGACAAGGATGCCTATATCGATCTGGTTGCCCAAAAAATGCTGCCGGCCATTGCTGCCGAAGGGCTGGCGGATGCGGTAGACGGTTTTTGCGAGGGCATCGCCTTTTCGACCGAACAGATGGCGCGCGTGTTCGATGCGGCCGAGGCAGCCGGCCTGCCGGTGAAGCTTCATGCCGACCAGCTTTCCAACCTGCATGGCGCAGCCCTTGCCGCCCGATATGGCGCGCTGTCGGCCGATCATCTGGAATATACCGACGAGGCAGGCGCCGTCGCCATGGCGAAGTCCGGGACGGTCGCGACGATCCTGCCCGGCGCTTTCTATTTCATTCGGGAGACCAAGAAGCCGCCGGTCGACCTGTTTCGGCAGCACGGCGTGAAAATGGCGATCGCCACGGACAGCAATCCCGGCACTTCGCCGCTGACCTCGCTGCTGCTCACCATGAATATGGCGGCGACCCTGTTCGGCATGACTGTCGACGAATGCCTTGCCGGCGTGACGCGCGAGGCTGCCCGCGCGCTCGGCCTGCTTGCTGAAACCGGCACGCTGGAAGCCGGAAAATCCGCCGATCTGGCGATCTGGGACATCGAGCGTCCGGCCGAACTTGTCTATCGCATGGGCTTCAATCCGCTTCATGCCCGTATCTGGAGGGGACAATGACCGAAATCCTGCTGAAGCCCGGCGAAGCTACGCTTGCCGACTGGCGTGCCATCTATCGCGGCGCGGTGCCGAAACTCGATGCCTCCTGCCGGCCGAAGATCAAGGCCAGCGCCGAGGCCGTTCAGCGCATTCTCGCCAAGGGCGAGCCGGTTTACGGCGTCAACACCGGCTTCGGCAAGCTGGCGAGCGTGCGCATCGCCGCCGACGATCTGGAGACGCTGCAAAGGAACATCGTGCTCAGCCATGCCGCCGGCGTCGGCGAGCCGATACCGGTCGCCGTGGCCCGGCTGATGATGGCGCTGAAGATGGCGAGCCTGGCGCAGGGCGCGTCGGGCATTCAGCCGCAGACCATCGAACTGTTGGAAGCGATGCTGGCCAACGACGTCATCCCTGTGGTGCCGGCGCAAGGGTCGGTAGGCGCTTCGGGCGACCTTGCCCCGCTGTCGCACATGACGGCGGCGATGATCGGCGTCGGCGAATGCTTTACGCCGCATGGCCGTTTTCCAGCCAAGGTGGCGTTCGTCTCGCATGGGCTGGAGCCGGCGGTACTCGGCGCCAAGGAAGGGCTGGCGCTGCTCAACGGCACACAGTTTTCTACCGCCTATGCGCTGGCCGCGCTGTTCGAAGCGGAGGTTCTCTATCAGTCGGCGCTGGTGGCTGGCGCGCTGTCGACCGACGCCGCGCGCGGTTCCGACGCGCCGTTCGATCCACGCATTCACCTCCTGCGCAAGCACAAGGGGCAGATCGAGACGGCGGATGCGCTGCGCAAGCTTATGGCCGGTAGCGCCATCCGCGAATCGCACCGCGTCGGCGACGAGCGCGTACAAGACCCGTACTGCCTGCGTTGCCAGCCGCAGGTGATGGGCGCGGCGCTCGACGTGTTGCGCAAGGCGGCCGACACGCTCGGCACCGAAGCCAATGGCGTTACCGACAATCCGCTGATTTTCGCCGAAGACGACACCGCGCTGTCGGGCGGCAATTTTCACGCCGAGCCGGTGGCGTTTGCCGCCGACATGATCGCGCTTGCCGTATGCGAGATCGGCTCGCTGTCGGAGCGGCGGCTGGCCATGCTGGTCGATCCGGCGCTTTCAGGGATGCCGGCCTTCCTCACGCCGAAACCCGGCCTGAACTCCGGCTTCATGATCCCGCAGGTGACGGCAGCCGCTCTGGTTTCGGAAAACAAGCAGAAGGCTTATCCGGCCAGCGTCGATTCGATCCCGACTTCCGCCAACCAGGAAGACCATGTCTCGATGGCCGCGCACGGCGCGCGCCGCCTGATCGGCATGATCGAGAACGCGACGGCGGTCATCGGCATCGAGCTTCTGGCGGCTGCGCAAGGCTGCGATTTTCACCAGCCGCTGGCGTCGAGCGGGCCGCTGGAGGCCGTGCGCAATCTGGTTCGCGCCGACGTGCCGCATCTCGACGAAGACCGCCATTTCCATCCCGACATGGAGAAGGCGATTGCGCTGGTGCGTTCCGGCGCGACGGTCGACGCCGCCAAGGCGGTGAAGCTGCCGGAGATTGCGGGATGATCGATACGCCCTGGCTGACCGTCAAACGCGGCGACGCACCGCTGCTGGTATCCATCCCCCACACCGGCATCGACCTTGCGGGTCTTGAACCTCGGCTGGTGTCGCCATGGCTCGGCCGTCGCGATTGCGACTGGTGGATAGACAAACTCTACGACTTTGCCGGGAGCCTTGGCGCGACCGTCGTGCATACGGCGATTTCGCGGACCGTGATCGACGTCAATCGCGATCCTTCCGGCGTCTCGCTCTACCCCGGACAGGCGACGACCAGCCTTTGCCCGACGGATACTTTCGACGGCGATCCGCTCTATCTTGCGGGCGAAGAGCCGGGACAGGCGGAAATCGACGAGCGCCGCGAAGCCTATTTCGCGCCCTATTATGCGGCCTTGCAGGCCGAGGTCGACCGGCTGCGTGGGCTGCACGGCAAGATCGTCCTGTACGATTGCCATTCGATCCGTTCGGTGCTGCCGCGCCTGTTCGAAGGTACGTTGCCCGTGTTTAATCTCGGCACCAATGACGGCAAGAGCGCCGATCCCGCCTTGCAGGCGTTGGTCGCGAAGTTCATGGCGGAAACCGGCCAAAGCCACATCGTCAACGGACGCTTCAAGGGCGGCTTCATCACGCGGCATTTCGGCCGGCCGCAGGACGGCGTGCATGCTCTGCAAATGGAGCTTTCCTGCCGGGGCTATATGCGCGAGCCGGAGGCCAAGAGCACGCCGGGTACATGGCCGGTTCCCTACGACGCCGACTATGCCGCGCCGATCCGCGCCACGCTGACAAAAATTCTCGAAACCGCGATTTCCTGGGCGCGTGCCTGACGCATAAAACGCGCGCCAATCTTCTGGAGGCAATCAATGACCACCCATACCCGTATCGACAATGCCCGCACCATCCGCGCTGCTACCGGCACCGAGTTGACCGCCAAAAGCTGGCTGACCGAAGCGCCGCTCAGGATGCTGATGAACAATCTCGATCCGGGTGTAGCCGAAAAGCCGAGCGAACTGGTCGTCTATGGCGGTATCGGCCGCGCCGCCCGCGACTGGGAAAGCTTCGACCGCATCGTCGGCGCGCTGCGCAAGCTTGAAGACGACGAAACGCTGCTGGTGCAGTCCGGCAAGCCGGTGGGCGTGTTCCGCACCCACAAGGACGCGCCGCGCGTCCTTATCGCCAATTCCAATCTCGTGCCACATTGGGCGAACTGGGAGCACTTCAACGAGTTGGATAAGAAGGGCCTGATGATGTATGGCCAGATGACGGCCGGCTCGTGGATCTACATCGGTTCACAGGGCATCGTTCAGGGCACCTACGAGACCTTCGTCGAACTCGGCCGCCAGCACTACAAGGGCGACCTGTCCGGTCGCTGGATATTGACGGCGGGCCTCGGCGGCATGGGCGGCGCGCAGCCGCTGGCGGCGACCATGGCCGGCGCCTCCTGCCTTGCCGTCGAATGTCAGGCAAGCCGCATCGAGATGCGGCTGAAGACGGGTTATGTGGACGTTCAGGCCAAGGACCTCGACGACGCGCTGGCGATCATCGACAAAGCCTGCAAGGAAAAGAAAGCCATATCGGTGGCGCTGCTCGGCAACGCGGCCGACATCTTCCCGGAATTGGTCAGGCGTGGCGTCAAGCCAGACGCGGTCACCGACCAGACCTCGGCGCACGATCCGATCAACGGCTATCTGCCGAAGGGCTGGACGGTCGCGCAGTGGGAAGAAAAGCGTGAGCGCGATCCGAAATCGGTCGACAAGGCTTCGCGCGCGTCCATGGCCGCTCATGTCCGCGCCATGCTCGACTTCCATAAGATGGGCATTCCTACCGTCGACTATGGCAACAACATCCGCCAGATGGCGTTCGAGGAAGGCGTCAAGGACGCCTTCGACTTTCCGGGCTTCGTGCCGGCCTATATCCGCCCGCAGTTCTGCCGCGGCATCGGTCCGTTCCGCTGGGCCGCTCTTTCCGGCGACCCGGAGGACATCTACAAGACAGACGCCAAGGTCAAGGAACTGACGCCCGGCAATCATCACCTGCACAACTGGCTCGACATGGCGCGCGAGCGCATCCACTTCCAGGGTCTTCCGGCGCGCATCTGCTGGGTCGGTCTCGGCGACCGCCACCGGCTTGGCCTTGCCTTCAACGAAATGGTTGCCAAGGGCGAACTGAAGGCGCCGGTAGTCATCGGCCGCGACCATCTCGATTCCGGCTCGGTCGCTTCCCCGAACCGCGAGACTGAGGCGATGAAGGACGGCTCGGACGCCGTGTCGGACTGGCCGTTGCTCAATGCGCTGCTCAACTGCGCGTCGGGCGCGACCTGGGTGTCGCTGCATCATGGTGGCGGCGTCGGCATGGGCTTTTCGCAGCACTCGGGCATGGTCATCGTCTGCGACGGTACGGAAGACGCGGCGCGCCGCATCGAGCGTGTGCTGTGGAACGATCCGGCAACAGGCGTCATGCGCCACGCCGATGCCGGCTACGACATCGCCATCGAATGCGCCAAGGAACACCAACTCAACCTGCCCGGAATTTTGGGCTGAGCCATGCGGGTTCTTCGCGCCAGTGACTATCGCGAAATGCCGTGGAAAAACGGCGGTGGGACGACGACGGAAATCGCCGTCTTTCCCGCCGGTGCCGGGTTGGACGCGTTCGATTGGCGCATTTCGATGGCGCGGGTTGAAGGCGGCGGGCCGTTTTCGCTGTTTCCCGGCATTGACCGTACCCTTGCCTTGTTGGATGGCGACGGCATCAACCTGACTGTCGGCGGCGCGATCCCGGTTGGACTGACCGTCCGATCGGAGCCGTTGCCGTTTCCGGCCGACGTGCCGACCCATGCCACGCTGACCGGTGGGCCGGTAACCGACCTCAACGTCATGACGAGGCGCGGCAGGGCCGCCCATTCGATGGAGCGGATCACGGTGTCCGGGTCGGCCGAAATTGCCGTCGGCAACGGCACCGTCGTACTTTTCTGCTTGCAGGGCAATGTGACCGTGGCGGGTGAAAAGTCGCTTCGGCTCGCGGCACGCGATGCGCTGCTCCTCGGCGAGGAGACGGCCGTGCTCCGGCTGGAATCGGCCCAGCCGGCAACGATTTTCCTGATCAGGATAGCAAGCGGCAATCACGCCTCGTAGCGCCGGTTTCAAAGCTTTACCGGCGCACGGCCGAAATTACGGGCGGCAGTCCGGCCGAACCACGAAAAAGCCTGAATCCTTTCCTTTCGATCCGTCTGGGTACGGAACAAAAGTTGTTGTCCGGAGGTTGTAGGGGGGCCTACGCCTGATATTGTCGGTCGGATCGCCTTTGGCCTTTATTGCGATGCAATCAAATCTGGTTGGATCGGTCAAAAAATTGCAGCAGCGACGGTAATGCCGCCATGCGTCGCGCTCATGGAATTGTGAATGAACATACAGCCCAGCTCTGCACAAACGGACAAGACGAGCGTGTCCAGGACTGCCGTGAAGGAGACAGGTTCGGCCGGCAGCGATGCCGGCTTTCCTGCAGGCGTCGAGGAGCCGATCCGCTCGGATTTTCTCGACGAGGAGCGGCTGCGGGCGCTGGGCGAAAGCCTTGCGAGGGGCGATGCCACCGACCTGGCGGCAATGAAGCCGTTCGATTTTCAGGCGCGCATCCGCGATAATGCCAAGAAGATACTGGAGGTCTACCGGGCGACCAATGCGGCTCAGGGCAGGGGGGAAACCGTAACGCCCGCGGCGCAGTGGCTGCTGGACAACAATTATCTGGTCGAGGAAACCATCTTCCAGATCAAGCGCGACCTGCCGCGCCGTTTCTATCGCCAGCTACCGACGCTGCAATTGCCGGATGGCACCAACATACCGCGCGCATTGGCGATCGCCTGGGCCTATGTGGCGCATTCGGACAGTTCCGTTTCGTCGCAGATGTTCAAGGCCATCGTCGAAGGGTTCCAGTCTATCGAGCCGATGAAGATCGGCGAGATCTGGGCGCTGCCTTCGCTGCTGCGCTTCGTGCTGGTGGAGAATCTTCGCAGGCTGGCCGTGCGTGTCAACCGCTCGCGTGACATGCGTCAGATCGCCAACGACGTCGCCGACCGTGTGCTTGCCTCGAAGGAGGATGACGATAAGGCCATCCTCTCCGCCTATACCACCCACGCCCAGGACACCACCTTCGCCACTCAGCTTCTCTACCGGCTGCGCGACGGGTCGCAAAACGCCGGCAAGGCGCTGGAATGGCTGGAAGGAGAGCTTGAAAAGTCCGGTTCCGACGCCGAGGAAATCATCATCGGCGAGCACCGTACCCTGTCGAGCGGCAACGTCACGACCGGCAACATTATTCGCGGCCTGCGTCTCATCAACGATGTCGACTGGACATATTGGTTCGAGGAAGTCAGCCGGGTTGATGCGCTGCTGCGCGAGCGGACCGATTTCAACGCGCTCGATTTCGCCTCGCGCGACCAGTATCGCCAATCGATCGAAGATCTGGCGCGCCGTTCCAACCTGTCGGAATTCCGGGTAGCCGAAAAAGCGACCGAACTGGCCGCCGCCGCCAGCGCAAAGGAAAGTGCTGCGCCGGATGCCGCCGGGCGTAGCGACGTGGGTTTTTTTCTGGTCGGTCCGCGCCGCAAGGAATTCGAGCGGGCGATCGGCTATCGCGCCGGTCCGGCGCTGAGGCTCAACCGGGCCTTCCGCAAGACCGGCTGGCTGGGCATCGTGCTTCCGGTGTTCGCCCTGACGGTTCTTCTGCTTGGCCTGACCGGCAGCGCGTTGTTGGCATTGGGGCTTCCGGTTCCCGCCGTCGTTTTGATGCTGGTGCTGTTCGCGGTGCCAGCCAGCGAGGGTGCGCTTGGTTTCTTCACCACCGTGGTCCTGCTGTTTCTGAAGCCTACCCGACTGGTCGGTTATGAATTCAAGGACGGCGTGCCGGCTTCGGCGCGCACATTGGTGGTGGTGCCGTCGCTGATCGGCTCGCGCGACGATGTCGAGGAGAACATCCGCAACATCGAAGTCCACCACCTCGCCAACACGTCGAGCGAACTCTATTTCGCCTTGTTGTCCGACTGGCCCGACAGCGAGGCTGAAATCGGCCAGGCGGATGTCGAGATACTCGACTTCGCCAAGGCCCAGATCGCGCGTCTCAACCAGCGCTATCCGGCCGAAGGCGCACCGCGTTTCCATTTGCTGCACCGGAACCGGCTCTACAATCCAAGCCAGGGCTGCTGGATGGGCTGGGAGCGCAAGCGCGGCAAACTGCATGAACTGAATCTTTTGCTGCGCGGAGACAGTGACACCACGTTCATGCCGCTCGACGCGCCGTTGCCGGAGAACGTCGTGCATGTGATGACGCTCGACGCTGATACGCGCACCACCCGCGATGCGGTTGCCAGGTTGATCGGCAAGCTTTGCCATCCGCTGAATCGGCCGCATTTCGATGCCGTGCGGCGCAAGGTGACGGCAGGCTACGCCATCCTGCAGCCGCGCATCACGCCGTCGCTGACTTCGGGCGACGAAGCATCGTTCTTCCAGCGTGTCTTTTCGGCAAGCCGTGGGCTCGACCCCTACGTCTTCGCGGTCTCCGATCTTTATCAGGACCTTTTCGATGCCGGCTCCTTCACGGGCAAGGGCCTCTATCACATCGACGCCTTCGAAGCGGCTTTGAAAGGCCGCATCGAAGAAAACACTATCCTCAGCCACGATCTTCTGGAAGGCGCGCTGGCCCATTCGGCGCTGGTGACCGACGTCGAACTGGTGGAGGACTACCCGACCCGCTATTCGGTGGACGCTTCGCGCCAGCACCGCTGGGCGCGGGGCGACTGGCAGCTCTTGAGCTTCATCCTCGATCCGCGCTCCGACGTTCCCGCCCTTTCGCGCTGGAAGATGATCGACAATCTGCGCCGCTCGCTGACGCCGATTTTCTGGGTGATGGCCGCGGTCGCCGGCTGGACGCTTCTGCCTTTCACGCAGGCCGCCCAGTGGCAGGCGCTTCTGATCCTCAGCCTGTTCATGGCCCCGACATTCGATATCGTCAATTCGCTCCTGCCGAAAAGCCGGGACGGCACGGCGCGCGGGCATTTTTCGGCGCTGGCGCACGACGTGGCCTTCGGCACCGCCATGGTTGCCCTCAAGATCGTGCTGATGGCCCATCACGCTTGGATGATGGGCGATGCCATCATCCGCACGGTGTACCGGCTTTTCGTCAGCCGCAAATATCTGCTTGAATGGCGCACTGCCTCGCAGGCGCAAAAGAGCGGAAGCAACGATCTCGCTTCCTATTACGCCATGATGCATGGCGGAGTGATCGTCGGGCTGATCGGCCTTGCCATTCCTGTGCTGGCCGATTCCACCGGCGCCTTCGTCGCCTTCTTCTTCGCCTTGTTCTGGATCGGCTCGCCGGCTTTCGCCTGGGTTATCAGCCGCTCGGCCGAGACCGAGGACCGGCTACGCATTTCCGCCTACGACATCCACGCGCTGCGCAAGGTCGCGCGCCGCACCTGGCATTTCTTCGAAACATTCGTCACGGCCGATGAAAATCACCTGCCGCCTGATAATTTCCAGGAGACGCCGGCGCCCGTCGTCGCCCACCGTACCTCGCCGACCAATGTCGGCGTCTATCTTCTGTCGGTAGTTTCGGCGCGCGACTTCGGCTGGATCAGCCTTGCTGACGCCGTCGGCCGCATCGACGCGACCATGACGACCATCGAGAGCATGCCGCGCAGCCGCGGCCATCTCTTCAACTGGTACGATACGCTTACGCTGAAGCCGCTCTATCCGCTCTATATCTCGGCTGTCGACAGCGGCAATCTGGCTGGCCATCTCGTCGCTGTGGCGGCAACCTGCGCCGAATGGGCGGAAGCGCCATCGGTCCATCTGCAGGCCGATTTCGAGGGTATTCTCGACAACGTCGCCATCCTTGAGGAGAGCCTCGACGAATTGCCTGACGATCGCCGGCAGCTACGCCCGCTGCGGCAGCGCCTTTCGGACCGCCTCGACGGCATGCGACGGGCGGTGCAGACGATCAAGCTGCAGCCGGAGATGGCTTCGATCCGCACTATCAATCTGGCCGTGCTTGCCGGCGAGATAAGAAAGCTCGCCGCGGCCATCCACACCGAGGCCGCCTCGGCGCGCAGCGACGTCATCGTCGATTGGGCGGCGAGGCTCGAAGCCACCTGCGAGGCGCATGTCGCCGATTCCCACAGCGACGACACGGCGATCGCCGCCCTGCGCACGAAGCTTCTCGAATTGCGCGAGCGCACGCGACGCTTTGCTTTCGAGATGGATTTTTCGTTCCTGCTTCGGCAGGAGCGCAAGCTGCTGTCGATCGGCTACCGCGTGGAAGAGCACCAGCTTGACGAAAGCTGCTACGATCTTCTCGCCTCCGAGGCACGGCTAACCAGCCTGTTTGCCATCGCCAAGGGCGATTTGCCGACCGATCACTGGTTCCGCCTCGGCCGGCCGATCGTGGAAATCGGCTTCCAGGGCGCACTGATGTCCTGGTCCGGCTCGATGTTCGAATATCTGATGCCGCCCCTGGTGATGAAGGAGCCGCGAGGCAGTATCCTCAACCAGACCAGCAAGCTGATCATCAAGCGCCAGATTCAGTACGGCCATTCGAAAAACGTGCCGTGGGGCATTTCCGAGGCCGCCTACAATGCGCGCGACCGGGAACTGACATACCAGTACACCAATTTCGGCGTACCAGGCCTCGGCCTGAAACGCGGGCTTGGCCAGAATACCGTTATCGCACCCTATGCGACGGTGCTGGCGGCGCAATTTACGCCGCGTGAATCTGTCGCCAATCTGGAGCGCCTGAGGAAAATCGGCGCGCTCGGGCGCCACGGCTATTACGACGCGGTGGATTTCACACCGCAACGCCTGCCGGAAGGCGCCGACCACGTCGTCGTCCAGAACTACATGGCGCACCATTCGGGCATGTCGATCGCGGCAGTCGCTGACGCCATCTTCGAGGGACGCCTGCGTGACCGGTTCCACAGTGATCCGGTAATCGAGTCGGCCGAACTGCTGCTGCAGGAAAAAGCGCCCCGCGAAATCCTAGCTGCCACCGTCCGCACCGAGGCCGACGAACGCACCGCCAAGGGCGAGGCCGAAGTGCAAAGCCCGGACACGCGCATCGTACTCGATCCGCTATGGGCGTTGCGCTCGACCAGCCTGATGTCCAACGGTCGCTACTCGGTGATGCTGACCGCGACCGGTTCCGGCTACAGCCGCTGGGGCGAACTATCGGTGACGCGTTGGCAACCCGATCCGACTGAGGACCGGCTCGGTTCTTATATCTTCCTGCGCGATGCAGACACCGGCGACTGGTGGTCGGCAACCGCCGAACCGAAGCGCGCGGCCGGCGAACGGGCGCACACGCAATTTTCCGACGACAAGGCGAGCTTCGTCAAAACGGTGGGAACGCTTCGTTCCGAAGTCGAATGCATCGTCATTTCGGAAGGTGATGGCGAGGCGAGGCGCGTCACTCTCTTTAACGACGGCCCCACCGACCGCCATATCGAGGTGACTTCCTTCACGGAACTGGTGCTGGCGCCGGAAACTTCGGACAATGCCCATCCGGCATTTTCGAAAATGTTCGTCGAGACGGAAATCGCCCAGAACAACGGCGTCATCTTTGCCAGCCGGCGCAAGCGCGAGCGCAACGAGCAGGATATTGCGGCGGCGCATTTCGTCACCGATCCCTCCGGCCTGGCGCGCGATACCGAAGCCGAAACCGACCGCCGCGCCTTCATCGGGCGCGGGCGCACCATAGCCGATGCCGCCGCATTCGACCGTGGCGCCAAACTGGGCGGGCATGCGGGCTTCACGCTCGATCCGATCGTCTCGCTTCGCCGCCATGTCCGCGTTCCCGCCAACAAGAAGATTTCGCTGACGTTCTGGACCGTCGTCGGGGCCGACCGCAAGGAAATGGAAGAGACGGTGGCGCGGCTCGACCACCCCGAGAGTTTTTCGCGCCAGGCCATGCTTGCCTGGACGCGCTCGCAGGTGCAGACGCGCCATCTCGGCCTCAGCCTTGCGGACGCCGCAAATGTCCAGAAACTGGCGCGTTATCTCATCTACCCCGATGCGTTCCTGCGCGCGCCGGCAGAGGCCATCGTCTCGGGCCTCGGCAAGCAATCGAGCCTGTGGCCGACCAGTATCTCGGGCGATTTTCCGATCTTCGCCGTTCGGATAGACGATCTCGCCGATATCGAGATCGTCGCCCAGGCGTTGCGTTTCCAGGAATATATGCGGGCTCGCGGCATGATGGCCGATCTGGTCGTCGTCAACGAGCAGGCCTCCTCCTATGTGCAGGATCTCCAGCAGGCGATCGAATCGTTGTGCGAGAACAGCCGGTTGCGTGGCAAGGAACTCGGACCGCGCCAGCACATCTTTGCGGTGCGCCGCGACCTAATGGACGAAGCCACCTACAAGACCCTGCTGGCGGTTGCGCGCGT
Source organism: Mesorhizobium sp. (assembly GCA_049647745.1). GTDB lineage: Bacteria > Pseudomonadota > Alphaproteobacteria > Rhizobiales > Rhizobiaceae > Mesorhizobium. Next base: position 13,358 of record JBARYG010000148.1, read on the forward strand.
GGTGCTGCATACCCGCAACGGCACCATCTTCGATCAGATCGAACGTGCCGAGGCGGCCGGCCTGCAGGCTCGCGACGTACTGGTTCCGCAAGGCGCTTCCGCATCGGACGAAGCGTCGGCTCCTTTTGGGTCACCGGCGCTGGTAACCGCCCCGCAGCCGCCGCGTGACCGGCCCGCCGATGGCACGGGGCTGGATTACTGGAACGGATTCGGCGGCTTTGACGGCGACGGGCGGCACTATGTCGTGCGCCTGACCGGTCTACGCACCACGCCGCAGCCCTGGATCAACGTCGTTTCCAATGCGTCGTTCGGCTTCCACACTTCGGCGGAGGGCGCCGCCTTCACCTGGAGCCGCAACAGCCGTGACTATCAACTGACCCCGTGGTCCAACGACCCGGTAACCAACCGTCCGGGTGAAGGCATCTATGTTCACGATCTGGACAGCGGCAAGGCGTTTTCACCGCTCGCCGCGGTCGTGCGCGACCCGGCAGCGACCTATGAAACGTGGCACGGGCAGGGTTTTTCGACCTTCCGCGCGCTGCATGGATCGCTGTCGATGGATTTGACCCATGTCGTCGATCCGGTTGATCCGGTCAGGATTTCACGGCTGCGTATCCAGAATACGGGGGCGGTCCCGGCCAGGTTGCGCATATATGCCTATGCCGAATGGGTTCTCGGCGGCCATCGCTCCCGTACCGCGACGACCATCATTCCGTCGCGGGACACCGGCACCGGTGCGCTTCTGGCGCAAAATCCCTATGGGCTCGATTATGGCGATCGCATCGCCTTCCTGGCCAGCGACCGCGAACCGCAATCCGTCACCGCCGACCGTCAGGAATTCCTGGGTAGGCACGGCAACAGTGAAGCGCCGCATGCCGTGCTGACGGGGGCTGCTTTGTCAGGCCGGGTAGAGGCGGGCGACGATCCGTGCGCCGCTATTGCGCGCGACGTCGAGATTCCGGCCGGCGGCAACGTGACGCTGTTGTGGCTGATGGGCGACGCCTCGTCGGCCGAGGAGGCGAGCGCGCTGATCAAGACGCATCGCGAAAAGGATTTCGACCAGCGTCTCGGCGATAACGAGCGCGAATGGCGCGATTTCCTCGATACGATCCAGGTCGAGACGCCGGACAAGGCGCTGAACGCCATGGTCAACCACTGGCTGCCCTATCAGGCGCTTGCCTGCCGTATCCGCGCGCGCTCGGCCTTCTACCAGGCAAGCGGCGCGTTCGGCTTCCGTGACCAGTTGCAGGATACGATGGCGATGCTCGCTCATGATCCTGCTCTCGGCCGAGAGCAGATACTCAATGCGGCGGGCCGGCAGTTCACCGAAGGGGATGTCCAGCATTGGTGGCTGCCCCGTACGGGTGCCGGCGTGCGCACCATAATCTCGGACGATGTGGTCTGGCTCGCGCATGCGGTGACCCGCTACATCTCGGTGACGGATGACAAGGCGATCCTCAGGGAGCAACTGCCGTTCATCGAGGGGCAGGCACTGGGCGAGGGGGAGCACGACGCGTTCTTCGTGCCGGCCGTTTCGAAAAAAACCGTCTCGCTTTACGAGCATTGCGCCCGCGCGCTCGATCTTGCCATCGAACGCAGCAGCGCTAGCGGTCTGCCCCTGATCCTTGGCGGTGACTGGAACGACGGCATGAACCGCGTCGGCGAAGGGGGTAAGGGGGAGAGCGTCTGGCTCGGCTGGTTCCTGCTGTCGACGCTGGGCGATTTCTCGGCGGTGGCCAAGGCCGAAGGCGACACCAAACGCGCCCAGGCCTGGGAAAAACATGCCAAGTCGCTGAAGCGTGCGCTCGAAAGCACAGCGTGGGACGGCCAGTGGTATCGTCGTGGCAGTTTCGACGACGGCACGCCGCTCGGCTCGCATAGTTCCGACGAGTGCCGGATCGATTCCATCGCGCAATCCTGGAGCGTACTGTCGGGAGACGGCGACCCGGCGCGCTCGCGTACGGCAATGGAGCAGGCTGTCGAGTTGCTGGTCGACGACGACCTGAAGATCATAAAGCTGTTCACCCCGCCTTTCTCGAAGACGCAGAAGGACCCCGGCTACATCAAGAGCTATCCGCCGGGTGTGCGCGAGAACGGCGGCCAGTACACCCACGCGGCGACCTGGTTTGTCATCGCCTTGGCCGAAATGGGGCGGTTTGACGATGCGTACCGGTGTTTCTCGATGCTCAATCCGGTCAATCATGCGCTCGACGCGGACGCTGCCGAGCACTACCGCGTTGAGCCTTACGTGGTTGTCGCCGACATCTATGCCGGGGAAGGCAAGGGCGGTCGCGGCGGCTGGACCTGGTATACCGGCTCGGCCGGCTGGCTGTACCGGGCGGCGGTCGAGGGCATTCTCGGCATCCAGAAACGTGGTAAGCGGATCGAACTCGCACCAAGGCTCCCTAGCCATTGGGACGGCTATACAGCTACCCTCAAGATATCGGGCGGCGAGTGCAAGGTGAGGGTCGTTCGCGACAAGGGCGTGAAAACTATCACTCTCGAAAAAGCCGGCGTGAAACTGAAGGGCCAAGCCTTTGAGTTGAAGGCCGGTGCCCCAGTCGAGGTAGTCGTCAAAATCCCCTTGTGAAGGCAACCACACGAGCAGTTGATTAAAATAAAGGCAGCGGCCCACCGCTGCCTTTATTTTGCCGCACAACTAACATTTTACCTGTCTTCTCAAACCGTTAGGCGATCACGCCAGATTTCGATCCGTTGTCATGTTTTGTTCGCAGAATCGGAACAGAAGGCCATTGAGGGCATTGTTATGCGAGCCTTCAATCGATAGGTCTCTGCTACATCAACACGCTGCACAATGAGTTCGGTGGAGTAGGCGAGTGTCCCTTCTGCAAATCTACTGGAGAGCACTAGGTTACCTTGCTTCGAACAAGAAGCGCGTCGCGTTTATTTGCGCGGCCAATGTAACCCTTGCGATCATAACCATCCTTGAACCCATCCTGTTCGGTCGCGTCATCGACGCTATGACCGACAAGCAGGATGTCGTGCCGACGCTGGCCCTGTGGGCGACCTTGGGCGCGTTCAACATCGTCGCTTTCGTGTGGGTTGCCCGCAGTGCGGACCGCTTTGCCCATGCAAGGCGGGGCGAACTGCTCTGCCAGTCGTTCGAGCGCGTCATCGCTATGCCGCTGTCGTGGCACCAGCAGCGGGGTACTTCCAATTCTCTGCATACGCTGCTGCGCGCGATCGAGGCACTGTTCAGCCTGTGGCTCGAATTCATGCGCCAGCACCTGTCGGCAGCGGTTGCGCTGTGCCTGCTGGTTCCCACCGCGCTCAACCTGGACGTTCGCATGGCTACCGTCCTTTTGGTGCTCGGTGTTGTCTATGTCGGTGTCGGACGGCTGGTCACGCGCAAGACCAAGGTGGGCCAGGCGAATGTCGAGCGGCACTATCACAAAGTCTTCGGCCATGTGACCGATACGGTCAGCAACGTCTCGGTGCTGCAGAGCTATAATCGCATCGGCCTTGAAGCCGAGACGCTGCGCCAGCACGTCCGCAATCTTCTCAGCGCCCAGAACCCGGTGCTTGACTGGTGGGCTATCGCCAGCGCGTTGCAGCGCCTGTCCTCGACCATCTCGATGATGGTCGTGCTTCTGATCGGCGCCTATCTGGTAACGCACGGCCAGTTGCGCATCGGCGATGTCGTCGCCTTCACCGGTTTCGCGACAATTCTGATCGCTCGGCTCGACCAGATATCGGCCTTCGTCAATCAGATATCGGATGCCCGCGCCAAGCTCGAGGAATTCTACCGACTGGAGGACTCCGCTGTGGATGCGGCCGAGCCGGAAGGCCTGCGCGACCTCGGCTCGGTGACCGGCCATGTCCGCTTCGAGAATGTCTCCTTCGAGTTCGCCAATTCGGGTCAGGGCGTCTATGACGTATCCTTTGAGGTGCAGGCCGGCCAGACCATCGCCATCGTCGGCCCGACCGGCGCCGGCAAGACGACGGTGATCAACCTTCTGCAGCGCGTCTTTTCGCCAGACAGTGGCCGTATCCTGGTCGATGGCGTCGATACGCGTACGGTGACCCGCAAGTCGCTGCGCAGTTCGATCGCTACCGTGTTCCAGGATGCAGGTCTGCTCAACCGTTCGATCGAGGACAACATCCGCGTCGGCCGCGCCGATGCAACCTATGACGAGGTCCATGCCGCCGCCGCCGCTGCCGCCGCACAGGACTTCATCCTGTCGAAGGGCAGCGGCTACGACACGCTGGTGGGCGAACGGGGCGGCCAGCTTTCCGGCGGTGAACGCCAGCGTATTGCCATCGCCCGCGCCGTTCTGAAGGACGCGCCCATCCTCGTGCTCGACGAGGCGACCAGCGCACTGGACGTGGAGACGGAAGACCGCGTCAAGGAGGCCATCGACGAGTTGCGGCGTGACCGCACCACCTTCATCATCGCGCATCGTCTGACTACCGTTCGCGATGCCGATCTGGTCGTGTTCATGGACAAGGGCAGGGTGGTCGAGATGGGCGGCTTTGCCGAACTCTCGTTGCGCAACGGCCGCTTTGCCGCCCTGCTGCGCGCCGGCGGCCTGCTCAACGACGAGGAGGTTCGTCGCCTGAGCCGCATCTCTCCGGTGAAAGAGGTCGCCGCCTGATCGCGGCGTCCTCGCAGCCATAGCCTGCGACATCGACACTCGATTGCCGCAGCCGCCGTGCCGGTTTATGTAATGGCGCATGAGCGATATGAGCGAGCGCCCCGCTACCTGGACGGATTTTGCCAATCCAACGCGTTTCATCGGGCTGGCCGATCGTCTTGTCCCGTGGTTTGCGGCAATTGCCACGGTCATCCTTGCCATCGGGCTCTATATGAGCTTCGCCGCGCCCGCGGACTATCAGCAGGGCACCACCGTTCGCATCATGTATATCCATGTGCCGTTCGCCTGGTTGGCCATGCTGTGTTACTCGCTGATGGCCGTCTCGGCGCTGGGAACGCTGGTCTGGCGCCACCCGCTGGCCGACGTGGCGCTCAAGTCCGCGGCGCCCATTGGCGCGGTTTTTACCGCGCTGGCATTGGTCACCGGCTCCATCTGGGGCAAGCCGATGTGGGGCACCTGGTGGGTGTGGGATGCGCGGCTGACCTCAGTCTTCGTGCTGTTCCTGATGTATCTCGGCATCATCGCGCTGACGCGCGCGCTTGACGACGTGGGGCGGGCCGCATGGGCGGCGGCGATCATCACGCTGGTCGGCTTCGTCAACATCCCGATCATAAAGTTTTCGGTCGACTGGTGGAACACGCTGCACCAGCCGGCGTCCGTATTCCGGCTGGACGGGCCGACCATCGACCCCAGCCTGTTGCGGCCGTTGCTGGTGATGGCGGTGGGTTTCACCGTTTTGTTCTTCGCGCTCCACCTGACCGCGATGCGAACCGAGATCCTTCGCCGCCGGGTAACCGCCATGCGCCGCATCGCCGCGCGCAATGCCGAACGGCAATAGTCTCCGGTTCAGGCCAAGCGGCCGCGAGCCGCTACCGGCAGCGTTTCCAGCACCTGCTCGCCGGAGATCAGATGCACCTGATCGAACAGGTTGACGACGACACAGCAATGATCGGGAACGATACGCACGCGATCGCCGATGGCGAGCCTGGCGTCACCTGAGAGCAGCAACTTGCCGTGTTCCTCGCTAAGCCCGCTGACGGTGGCGCCGGGCATACCCAGCACTTCGCCGAAATCCGAAAGGCCAAGCGTATCGCTGGAAAGCGCCTTGGAGCCGGCATCGACGATGGCCCGCGTTGCCGTCGGATGGCTGACCACGGTTGCCAGCACGGTGAGCGCGCAGTCGTCCAGCGTCGCCGCGCCGTGCGCGATCTGGTAGCGATCCATGTAGATGTAGGTGCCGGGGCGATATTCGGTGACGACCGTCTCCCCTGCGTCGCGCCACATATCGGGCGTGCCGCCGCTGGAGATACGCTTGCAGGCAAGGCCTGATGCGCCAAGCGCGTCGCGCGCGCCACTTAGCCATGCCTCGGCCTCTTCCGGGCGCCCGGCAGCCGGAAACGTCATCAGCCCGCCGAAGGAAAGGCCGCGCGCCGCATCGATGCCACGGGCTAGCGCCACCGCCTCGTCGGCCGACTGGACGCCGCAACGACCCATGCCGGTGTCGCATTCGACCAGTACTTCGAGCGGATGGCCGGCGTCGGTGAACGTCGCGGCAAGGCCGTCCAGCGTTTGCGCGCTGTCGACGGTGACGGACAGGGTCACGCGCCGGTGCAGGGCAAGCAGCCGTTCCAGCTTGGCGCGACCAAGGATGTTGTAGGGAAGAAAAATGTCGGTGAGCCCGGCGTCGGCCATCACTTCCGCCTCACCGATCTTCTGGCAGGTAATGCCGACGGCGCCCGCTGCAACCTGCTTTCTTGCCCAATAGGGGAGCTTGTGGGTCTTGATGTGGGGCCGGAATTTCTGGCCCTGCCTGTCGGCGTGGGCTTGTGCGCGCGCTATATTGGTTTCGGCGCGGTCGACGTCGATGAGGACGGACGGCGTATCGAGATCGTGAATGCTGGGCATTTTTGTCCCCTTGAGAAAACGTGTTGTTTATGGCCCTGATCCTGCTGCGTGTCACGTCCGGCTTGTGTTCGGGCTGCCTTGAATCGACACGGGAATTGCGCTCAGCTATGCGGACCGAATACGCGGCCAGTCCGGCTTTGGGAGGTCAAGAACTATGAAGCGCTCCGATATCAACACCGTCATTCGCGAGGCCGACGCCTTCATCCGTTCGTTCGGCTACATCATGCCGCCCTTCGCCTACTGGACGCCGGAAGAGATGAAGGCTCGCCGCGAAAGTTCGGCGGGCATCTTCGGTTCGCTGCTGGGCTGGGACATCACCGATTACGGGCAAGGTAAATTCGCTGACCTTGGCCTGTTCCTGTTCACCGTCCGCAACGGCCGCTTCGAGGACATGAAGAAGGGCGCCGGCATGCTCTACGCGGAAAAGATCATGATTTCGCGCAAGGACCAGTTGTCGCCGATGCATCGCCACGTCATCAAGGCGGAAGACATCATCAACCGCGGCGGCGGCAAACTGGTGCTGGAACTGTTCATGCCGGACGCGGAAGGCGGCATCGACCCCAAGGCGGAGGTTTCCGTGCCGGTCGACGGTACCATCCGCAAGCTGCCGGCCGGCGGCTTGTTGAAGCTCGATCCGGGCGAAAGCGTTACCCTTCTGCCGGGCGTCTGGCACGCTTTCTGGGGTGAGGGCAGGGACGTGTTGATCGGCGAGGTCTCGACCGTCAACGACGACCTGACCGACAACATCTTCCGCGAACCGATCGGTCGTTTCGCTGACGTCGAGGAAGACGTGGCGCCGCTGCATCTGTTGGTGTCCGACTATGAGAAGTGGGTGGGGTAGGGCGCACACCCGCTCGTCGCGCAAATGTGACAGGCCCCGCACGCGACATCGGCGTGCCGACATGATAACGGCAATGCCCGCCGATAAGCCCCCGGTCGGCGACCGATTCCTGAAGCATGTCTCCCGAGAATGGCCCCGGTTTCGGGATAAAGGCATGCTTACTTTATCTGGAACCCGATCGTGAACCGCATCATTCCGCTTGTCCTCGCGGTAGCCCTGTTCATGGAGAACATGGACTCGACGGTCATCGCGACCTCGTTACCGGCGATCGCGATCGACATAAACACTAGCCCGATCGCCCTGAAGCTGGCGCTGACCGCCTATCTGGTGTCCCTGGCGATTTTCATTCCCGTCAGCGGCTGGATGGCCGACCGCTTCGGCGCCAAGAATATTTTCCGCACGGCAATCGGCGTGTTCATGGTCGGCTCGGTCGCCTGCGCGATGTCGAATTCGCTGACCGCCTTCGTCGTCTCGCGCTTCCTGCAAGGCATGGGTGGCGCCATGATGACGCCGGTGGGGCGGCTCGTGCTGGTGCGTGCCACGCCTAAGAAAGACCTGGTGGCCGCCATGTCCTGGCTCAGCATTCCAGCGCTGGTCGGGCCTCTGGTCGGACCGCCGATCGGCGGTTTCATCACCACCTATTTGTCCTGGCACTGGATTTTCCTGATCAATGTGCCGATCGGCATCGTCGGGATCTGGCTTGCCACCCGTTTCCTGCCGAAGACGCCCTCGGCAGTAACGCCGCGCCTTGACGTTCCGGGCTTCATCCTGAGCGGCGTCGCCGCATCGGGGGTGGTTTTCGGCCTCTCGGTCATGGGGCTGGCGGCGCTACCGCCTTATGTCGGCATCGTCACGACGGCCGTTGGCCTGCTCTCGGGTACGCTTTACCTTCTACATGCGCGCCGCGCGGTAAATCCTCTGCTGGCGCTCGACCTGTTCCGTAACGAGATATTCCGCGCCTGCGTGCTTGGCGGCGGCCTGTTCCGCATCGGCATCGGCGCCGTGCCGTTCCTGCTGCCGCTCATGCTCCAGATCGGATTCGGGTTGACGCCGTTCCAGTCCGGCATGATTACCTTCGTCTCGGCGATCGGCGCCATGGGTATGAAACTCGTCACCACGTGGGTGTTTCGGATAGGCGGATTCCGGAAAGTTCTGGTTTTCGGATCACTGATCTCGGCGGCCTCGGTCGGAGCGAACGGCTTCTTCACCCCCGAAACGCCTTATGCGCTTATCCTCGTCGTTCTGCTGGCGGGCGGCTTCCTGCGCTCGATGTTTTTCACCGGCATCAATGCGCTGACCTATGCCGAGATTTCATCTGCCGACACCAGCAAGGCGACGCCGATCGCCGCCGTCGGCCAGCAGCTTTCCATCGCCCTTGGCGTGGCGATGGCCGGCGGAATCTTGGAAACGACGACGCATGTGCATGGCGGCCCGCTGACGCTCACCGACTTTCATATCGCGTTCTTCATCGTCGCGGCCATATCCGCGCTGGCGGCTTTCTGGTTCGTGAGGCTGGCGCCCGATGCCGGCAGCGCCGTATCCGGCCACGGTGCGGCTCCGGCCAAGCCGGTGGAATCGGCAGCGACCGCTGAATGAAGGCACGGGCTTGCCGTTATGCCTGGTCCGGCGTGGTGCGGCCGTTGAAGTCCTTGGCCAGTAGATAAAGTTCCACCGATTCATCGCGCGAGGCCGGCGGCTTGACGTGATGCACCGAGCGAAAATTCTTCTTCAGTAGCGCCAGCACCTCATGTTCCGTGCCGCCCTGAAATGTCTTCGACAGGAAATGGCCGCCGGGCCTCAGCACCGAAATGGCGAAATCGGCAGCTACCTCGCACAGATGCTCGGTCCGGATATGGTCCGTTCGCCGATGGCCGGTCGTCGGCGCCGCCATGTCGGACAGCACCACGTCCGGCTCGCCGCCCAATGCCTCGATGAGCCGTGCGGGTGCTGCATCGTCCAGGAAATCCATTTCCAGGACAACCGTTCCGGGAACCGGGTCCATACCGAGATAGTCGATGCCGACCACATGCGGCTTTTCCGCCGTCGAGCCGGTCCGCTTTGCCGCGACCTGGCACCAGCCGCCGGGCGCCGCCCCGAGGTCGATAACCTTCATGCCGGGCTTCAGGAGATTGTAGCGGTCGTCGATCTCGATGAGTTTGTAAGCCGCGCGCGACTTGTAGCCGTCGGCCTTCGAGCGCTGGACGTAGGGGTCGTTCATGTGGCGTTCGAGCCAGCGCCGCGACGATTCCTTCAGGCCGCTTTTCTTCTTGATGCGCGTTTTCATGACGCGCATGCCGGCCGTCGTCGGTGTTCCGGGTTTCTTCGTCATTGCCGATATCCGCCACGCCAACTGCTGCGCCACGCGCCGTCATCGGCCATCAGTTCGCTCAATATGCCTTCACGCAAGCCACGGTCGGCGACGCGCAAACGCTCCGATGGCCATACCGCGCGGATCGCTTCCAGGATGGCGCAACCGGCCAGAACGAGGTCGGCGCGATCGGCGCCGATGCACGGATTGGCGACGCGCTGCTGGAAATCCCAGCCGACGAGTCGGTCAACCATGGCGTCGACGCTGTTGCGATCCATCCACAAGCCGTCGACGCGGCGGCGGTCGTAGCGTTCGAGGTCGAGATGCACGCCCGCCAGTGTAGTGACCGTGCCGGAGGTGCCAAGCAGGTGGAACCTCGACCCCGCCACGATATGCTTCAGGCGGTCGCGCCCCTCGAAGGCATCAAGGTGGCGCGCGACATCCTCGATCATCGCCGCAAAGGTTTCGCGACTGACGGCACGGCCGCCGAATCGCTCTGCCAGAGAGACGACGCCGACCGGCAGGGAGGTCCATGAGACGATGTGATTGGCCAGTCTCTGAGAGCGGCGCCCGGTGAGGTCGATCAGCGCGATCTCGGACGAACCGCCGCCGATGTCGAATAGCACTACGCCTTGCGTATCCCGCTCGATCAGTGAGCCGCAGCCGGATACGGCGAGCCGCGCCTCGGTCTGCCGATCGATGATCTCCAGTTCCAGGCCGGCCTCGTCCTTCACGCGCGTGATGAAATCGGCGCCGTTCTCGGCCGAGCGGCAAGCCTCGGTCGCGATAAGCCTTGCCCGCTTGATCTTGCGATGACCGAGTTTGTCTCCGCATATTTTCAGCGCCTCGACTGCCCGGTCCATCGCGTCATCGCTCAGCCGGCCGCTTGCCGAGAGACCTTCGCCAAGCCGCACGATTCGTGAAAAGGCGTCGATTACCCGGAACTGGCCGTAGCGCGTCGGAATGGCGACGAGCAGCCGGCAATTGTTGGTACCAAGATCGAGCGCGGCAAAGACCGGCAATTCGTGCGCCGGCGAATATGGCCGATGCGACGTGGCCCGGATCGGTGCAGCGGCAGGCGAAGTTTCGACGGCAGCCGGCGTGACCTTCTCCGGCGTCTGCATAGTCTCTGGCGCCGTGAGGCCGGGCAGGGAGCCTTCATTGCGCACGAAAACCTTTCGGCCTCGCTTGCGCTTGCGTCGCTTCTTTTTCGGACCCTGATTGCGGTCTTCCGCCGTTCCGTTTCCGGATGCATGCGCCGTAGCATGGCCTGAGGGCCTCGCCACGGACGGATTCCCGGTGCCGTTCGGCGTCGGGATACCGCTTGACACGCCTAGCGCCGGCGCATTGGCGCCGGTGTCGCGGTCTTCCACTGTCGTTCCTTCCAGCGCCGCGCGAACCGATAGTCTGGACGCAGCACGCGCATATGTTTTTACGTTGGGGCCAGATTAGCAGCGCTGTGCAGGATCACCAAGAGCGGGCAGGTTAAAAAATCGCGCCGATGTCTACGTAGATAGCCTGTGACCATGCAACTTCGGATGCGGATCGGCTGTCGCCACACGGATGCTCATTTAGCGAATGGTTAGCCGCCATTCATGTCGATGGACAAGGCTTGACTATTTTGCGGTGGCGTCTAAAAGGCAGCGCAGAAACGGGATCTGGCTGCCACGCTTGGCTATCGATCCGAAGCGTTTCACCGGGCGTTGAATGTCAGCGCGCCTTGGGGAATAGGTTAACGGTAGACCCACGGACTCTGACTCCGTTAGTCCTGGTTCGAATCCAGGTTCCCCAGCCAACTTCTTGTTTGTTTTAAATAGATTATCGCGGATTTGTTGACGCTGAGGGATGCTTCGCGGCTCGCGACCCCGTGCGAGAGATTAGGCCCGCGTCTTTACCTCGTTATTGGCACATTGCGATTTGGCAATCAGGCGGCCGTGGGTCGGACGGTAACGCCGTGGCAGGAGTTTTCTCGTCAAGAAAACCCGGAGGCGAATGAGAGTTCGGCTTTTGGATTTCAGCGGAATGTGGTGGGTGCGACAGGGATCGAACCTGTGACCCGCTGATTAAGAGTCAGCTGCTCTACCAACTGAGCTACGCACCCACGGACGCCGGAAAAACCAACGATGGCGGGCATATATCCGCCGCTTTTGCCTATGTCCAGCCCCGCGCGGGCATTTCCTGATAAATCAACCGATGATCGGCATGGCTTGTGTGGAAACTTTCGTTCGACGCACACGATTGAATACCTGGCCAATGGTTATGAGGACGGTGACGGGTGGAATCAGGAGTTAATCCTGTACAAAGAAAAGGCGACCGAAGCCGCCCTTGTTTCCATGTTTCGAATGGTTCAGAGCGCTTTCCTGACGTCGCTCTTTATGTCGCCATAGGCCTTCTGGACTTTGCCGGCGACCTTTTCCGCCTTGCCCTTGACTTCGGTCTTCCTGTCGCCGGTTGCCTTGCCCGCGGCTTCCTTGACAGAACCTTTGACCTGTTTGGCGACGCCCGCCACCTGATCCTTGTTCACCATTGCGCATCTCCTGGGGTGTTTCCTGGCTTAACTTGCCTGGGGAAACGGGCGGTGCGCGGGTTGGTTCCAATGAACAAAAAGGGCGCCCTTGGGCGCCCTTTCCGTAACGAAGCGATGGGTTTGGATCAGAAATCCATACCGCCCATGCCGCCCATACCGCCAGGCATACCGCCAGGCATGCCACCGCCGGCCGACTCCTTTTTCGGAGCGTCGGCGATCATGGCTTCGGTGGTGACGAGCAGGCCGGCCACCGAGGCTGCGTCCTGAAGGGCGGTGCGCACGACCTTGACCGGGTCGACGATGCCGAGCGAGATCAGGTCGCCGTACTGGTCCTTGGCTGCGTTGTAGCCGTAGGAAACGCCCTTGTTGTCGAGGATCTTGCCGACGACAATCGAGGCTTCCTCACCGGCGTTCGAAGCGATCTGGCGGGCCGGAGCCTGCAGAGCCTTGCGAACGATGGAGATGCCGGCGGTCTGGTCGGCATTGGCGCCGGTCGCCTTGATGTTGGTGGAGGCGCGCAGCAGGGCGACGCCGCCGCCAGCCACGATGCCTTCTTCAACAGCCGCGCGGGTTGCGTTCAGGGCGTCGTCAACGCGGTCCTTCTTTTCCTTGACCTCGACCTCGGTCGAGCCGCCGACGCGGATGACCGCGACGCCACCGGCGAGCTTGGCCAGACGTTCCTGCAGCTTCTCCTTGTCGTAGTCGGACGTGGTTTCCTCGATCTGCTGCTTGATCTGGGCAACGCGGCCCTGGATCTCGCCCTTCTTGCCGGCGCCGTCGACGATGGTGGTGTTCTCCTTGGAGATCGACACCTTCTTGGCGCGGCCGAGCATGGCCAGCGTTACGTTCTCGAGCTTGATGCCGAGGTCTTCGGAGATGACCTGGCCACCGGTGAGGATGGCGATGTCTTCCAGCATGGCCTTACGGCGATCGCCGAAGCCCGGAGCCTTGACGGCGGCGATCTTCAGGCCGCCACGCAGCTTGTTGACGACCAGCGTGGCCAGAGCCTCGCCTTCGACGTCTTCCGAGATGATGAGCAGCGGCTTGGACGACTGAACGACAGCCTCCAGGATCGGCAGCATCGCCTGCAGGTTGGACAGCTTCTTCTCGTGGAGGAGGATATAGACGTCCTCGAGATCGGCGACCATCTTGTCGGGGTTGGTGACGAAGTAGGGCGACAGGTAACCGCGGTCGAACTGCATGCCTTCGACGACTTCCAGCTCGGTCTCGGCGGTCTTGGCTTCCTCGACGGTGATGACGCCTTCGTTGCCGACCTTCTGCATCGCTTCCGCGATCATCTTGCCGACCGAGTCATCGCCATTGGCCGAAATCGTGCCGACCTGAGCGACTTCTTCCGAGGTCTTGATCTTCTTGGCCGACTTTACGAGCTGGGCGACGACGTCGGACACGGCCATGTCGATGCCGCGCTTCAGGTCCATCGGGTTGATGCCGGCGGCAACGAACTTGTGGCCTTCCTGAACGATCGCCTGGGCGAGGACGGTCGCGGTCGTGGTGCCGTCGCCGGCCTTGTCGTTGGTCTTCGAAGCGACTTCGCGGACCATCTGCGCGCCCATGTTCTCGAACTTGTCTTCAAGCTCGATTTCCTTGGCGACGGTGACGCCGTCCTTGGTGATGCGCGGCGCGCCGAACGACTTGTCGATGACGACGTTGCGGCCCTTCGGGCCAAGCGTGACCTTCACCGCGTCGGCGAGGATGTTGACACCGCGCAGCATACGCTCGCGGGCGTCACGGGAGAATTTTACGTCTTTGGCAGCCATTTTTATGCTCCTGGGCTCTAAGCCCGAAATTCAGATTGATGGTGCAAGCAAGGTCGGCGTGATCAGCCGATGATGCCCATGATGTCGGATTCCTTCATGATCAGAAGGTCTTCGCCATTGAGCTTGACTTCGGTGCCCGACCACTTGCCGAAAAGGATGCGGTCGCCGGCCTTGACGTCCAGAGCAATGATCTTGCCGCTCTCGTCGCGGGCGCCGGAGCCGACGGCGACGATCTCGCCTTCCTGCGGCTTTTCCTTGGCGGTATCGGGGATGATGATGCCGCCGGCCGTCTTTGCCTCGGATTCGACACGGCGAACGACCACGCGGTCATGCAGCGGCCGGAATTTCGACTTTGCCATTTTTACGTCCTCAGTGGGAATGTTGTCCATTTTCCTCCGTCCGGGCCAAGCCCGAACAGCGGTTAGCACTCGCTATGAGAGAGTGCTAACGTGGCGGTGAGATAGGCCGGACGCCTGTCAGAGTCAAGAACGCTACGGCTTTCCCGCGCGGAATAGTTGGGCTGGCGGGCAGGACGCCGCGGTTACCGGAAATTAACGATACGTGCTGGGTGCACGGCTGCCATGCAGTTTTGCATTCATCTCCGGCTGTTCGCATCTTGAATCATAAGCACGCTTATTATATATGCCGCTCATGGTAACAGATGGTATGGATAGGCTCGGTTTTCTCATCCACGACGCGGCACGGCTGATGCGCCGGCGCTTCGAGGCACGCGCCAGCGGCTTTGGCCTTTCGGCCGCGCAGTGGCGACTGCTGGTCCGGGTGACGAAAGAAGAGGGCGTCGCACAGGCGCGCCTTGCCGAACTCCTCGAAATCGAGCCGATCAGCGTGTCGCGCCTTATCGACCGGATGGAGGAGGGTGGTTGGATAGAACGCCGCTCGGACGCCGCCGACCGGCGCGTACGCACGATATTCCCGACCGAAAAGTCGCGTGAAGCCTATGCCAGCGTGAAGGGTTTGGCTGGTGATGTCTATGAACGCGCGCTTGCCGGCCTGTCGCCCGAAGAACGCCGCATCCTGGTCAAAGGATTGTTGAACATAATCGAGAACCTTGCGGACGGCGAAACATCGTCGTGCCCGACAATAAAAACTGCAGAAAGCGCAGCAACATGAACGCCGTGACGAAAATCGACGAAAACGCGACCAAGCTTGAAATGGAAAGCCCGACGACGCAGCCGGCCGCACCCGTGTCTGTCGCTCTTCCGGACAATCCGGAGCCGCAGCCGGCGCCGAAGAAGAAGGCGCGTCGCCGTGGCCGTTTTGTGCTGATGCTGGTGGTGCCGCTCGCGCTGGCCGCTGCCGGCGGCTATGTCTGGGTCACCGGCGGCCGCTATGAAGAGACGGAAAACGCCAATCTTCAACAGGCCCGTGTCTCGATCGCTTCGGAAGCCGGAGGGCGCGTCGTCACCGTAAACATTGCTGAAAACCAGTTGGTCAAGAAGGGCGACGTGCTGTTTGCCATCGATCCTGAGCCATATCGGATCGCGCTGGCCCAGGCCGACGCCGCCGTTGCCGCCGCCCGCCTCAATGTCGAGCAGTTGCGCGCGGCCTACAACCAGTCGATGGCGCAGGAGCGCTCGGCCGCCAGCGAGGTCGACTACTCGCAGTCGCAATATGACCGGGCCGCCGATCTGGCCAACAAAGGCATCAACACGAAATCCTCGCTGGATCAGGCGCGCAACGACCTCGACAAGGCCAAGCAGCAATTGTCCGTGGCCAAGCAGGGCATTGAAAGCGCCAAGGCCGCCCTTGGCGGCAACCCCGACATCGAGACCAACAATCATCCGACTGTGATGGCTGCGCTGGCGGCGCGCGACAAGGCGGCGTACGATCTTGCGCAAACCACTGTGCGCGCGCCGGCTGCTGGCATCATCGCGCAGGCGTCGTCCTTCAAGGTCGGTCAGTTCGTGAGTGTCGGAACGCCGCTGTTTTCCCTGGTGGAGACCGGCGACACCTGGATCGACGCCAATTTCAAGGAAACGCAGCTTACCCATATGAAGCCGGGCCAGAAGGCTGAGGTGGTCCTCGATACCTATCCCGACAAGACATTCGAGGCGACCGTGCAGGCGGTAGGCGCTGGAACGGGCGCCGAGTTCTCGCTGCTACCGGCGCAGAACGCCACCGGTAACTGGGTCAAGGTCACGCAGCGCATTCCCGTGCGTCTCGAATTGACCGATCCGGATGCAAAGCTGGCGCTGCGTACCGGCATGAGCGCGACAGTAACCGTTGACACGGGCGTCTCGCGTGGCCTGCCGCACATCTTCGGGCATGCGAAGGCCGCCGAATAATTCGAGCAGAAGCCTCTTATACCGAACTTAGAATCGCGTCGTCATGAGCCAGGTTGAAACCCATCGCGAAGTGCCCCATCGCGGCCTGATCACCATTTCGATCATGCTGGCGACGGTGATGCAGGTGCTCGACACCACCATCGCCAATGTGGCGCTGCCCTCGATGGTGGGCGACCTTGGCGCGTCGACCGACACCATCAATTGGGTGCTCACGTCCTACATCGTCTCCGCGGCCATCATGACGCCGGTCACCGGCTGGCTGGCGGACCGCTTCGGGCGTAAAGAGCTGTTTCTTGGTTCGGTGGTCGGCTTCGTCATCTTTTCCATGCTGTGCGGCGTTGCCACCAGCCTTGGGGAGATGGTGCTGTTTCGCCTGATGCAGGGTGTGTTCGGAGCGGCGATCGTGCCACTCTCGCAAACTTTTCTTCTCGACATCAACCCCAGGGAACGCCATGGCCAGGCCATGGCCATATGGGGTGCAGGCATCATGGTCGGGCCGATCATCGGGCCGACGCTTGGTGGCTGGTTGACCGAAAGTTTTAACTGGCGCTGGGTGTTCTTCATCAACCTGCCGATCGGTATCGTCGCGTTTCTCGGCATGATCGTCTATCTGCCGAGCATCGCCAGACGCCAGCGCGGGTTCGATTTCTTCGGCTTCGCCATGCTGTCGCTGGGCGTGGGCGCGCTGCAACTCATGCTCGATCGTGGCGGCGAAATGGACTGGTTTTCCTCCGTCGAGATATGGATTGAATTCGGCCTCGCCATCACCGGTTTTTGGGTATTCATCGTCCATCTGCTGACGGCGGAGAACCCTTTCATCGATCCAAAAATATTTCTCGACCGGAATTTCGCGACTGGACTGGTGTTCATCTTCGTCATCGGTGTGATCCTTCTAGCGAGCCTCGCGCTATTGCCGCCGATGCTGTCGACGATCTTCGGCTATCCGACCATTACCATCGGTGTCGTCATGGCGCCGCGCGGCGTCGGCACGATGATCTCCATGCTGGTGGTCGGGCGGATCATGCACAAGGTCGATGCCAGGCTGCTGGTGGTCATCGGCCTGCTGCTCACCTCGCAGTCGCTTTATACGATGGCCGGTTTCTCGCCGCAGATGGATGATTGGCTCATCATTTCGTCCGGCATTATCCAGGGGCTCGGGCTCGGGTTGGTGTTCGTACCATTGTCGACGGTCGCCTTCGCCACGCTGGATGCCCGTTACCGCACCGACGCCACGGCGCTGTTTTCGCTTGTGCGAAACATCGGCTCATCGATCGGCATCTCGATCGTGTCGGTGATGCTGGTGCGCAACGCGCAGATCAACCACGCGGAACTTTCCGCCTTTATCAACCCCTTCAACCCCAATCTATGGGCCGCATCGCCGGCAGCGGCGAGCGGCGACCCGACAGCCCTGTCGCAGATCGACGGGCTGGTCAACATCCAGTCGCTGATGATTTCCTACGTCAACGACTTCAAGCTGATGATGGTGGTGACGTTGTTCGCCTTGCCGTTGGTGTTCTTGCTGCGCAAGCCGAAATACGCACCCACAGGCGGCGCGCCGGCCGCCCACATGGACTGAACGACTACTTCCCAAGTACCAGCGCCCAATAGCGCCATTCAGGGTTCTTGCCGTCGCTGGCATAGGCAAGCCCGAACCGGGTGAATCGCGGGTCGAGCAGATTGCGGCGGTGCGGGGCCGAGTGCATCCACATGTCAAAAAGCCGCTGCAGGTCTATGCGGCCCTCGGCGATGTTTTCCGCCGCCGCTCCTTTGATATTGTTGTCCTTGACGCGGGAAGAAAAATCCCTGCCCCAGCCGGTGGTGTGAACCATGCGGCCGGCTTGCGCCATATAGAAGGCCTGCTGGAGGGCTGCCCGTTCCAGTTGCGAATCGGGTGAGAGGGATCCCAGACCATTGGTGCTGCGGATGCCGGTGACGAGGCCGCTGGCGGCCGTGGATGCGCCGGCGCCGTTGCCGGTGGGCAGGCTGCCGCAACCTGCGAGTCCCCACAACAGCGCAAGACCCCCACCGACAAGCAAGACGCGCCGCGCCGGCTCGATCGGTTCGGAATTGGACGAGCCGCTATTTTCCGCATTGATAGGCATCATTGCTTCCCCACATAGCCGCGATCATGGCTTTTGGCGGGCAGCGGGTAAAAAAGATAGGGGCAAGGGAAGCTTCAAACCTTTGCGACATCCGGAACAAAACGACGACAAACCGGGTTGGATGGGCTATCATCGCCACCAGTTCCTTTAAGTGGCAGCCATGGGCGGCCATCCAGGCGGTGACCGTCCCCGACATACGGGAGGAAGGTTATGGCCGGTTTTCACGTCATGGCGGATGCTCGCGGGATGCTTGCGCAACCCACGGTGCGCCGTATCACCACCTCGGATATGGGTGATGCGCTACGACTCGGTTTCGAGGATTTCTGGGCTAGGCCGTCGCATTACGTCTTCCTGTGCCTGATCTATCCCATTGTCGGGCTGATCCTGACGCGGTGGTCCACCGGCGGCAACGCTATTCATCTCATCTATCCGCTGATGTCCGGCTTTGCCCTACTCGGGCCGCTCGCGGCAATCGGGCTTTACGAGATAAGCCGGCGACGCGAACTGGGTCTGGACACCGCGTGGCGACATGCCTTCGACGTGCGCCATTCACCGGCCCTGCCGTCGATCATGGTGATCGGCGCCATGCTGGTGGCGCTGTTCCTGGTATGGCTGTTCACCGCGCAATCGATCTATACCAGCCTTTTCGGCGATCAGGCTCCGGCGTCGATAGGTGGTTTCCTTCGTGATGTGCTGACGACGAGCCGAGGCTGGACGCTGATTGTTGTCGGCAATGCGGTGGGGCTGGTCTTTGCCGTCGTCGTGCTGGCAACCACCGTGATCGCTTTTCCGTTGCTGCTCGACCGTGATGCCGGTGCGGTGGCCGCGATAGAAACGTCGGTGCGCGCCGTGATGATGAACCCGCTGCAGATGGCAGCGTGGGGGCTGATCGTCGCCGTGCTGTTGGTGATCGGTTCGATACCGCTTTTTGCGGGACTTGCCGTGGTCATGCCGGTGCTCGGCCACGCGACCTGGCATCTCTATCGCAAGATGGTCGAACCGGAACGGGGTCAGGCCGCTCGCCGCCCGATGTGAGCAGGCAAATGCAGTAGCCGCCCGGAGGAACGGTTTGTTCCGGGCGGCTGTAGTTTCAGCTTACGATGCGCAGGTTGGACAATTCGTTGCCGATTTCCTTGAAATCGTCTGACAAGCTTGCGCCTGTCGAGTTCCAGAACAGTTTCGCGGGCTTGCTGGGATCTGTCGGGTCCTTGCGGAAGCGGGAATCCGATGAGCACGCCTTGAGCGCATTCATTTGCGTCACGTCGGCCGTCTTGTTCGGGTCGAGATCCAGGGCGATCGTCATGACGATCACGTTTTTCTCCTTGGCATTGGCACATAGCGTCGCGAAATGCTCGTTCATGGCCTTGGTGTAATTGGTGTTGGTATAGGTGGTTTTGCTGACGCTGCTGCTGGTTCCAAGGAAGATGCGGCCGTAGCTGTACCCGGAACTATAAGGGTTGACGTACCCGAGTGCCGAATAGATGGCTTTCGAGCCGGCGAGATCGTTTCCTCCGGACGTATAGTAGGTGCCTGAATAGGGCTGTGCCTGCACCGAATCGGGGGTGTAGTAGGTATTAGCGCCGTCGGTCAGCACGATCAGAACCTTGTCGTTGCCCTTTCCCAGTTCAGAACGCCCTCCGGTAAAAGGAGCGGCGCTGGAAAGCGTTCTCCAACCCCAGGCCATGCCTTCAGGAACATTGGTCGCGCCGTTGGCCTGCATGGCGTCGATGGCGCCTTTCACCGTATCGAGGCCTTCCTGGTTCGAGACATCGGTGAGGGGGGTGATTGGCGTGGTGCTGCAACTCGTGTTCGGGCCTTCGTCCATACCGAATGCCTGAGTGACGGACGTGCCGGGGGTGAAATATTTTGGCATATAGCGCTGGCGGGCCGCGTTGTCGCTGCTGCTGGTAACGTCCAGATGCCAGTTATTGTTGGCTGGCTTGTTGGAGGAGGTGTTGTCTGTTTCATCGGGAGCAAACATCGGCACGAACAAGGTCGCGGGCGTGCTCGTCGAAGGAGGGGTATCGTCCACGTCATAAGGTGAAGGCCGTGCCTCGACGCAGCCGCCCCATGAAGCAATGCTGTCATAGGTATAGTTGCCTTTGCTGATGACCTTCGAGACGCGCTGCATCTGTTTGTACAAGGAGAACCGGGTCAGCGGCTTGTCTTTCTGGGTGGCATCCCAGGAAGAGCCACGCGCATACCAGACGCCGCCGACATTCTCGGCGTATTTATTCGCTCCCC